>JAUIIK010000149.1 GCA_030431755.1 Chloroflexia bacterium
TGATCAGCGAGCGTGAGGCATTCGAGATCCTGCTGGAGGATGCCGATGCGCCATTCAGCGGCTGGGACTTCTCGTATATCTCCGACTCCGGGCGCTCGAAGACCGCCCCGTGGGACTGGAACTACACCAGCATCATTCTGCCGTTGGTCCGTAGCGCGAGCGCGTTGCTCGACATGGGCACCGGCGGTGGCGAGTTCCTGGCCGCGCTCCAACCGCTGCCGGAGAAGACCGTGGCGACCGAAGGGTATCCGCCCAACGTCCCGGTCGCGCGCGAGCGGCTGGAGGCCCTTGGCGTGACGGTCCAGGCGGTCGAGTCCGGCAAGCCCTTGCCGCTGGAGGACGCAGCGTTCGACCTAATCATCAACCGGCATGAGGAGTACGACCCGGTCGAGATACTGCGTGTGACGCAGCCGGGCGGCGCGTTCATTACCCATCAGGTCGGTGGCGAGGACGACCTGGATCTCAATCACCTGCTCGGCGCTGACACGAGCCATCCCTACGCCCACTGGACGCTAGCCTATGCTGACGACGAGCTGCGCGCGGCAGGCTGGGAGATCGTCGATGCGCGGGACGCGTTCACCTTCACCCGGTACTTCGACATCGGCGCTATCGTCTACTACCTCAAAGCCATCCCTTGGCAGATTGAGGACTTCAGCGTTGAGGGTTACCGAGAGCGGCTCTGGGAGCTGCACCAGCGGATCGGCCGCGAGGGTTACGTCGATGTCCGCAACCACCGCTTTCTGCTCGTGGCCCGCAAACCGTCGTAGGATCAGGATTGCATGAGCGTGCCGGGCAAGCGATGGAGGCGGGCATGAAGCGTTTCTGGCCGGAGAGAAAGCCACGGCAGCAGCCGCTGGTCAATTGCTGTTCGGTGTCGGTGTCGATCAGCTGTTGCTCGTTGCCGGTCTTCGCGGCGCTGGTCGCCGGCGTTGTCCTGCTGATTCTCGCTGCGCGGACGGGGCAAGGCCCCCACGCTGAGGAGGCTGGGCAGCCGTCGCCCGCCTAGCAGGAGGAGCAGCCCGGTCCGCACTGCCCCGGTGGCCAGCCGTCGACGGGCTGGATGTTGATGATGCCGCCCAGGGTGTCCATTTCCAGATGACAACAGCTAACGATCATCGTCCGAAGCCGGTTGCGCGCACGCTGCACCCGCGACTTCGCCCCGGAGAGCGAGAGGCCGAGCCGCTCCGCCAGCTCGCGCTGTTTCATGCCATCGATAGCCGTCAGGCGTAGCGCCTCGCGGTCCGACTCCGGCAACCCATCGAGCAGGCCGGGGAGACAGTCAGCGAGGTTGGGGCTGTCATAGTGTGCATAGGCTTCGCTATCAACGAGATCCTCCGGCAAGGCGCTCTCCAGCCGGGCACGGCGGTAGTGGTCGACAATCGCGTTCCTGGCGATCTGATAGAGCCAGCTCTCGGCCCGCGCCTCATCGCGCAACGTGTCGAGCCGGCTCACGGCCCGCAGGCAGATCTCCTGGACCAGATCGTCCGCCTCTTCCGGGTTCGAGACGCGGCTGCGGACGAACCGCCGCAAGCGTTCGTAGTGTGCTTCGAGAACTTCGTTGAAGTCAGCCGTCGTCATCAATCGCGCTCCTTCATCCCAATAGTAGACGCAGGGCGGTGAAAAAGGACGCAGGACGGCGGGACCATTCCCGAAATGTGCGTCCAAACCGACACATCGCCGTCTACCTGAGCGACCGGCTCAATTGGGCCGGAGTATTCGCGAGATGGCTCACCGAAAGGAGCTACGACGATGATCGAGCGACACTTCTGGGCGGTTGACCCCGGCGCGAGCGACGAGGACTGCTGCGACGCCGACTGTTGCCCCGATGGCGGCTGCTGCTAGCGAGGCTGTGAAGTAGGTTGTAGTACGTAATAGGTAGTTTGTTAGTGAAGGCTGGCGCGGGTCGGGTCGCTCTTCTCATTAACCGCTATCGTGGGTACCAGGCAACCTACAACCTATTTCACCCGTTCCGGTGGGCGACGAGTGCCGCGCCGATGATGCCGGCTTCGTTGAGCATCTCGGCCGGCACGACCTGCGCCTCGGTGTCGAAGTAGCGGAAATACTTCTCGTGCTTCTTCGAGACGCCGCCGCCGATGATGATGAGATCTGGGCTGAAGAGGAATTCGACATGGTCGAGGTAGCGGCCGACGCGCTTACCCCACTTCTTCCAGCTCAGATCCTTGTCATCCCGCACGCTCTCGGCAGCGTAATGCTCGGCGTCGGAGCCTTTGAAGATCAGGTGGCCGAGCTCCGTGTTCGGCACCAGCACGCCGTCGTAGAAGAGCGCGCTGCCGATGCCGGTGCCGAGCGTCAGCATCAGCACCGTCCCTTTGCGGCCCTTGCCTGCCCCATAGGTCATCTCGGCGATGCCGGCCGCGTCCGCGTCATTGATCAGCTCGAAGCGCAGGCCGGTGCGTTCCTCAAAGAGCGTGCGGCCGTCGGTCCCTACCCATTTCTTGTGGACGTTCGCGGCCGAGTAGGCGACGCCGTCGCGGAGAATCGCCGGGAAGGTTGCGCCGACCGGGCCATCCCAGCTGAAATGATCGGTGATCTGCTTGACGACCTTGGCGACCTTCTTCGGCTTCGATGGTTGCGGCGTCGGAATCCGGTAGCGGTCCTCAACGAGCTCCCCAGCCTCAACATCGACCAGGGCGCCTTTGATCCCCGAGCCCCCGATATCGATACCGAGCACGATGTTCGCGTCTTTCTTGCCCATCTCTGCCCCCTTGCCCGCTTCCAGACGTGCGTGTGGTGTCGTGCCGGAACTATACGACGCTGCTGCTGCTTGCCCGGCTGGAGGCGCGGTGCAGTATCGTTTCGGGCTGCGGTCGAGAGTAGTGATCGAATGGGTAGCGAGCATGGGACGAACGGTGATTCAGGGCGGCGATGTGGTCGTCTGGCATGAGGGAGGACATGCGTTGATGCCGGGGGCGCATGTGGTGATCGAAGATGACCGGGTGGCAGCGGTCACCCGCGCTGATCCCGGTCCGGCTGACACCGTGATCGACGCCGGAGGCAAGCTCGTCTCGCCGGGCTTCGTCAACTGTCACGTCCACGCCGGGATCGATACCCAGGTGCTGATGACCGACAAAGGCGCGCCAGGCTACTACAACTCGGGCATGCTCTTCGCTTCGGCATCGACGGCGACCATGGCCAATAGCGGCCCTGCCTGGACTGACGAAGAACGCCGCGCGGCGGGGCTCTACCCGCAGGTCGAGCTACTGAAGTCCGGCGTCACGACATTTCTCGAAATCGGCGGCGCGATCGGCGACATGGAGCTCTTTGGCGATCTCGTTGGTGAGTCCGGCATCCGTTGCTATGCCGGTCCCGGTTACGAGGACGCTACCTGGGTGCTCGATCCCGACAGCGGCGCATTCCGCTACCACTGGGACGAGACGGCCGGGCGGGCCGGCTTCGAGCGGGCGCTGGCCTTCATCGAAGCGCGCGATGGCGACCACGACGGGCGGCTGCGTGGCGCGTTGATCCCGGCACGGCTCGACAACTGCACCTCGGAGCTACTGCGCGACAGCCAGGCGGCGGCCGAGACGCTGGATGTGCCGATCTCGGTCCACGCGGCCCAGGCCGGCTTCGAGTTCCACGAGCTGCTCCGGCGTACCGGCCGGACGCCGATCCAGCACCTGCACGACCTCGGGCTGCTGACGCCGCGCATGATCCTCGGTCACTGCATCTACACCAGCGGCCACCGCATGACGGCGATGCCACCTGGCGACGACCTGGCGTTGATCGCCACAGGTGGCGCCGCGGTCGCCCACTCGGTCAGCGTTTTCGCCCGGCGGGGTATCGCGATGGAGAGCTTCCAGCGCTACCTCGACGCCGGCATTCGGATGACCTTTGGCACCGATACGTTGCCGCGCGACTTCCTCCAGGAGATCCGGCTTGGCGCGTACATCGCGAAGATCGTGACCGGCGACTGGGCCGCCGCACACACCCGTGACCTTTACTACACCGCGACCGTAGCCGGTGCCGACGCGCTGGGCCGCGCCGACCTGGGCCGGATCGCGCCGGGATCGAAAGCCGATATCTTCATCGCGGATCTCCGCAAGCTTCACGTCGGCCCAGTCATCGACCCGATTCTGGCGCTGATTCACGAAGCCAGCGCCGCTGACATCGACACGGTGCTGGTCAACGGCCGGATCGTCATCGAGGATGGCTGGCACACTTCCATCAACGAAGCCTGGCTTCTCGACATAGGCGAGCGCGTCGGCGCGAAACAGCGCGCCACCATCGCCGCCCGCAACTGGCAGGGCAAGTCCGAAGACGAGATCTTCCCTCAGACCCTCCCGCGCATCTGAGGACTCGGCTGATGTCCAAATCTGGGAAAGGAACCCCCAAGCATGGCGGAACTTCGAGTGACCTTCGACCGCAGCGCGAACGCTGCCTATATCTATCTCGAACCGTCGGCCACGACACCACCGGCAAGGCAGGTTGTGCTTGAAGAACGCGGCGTCAACGGCATGGTCGTCATTGACGTCACAAAGAAGGGCAGGATGCTCGGAATCGAAATACTGGGCGCAACGAAAGCACTGCCATATGAGTTGCTCGAGCAGGCCGAACGCATCTAGCGCATTGCTAACGCCTATGGAATGCCTCACAGCGCGCCATTATGCACCCTATTTGCTGCGTGATAGGTGTGAGGATCTCCGCCTCTACGATGCTGTGAGCGGCCAACTTCAGCGCAGGCCGGTGTGCGCTGGCCGACGCCAGGTGCGGCAGATCCCGTCCACTCGAAAATCAAGCGCTGCGTAGAGCTGGTTGGCTGGTCTGCGGCGTCGGGTTGTCGTGATGTAGGCGTGTTCTGCGCCGAATGCGCGTAGCCGGCTCAGTCCTTCAACGAGCAGTGCCCGCGCCAGGCCACTCCGCTGATCGCGTGGGCGGCAGCCGATCGGCTCGAAACAGCCGGAGGCGCTCTCGGGGTCGAACCAGGCCAGCGCGAAGGCGGCGATGTCGCCCCGCTCATCGAGCGCGACCAGGTCCAACTCTGGACGGTAAAGCGGGCTGCGGGCGATCGCCGCCCGGCTTTCGGGGGTGATCTCTTCCGGCTCGAACGCTGCCTGGTAAGCCGCTCGCCAACGATCCGGCTGCTCCGCCTGCGCGAGCGTCGTGACGCGATAACCGCCCGGAATCGGTGTGCTTCCAGGTAGAGCCGCCAGCGGCCGGACACGCGTTAGCAGCTCCGGATCGCCCGGCAGATACCCCCGTTCGGTCAGCGCCGCTTCCAGTGACGGCATCCTGGTGTTCACCGGGATCGATAGCTCTGTGCCACCTGCCTGGGATAGGCGGCGCTCGCCCCAGGCGACTATTTCATGGGCGTGCTGGAGTGAGACCTCGGCCATCGTAACGATGTGCAGATCGCGCCCGCTCAACCAGCAAAAGCCAATGGAGCGCAGCACCCACATGTCCGGCTGGATACCTGGTTGCGTCTCGGTTGCCCAGCGATAGCAGAAGTCGCCGGGAGTGAAGCAGCAGTGCCCGGCTTGCCGCGCCTTCCGGACGACGGTTGACAGCTGGGGGAGCGTCGGCAGCTCGCTCATCACTTCACTCTCAATAGATCAAGTTGCCATACACGCGAGATTCCGACCGAAAAGCACAATTTGCGCAGTTCATTCCGCTTGATGCTGCGCGAAGCACAGTCGTGCCTGCATGTGTGCCAGCGACGTGTGTATCGATGCATGTCACCTCCCACCACCTGCTTCTACGATTCTTGGGTGAGTCGTTCTGCCCTTGTGGTTCACGGGACGGCTCAAAGACGAAAGTGAGATGAGTGAATGATCGCAGTTCCCAATCCAACCAGGCGACGCCCCAGGCTTACGCCCCTGTCGACGATGATCGGCGGTTCGGTCCGTGATGTTACCGGGCATCCGCTCGGCAAGATCGAAGAATTGATGATTGATCTCGATGATAACCGGGTGGGCTATGCCGTGCTGTCGTTTGGCGGTTTCCTGGGGCTTGGTGACAAGCTCTTTGCTGTACCGCTGGAGGCGCTAAAGCCCGACCCTATCACACACCGCTTCACCCTCAACATCAACTATGAAACGCTGGCGGACGAGCCGCATAGCCCTCTCATTCGGGAGCTACCTGACGAGCTGGAAGCGCCCGGCGAGAGTGAGCGCTCGTCCGCTTGGCAGCATGCGCTCGCGAAGTGATCTGGAGTTCTCTCAATGTCGGAACGTCAAGATGTCCATATCCATGTCGAACGGGAAGATCCGCCGCCCGAACGCGAAGTCGTTGTCGAGCAGCGCGATCCTGCCGCGAGCTTTTTTACCGCGCAGTTTCTCTGGATCCTCCTGGTCCTGCTCGTGGTGATCCTGATCATCGGGGCGCTTGGGAGCGGAGTTGTCGACCTGGGTGGCGCAAGCGATGTGGTCGAACCCACTGCCGCGCCGTAGTTCACGAAGGGAGGAAGAGTAGAGATGACACTGTGGGCTTTGCTTTTGATCGTGCTGTTGTTCGCGCTCATTGCGGCGATCCCGGCCTGGCCATATAGCCGGGGCTGGGGCGTGAGTCCAGTCGGTGTCGTTGCGGCCGCGTTTCTCTTCGTCATCCTGCTCTGGGCGCTCGGCCTCGTCGAGCTCCGGGGCGCTGAGGAAGCGATCGAAGAAATCGCGCCAACGCTCACCGAGTAGGCTATCGGCAGCAGCCATTGGAAACACGTAACGAACAAACGAGCTTCAACCAGACAAGGAAGGCACAAGCATGAGCATCTACATCGGCGGAGGATTCCTGACTTTGATCCTCATTATCCTGCTGATTCTAATTCTCCTGTAATGACTATCAGCCCCTGATAGACAGGAGCAACCGGGCCGCGAGATCAACTCGCCGCCCGGTTCTCTTGTGGCGGATCAAACGTGCTCGCGGGCGAGCAGGTCGAGCAGCTCGTCGGGATCGCCACTCTCAGCCTCGAAGAATTGCGTTGTAATCGTCAGAATGTAGTCATGAACAGCGCGGCGCAGCATGTGCTGGTGCAGGTGCAGTGAGCTGCCGATCTCGTTGTGCTCCTGCCGCACCTGGCCGGCCAGCTCCAGGAGGTAGCGTAGGTTCGGCACAAGCTCGGACTTCGGGTCGGCATCGCGGAAGTAGTAGATCACCGGGAACTGGATCTGATCGCTGCGAATGTCGATCAGCTGGGTAGAGAAGGAATCGAGTAGCGTGGTGGTCGCCTCGGACTTCCACTTGTCGACCGATTCGTCTTCCGCTTCCCGCACCAGCGTGATCTGGTGCGCCAGCCGGCGGCGGCGGGAAAGCGCCGGGAAGATCGAGAGGAACCAGCTGATGCCTGCCGTCAGTAGCCCGAAGCCGATTAGCCCCTCGAGCGGGACCAGCAGCCGCAACCACTCGCCGGTCGGCACGATGTCGCCGAAACCAAGCGTCGCCAGCACGACCATCGAAAAGTAGAGCGCCGTCAGAAAGTTCTCCGGGCTGTCGCGTTCAAGGTCGAGGCCGAAGTCGACGAGGAATTCGTTGGGCAGGAACGGCCAGTAGATCAACCCCCAACCTACGACGATCATCGCCGTCCAGATACCAATAACCGACAGAAACGCTAGCGGCCCGGCCAGCTCGCGGTAGGGCCGCCAGCGGGCGACGAGTGGCCGCATCGCTCGCCAGACGACGGCCATGAACCAGCGGCTGATCGCTCCGCGTCCCGTCGCCGTCATGAGCGTTAGCAGGATGTCGCGGACGGCGAAGAAGATCAGGACCGAGCCCAGTGAGATGCTGAGAAGCGTCAACAACATGCCACGGCGCGTGCCTCGCAAGGTGAATGCCGGAGCGCGAGTATCGTCGTGTTGCGTCGCTGTGCGCCGGCCGAGTGTTCATGGAATCCTATCGCGCCCGGACAGCTTCCGCGTCCGGCTCCGTATGGCCCAGCTTGCTGGAGCCGCGTCTGGCTATACCCAGCGCGCGCCCGTCGATCGCAACCAGCCCGAGCGCGATGACGGCCATCCCAATCAGCTGGAATGCGCTGAAGGTCTCGCCCAGGACCACGACTCCCAACGCGATGGCGCTCACTGGAATCAGGAAGGTGACGAGCAGGAGATTCGTCGCGCCGGCCACGGCGAGAATCCGAAAGTAGATGATGTAGGCCAACGCCGTGCTGAGCATCCCGAGGCCAAGCAACGCCCAGATGGTCGCCGGCGCGAGCCCGGCCAGCGTCCAGGGCCGGTCGACGAGGAGCGCGAGCGGCAACATCAGTAGCGTCGTCGCCGTCACCTGCCCGGCGGCCGTGACCAGCGGCGGCTGGCCCGCGAACCGGCGTCCGTAGATACCGGCCAAGGCATAGGAGAGCGTCGCCCCGAGCACAGCAAGCTGGGCGACGACCTGCAGCCCGACACCGTCCATAGCCGCCGGTCCGATCAGCACGATAACCCCTGCCAGGCTGATGAGCGTCCCGATGCCCCGGCGCGGGTTGAGCCGCTCGTCCGTGGTCAACAGGTGCGCCAGGATGATCGTGAAGACCGGGGTCATCGCGTTGAGGATGGCTGCCAGGCCGCTCGCGATCTGGGTCTGCCCCCAGAAGATCAGGCTGAACGGGATCAGGTTGTTGAGCGTGCCCATCGCGAAGAAGGGCAGCCAGCCGCGCAGGTTCCCCGGCATCTTGTAGCCGCGCAGATGAACGATAGCGTTCAGTGCCAGCGCCGCAATCGCCACCCGCCCGAGCACCAGCGTAAAAGGCGGCAGACTCCGCAGGATCACTTCGCCAAAGAAGAACGAGCCGCCCCAGAGCACCGACAGCGTGACCAGGAGCAGCCACTCAACCTTGCCCATATGCGGCGCTGAACGCGCCCGATCACTCGCATTCGCCATCCGCCACCTCCTCCTGCTCCACGGTAGTGGCGCTGTGCGGCGGCCGCTATCGGATTCTTGCGGCGGAACTATCGCGGGCGCAGCCCGTCGGCTATAACCAGTGCAGAATGCGAATATCTGCCCTTCTCCCCGTTTCCCCGCGCAGCGGAGCAATCGGAGAGGGGCTGGGGAGTAAGGGAAGATGTACGACACACTGATAACTGGCGGCCACCTGCTGACGATGCAGGGGGATGGCGTCGGCTTCATCCGCGATGGGGCGGTTGCCATCGAAGGCAAAGAGATCGTCGCCGTCGGTCCGCGTGACGAGGTCGACAGTGACGCGCGCGAGATCATCGACGCAACCGACCGGCTGGTCATGCCCGGCCTCGTCGACGCGCACATGCACTCGTCGGCGGTCCTCGGCCGAGGCTGGGCCCAGGAGGTCGAGACCTGGATGGCCTCGGCCTACGCGCCGATGCTGCGCCACAGTAACCCGGCTCACGCTCCACTTGGCACGCTGCTGGCGTTGATCGAGGGCGTCATGAACGGCACGACGACCTTCGGTGACTACAACCGCCCGATGAACGACCTGATCCAGTCGCACCTCCAGATGGGTAGCCGCGGCGTGCTCTGCAACGGCATCAGCGCCCTGAACTGGGCCAACCGCGAGCAGTGGATCGCCCAGGGCTGGCAGCCGGGCGATCCGACGCCGCTCGACGAGGAGACCTTCCAGCGGACATTCCAGGCGGAGAAGCAGCTGCACGATGAATGGGATGGCCACGACGACGGCCGGATCAAGATCATCTTCGGCCCGCACGCCGCCGACTTCCTCTCACGGGAGATGCTGCTGGAGATCCAGGCGGAAGCCCAGCGGCGCGGCGCGTTGATGCACTTGCACGTCGCTCAGGACCCGCGCGAGAACAATGCGACGCTGGAGCGCTACGGCCTCCGGGCGATCCCCTTTCTCGACTCCATCGGACTGCTCGGGCCGGACCTGATCGCCGTGCATCTCTCGACCGCCACGGACGAAGAGGTCGATCTGGTCGCGGAGCGTGGCGCCCGCATGGTCTGCTGCTCGAACTCGATCGGCATCATCGACGGCGTGATGCCGCCAATCGCGCGCTTCAAGGAACATGGTGGCGTTGCCGGCCTCGGCTCGGACCAGGCTCCGGGCAACAACTCGCACAACATCTTCAGCGAGATGCGGGCGACGGCGATGTACGCCAAGATCGCTGCGACCAGCCCGCTACCGATGCCGGCCTGGTCAACGCTCCGCAGCGCAACCATCGAAGGCGCGACCGTCCTCGGCATCGGTGACCGGGTTGGGTCACTTGAGGTCGGTAAGGAAGCCGACCTGATCATGCTCGATCTGACACAGCCGCCGTTGTTACCAGTGCTGTTGGAGCCGGCTCGCAATCTGGTTCCGAACCTTGTCTACGCCGAGACCGGTCGCAACGTCACCCTGTCGATGGTGGCTGGAAACATCATCTACCGCGATGGGCATTTCGCCAACGTCGATGTCGCCCAGGTCCACCGCGACGTCACCGCCGCCTCCGCCGAGCTCCAGGCCGCCACTGTCGACGACGAGCTGGCGCTGGGCACGCCGATTGTGCGGCTGACGAGAGATGGCAAGATCTAAGAAGCGATAAGCGTGCGGAGACGATGGCTTGGTCTGTCGCGGCTAGCCGGATGCAGCGAGCGCTCCGTGCTCGATGATGAGATTGCCCATAATGAGCTCGGCGAGCGCTCTTGTTGCGTCTTGCTGGTCAGCCCAATGGTCGTCGACCGTGGCCTCTTCGGGGGCTGAACTGAGCAGGCGTTGGACGAAATCGTACTCAAGGTAATATGGATGTTCCGCGAGGAACCGTTGCCTGAATGCCTGGATATGCACACCCACGAGTTCCCATGTGTCTGGGTCGACCATGACGTACATTGAACTGTCTTCGACATCGACGTTGATGGCCACCTCCGGCTGTCCGTAGAGGTAGAGCAAGAGCGAATCGGTCCGGGGGTTGTACCGGACAACGGGGCTTGCCTTGCGCCGCGGATCTTCACCCGGATGCCGGAGGGCTAGTGGCCTCAGGTGTTTTTTCGCCATCGTACGGCTTCCGATCCTTTGATTGCATTGACGATGAAGGCTGTCAGGACGTGACCGGCGCCAAGCACTTCCCTTGATGGTGCGACCACGATTTTGAGCCAGAACCGTGGATAACTACGTAGCGCCCCTCGCTGATAGTAACAGTCCCGTTCTGGATAGTCGGCATCCTCACAAATCACATCAGGTGTCTCGATCGTGGATCTGATGGCATCAATGCGTCCGGTAAGCATTGGATGGTCGCGTTGGATCTCCGAATGCCAAACGCGGTCATTGAGAAGAATGAGTCTACCTTCGGGATCGTGCATTTCATACGTTGAAGTCGACGACATCGGGCGATGATATTCAACTATCCAAGCTTCACGAGTTCGCAGTCTATCATCCATGTTCTGTCCAGGTACCTGGTGGGTAAATGGAAGAGCAGGTCTTGAACGTTAACAATTCCCAACTTTTTAAGGGTTCCGGCCAGGCTGTCGCCAAC
>JAUIIK010000150.1 GCA_030431755.1 Chloroflexia bacterium
ACGTCCGCGCTCGGAAGCTGCATACGTTCGCTGGCTGCGGGAACCGGGCGTGAGGGGCACCCTCTGGGTCCACGCCCCTACACGCGACTGGACTCCCTTACCGTGAAACAGTATTGGGAGCCGAGATTGCAGACAGCGCGAGTATTCGGGACGACGATGACGAGTTCGGCGGGACCAGCGTTGAAGCTGTCGGCTGAAACGATCAGCGCCGGACGTGTCCTGCCCTGCTCGCGGCCCCGAACCGGATCAAGGTCGACGTACCAAACATCACCACGCTTGGGAGGAATTGACACTCCTAACCTTTATCCAGCCCGTCGGCGAGCGTCTGTTCCCATTCAGCCCGTTCCGCGAGCTCGTGCTGCCAGGCCTCCGGATCCTCACGCAACCGCGCGAACGCCTCGTTGGTTGCGTTTAGGAAGTACTCGCGTCGCAAGCGCTCGCCGGCCTTGGCGGCCAGCTCCGATATCGGTTCCCCGGATGCCGCGAGAGTTCTCGCAGGATGTCACGAGTCGGCGTCGGGACTCTAATGATCGTGCTAGCCGCGTTGGCCTTCTATCTTGATAATCAGCGTGGAAGATGCTGGCGCATTTACACTACCTCTGTCGACAAACCTGTAGACCCTAGACCGTCTGTCGAAGACATCGAAGGGTCCGCGTACCAAAGATTCCCTGATCTTGTAGGGATGGGGCTTGTCCCCATCCGGTAAGGCACATGCGTACGTACGCGGATGGGGACAAGCCCCATCCCTACGATGTCGCTTGGCCCGCTCTGCAATCGAACCATCAATGATTCTGCAACTGAGTGTATTGTAGCGGGCCCAGTGCCGCGAGTATCAATCGCTGACGCAGTCTTCAGCCTCATGACAGCCATGCACCTCCCGAGCCTCTCGCCGAAGTTGCCGTCGTATCTCAACGCACCGCTTCGCTTCCGCCCTCTCGAATCCGATGAGCGGACGGAGGTAAGCAGACGGTCGAACCTCTCCTTGGCAACATCGGGATCCGGACTCGCGGGTATTCCATCAAGCACCTCCAGATGGGCGATCGTGCTGATAGATACTCCAGACGACGCAGGGCGAGTTATCAATTCACGAGCCCGAGGCACGCCGTTGATGTAGTGGAGCAGGGCGTTGGAGTCGAAGAGATAGGGCATCGCTAAGGCCGCACTGGTCGTCCGGGACTGTCCTGGTCTCTGGCTGCTTGGATATCGGCGAGCAGATCGTCTAGCTCTGCGGGATCAAACGCTGTAGGTGTTCTCGGCGCTTTCTGCGACAACGCGCATAACAGCATGAACAGCATCCGGATCGTAGTCTTGCCAGATGTCGGCCATCGTCAAGCGGATGCGATGCGTCTGGTTGCCGCGTACTTGTACGGACTCACTAATGCAAACATCCCGGTGTCGGAATCCGCGGCCTGTGCCGCGAAACGTGACGTGGAATGGGGCTGGGTCGGTTTCGGGGAGGGGGTTGGCGGGTACGGTTAGGGGGTGGTTGAGGCTTGTCCGGTTGGACCGGCCGCGATGGCATACGCATGTAGATGGATATGGCTACCCGGAGTCGAACGACAACAGCACGCACGCTCCCGCAGCTTGTGGCGCAGCCGAGGACGGCGGCGCGGCGGGTGCTTTCTGCCTCTGTTATGTCGAGCTTCATGCTGGCGGCGCTCGGGCTTCTGATGATCATCCGGCCGCTGGCGCTGGGTCACAAGGTCGAGATACCGCTTTCGGATGTCATCGTGCGGCCCTTCGGTGACTCGAACCAGGCCTTGGCCCGTATCGCCGATGAGAACTTCACGACCGTCGAGCACCTGGACTTGCTGGCCGAGAATGACAACCTCTCGCCATTGGACCGTCTGGTCTACCGCTATGCGCCGATCATCATGGCGGAGCCGGGCGAGTATCCCGGTCGCGACGACACCTTCATCGGTGTCTACTACCTCGCCTCTCAGACGATTGGCGAGGAGATCACCGTCTCGACGATCCAGTACTTCTACTTCAGCACCGATGAGAATGGCGGCACGCTGATCAAGAAGCGGCTCGGGCTCTTCGGCCAGCCCATCGACCGCGAGCTGATCTACCGCCTGACGATCATCGACGACGAGGTCACCAGCGCCTACTACCAGGCGCCGCGCCACACCCTGACGGCGTTCGATTTTCCGGCCGAGGTGCGCCCGATCTTCACCGTCGCCAGCGCCAACCACAACTTCCGCCCCGTCTTTCCAAACGAGCTGGAGCTGAGCCGGGATTTCGAGTTCCGCGTGCCACTGCCCCACTTTGAGTGGTTCGCCGACCCGGCCCACGACCCCGATTTCATTGCGCTGGCAGCCGAAGAGGCGCTGGATCAGCATGGCGTGGATTTGAGCGAGTATGTCTACATCGAGTTCGAGAATCCGGTCCATGATGGTCTGGCAACCGTGTCGGTCCGGATCGACGACCGCTGGTACTACCTGCATGATTCCATCGCCGGCCTCACCCGGCCGGGCTACAACCAGGTTGGCATCTACGTCGGCTTCGCGCCCGACCCTGCGGCTATCGACGACATCTGGCTAGTGGCTTACACCGCGCAGGAGCGCGTCGAGCTCGACGTTATCTCCATCTACATCTACCCGCGTATGACCGTCGACAGCTGACGGCGTGGGCCGAGGGTATCAGTCAGCGCGGCCGGGCGACGGCCCGCAGAATTCCTCGCCGCAGGTTGAGAGGGTGATGATCTCGCCGCCGATGGAGAAGACGACCGTCGTCTCCGGCTCGACAACGATCACCGTCATCTCGCCGCGTTGGTCGATCCAGGCCGTCTCGCCGTCGAGCGCCGCTTCGAGCCGGTCGACGATCTCGGCATCGGGGATGATGACGTAACGGACATCCAGCGGCAGCTCGATACGCTGGTCGACGACCTGCATCCCCTCGATCTCATAGTCGTTCTGGCCCTGGTGGGCGTAAAAGAGCGGCCCGAACGTGCCGTTCTCCAGCGACCGGCCCAGGCCGTAGACATGATATTCGGGTAGCAGGTAGCTGAGGTGCCGGTAGCTGCCGCTGACGCGGGGCCCGCCGATGGTCGTCAGGACGGCGCTGCTGTCGGGCGGATAGTTCTTGATGCCCGCTTCCATCTCCCGCCAGTGGGCGTCGCTACCGCGCAGATCGAACTGCCGCACGTCGAGTGGCACCGATGCCGGTTTGGCCATGCTCATTGCGGGCGGCAGGGCGAACAACCCGGAGGCATTGACGGCCAGGATCACGGCGATAATGCCATAGCTGGCCCGGCGCGGCGTGATACGCGGCGTGAGCTGGTGCAAGAGGTTGGCGATATAGGGCAGCGCAACGCCCAGCCCGAGGAACGGGATCGGCAACAGCATCAGGACATAGCCAACCTGGCCGGTGTGGCCCAGCAGGTAGACCGCCAGCGCCGGGACCGCCCAGAGCGCGAAGAAGAGTGAATCATGTAGCGGCCGAGCCCGCAGCCAGCGGATGATGGCCGGGCTTCCGGCAAGCAGGAGGATCGCGACGACGTTGACGCCGACGATCAGGCCGGCCATGACAAAGCCCGCATTCTTCGCCGGGCCAGCCGGGTTCATGCTCAGCACCGACGTATTGCCACCGGTGATCTCGGCGAGCTCGCGGGAGAGCCGGATGTAGTTGGCCAGGCCGCCCGAGAGCCAGAGCAGCGGCCCGAGCCAAAGCGCCGAGGCTCCCGCTAACACGCCCCCGGCCGTGAGCCGGTCGCGCCAGTCATGCCGCCAGAGCGCGTAGAGCCAGAGCGGCAGCATCAACGCCAACGCCGTCTGGCGAAACGATCCGACGGCCGCAAGCAACAGGCTGGCGTAGAGCAGATCACGACCACAGCCCGGATTGCTCAGCGCGCGATGGATGAACAGTAAGAACGGCAGCAGGATCGCCAGCTCGACGATATAGGTCAGCGCGACCTCGCTGTAGTACCAGACGAGCGTCGATGCGCCGAAGGTGACGGCCGCCACGAGCGCCATCTTCTCCGGGAGAAAGCGGCGTGCTAGCAGATAGAACATCGCAGGCGCGATAGCCCCGGCCACGATCGCCATCAGTGTCAGCGTCGCGATCGGGTCATGGACGACGAAGTTGATGAGCTTTCCGAGCGCGATATAGCCCACGTAGCCGGGCGGGTGTGGTTGGTGGTGTTCGACATCGAAGCGCTGCAGGCCGAGTCCGAACTGAACCGAATCCCAGTTCACCGGGTAGCTGCTGCGGAATGGCAGGCGTAGCAGGAGAAAGCCGGCGAAGAGCGCCAGCGTCGTTGTGGTCGTCGTTCGCGCGGTAGCCAGATTGCGCCACAAGCGTGGCCGGGCGCCTGGCAAGCGCTGCGCGTCGTGTCTCTCCTGTTGGCCCGGTTGCCCGACATGGGTAGCCTCAGCCATTGTCCCCCACCGTCTCGCGTCCGTCCCGGCTGGTCGTGTTGCTCCAGGCCGGTTCGCTGGTGTGATCGACTCACCCCGGTTGCAGTGTGGCGTTGTCGCGGGTGAATCAATCTCTCTGGCAAGGGTAGTTGCGGGCAGTGGTATGCCAATAGACCGGCCTGTTCCGGCAGATAGATTGCCGGGCACAACGCAGCCCGGCAGGTTCCCATAGACCGAGATGTGCCTGCGATTGTATCCGGGAGGACCTGCGAGGTATGTGCGTCCGGGGCGCTACCGGAGCAGTATAGGGGTGGTTGGTCGGAGGCGGATGAGGCAACTTGTGCTCATCCCTTGAGCCGAAGCGCACCCACTTCGACGCCGCGCCGGCTCCTTGCGATCCATAACCGGCGCGGGACAAATTGCCGCACTGCGCTCTTCCGATCAGGATCAGATGCTAGCGTCACCTCCACCCTCGGCATCCGCTCCGACCAAACCTCATCATCGCGCGCGTCTCTACGCCGCGATCTCCCAGACCACTTCGACTTGGACAGAGAATTCGGCGTCGCCGGGATTGACCGGCACATCCGGCGGACGCTCCGACAGCGACATGGGCGCGGCGGCCATGGCCCGGAACTCGTGGCGCTCGATCTCGACCGGCTCGTATGTTGTCTCGCGTATCGAGACGACCGCGGCGAGTTCAGTGCCGGAGAGCCGCGCAAGCTCGTTGGCCTTGTGGCGCGCATTCTCGAAGGCGCGTTCGCGGGCCCGGTCGATCCAGGGACTCGGATCCTCGACGCTGAACGAAACCCCACGCACATCGTCCGCGCCGGAGTGGACAGCCAATGAGAGCAGCTCCCCAGTCCGCTGAATGTCGCGGACGGTGACCGAGAGATCATGACTCACTTGGTAGCCACGAAAGGTGCGCCGGCCGTCGACATGATCGTGGACCGTCGTAATCGAAAACCACCCGAGCGTGATGTCGTCCTCCGCAACCCCGGCGTCTTTGAGCGCCTCTTGCACGGCGCCGATGCGTTCTGTTGATGTGCGTAGTGCCCACTCGGGGTCGCGGTTCGTCACCCGCACCCCGAGGCGCAGATGGCCGAGGTCCGGCGGCGCGCTCACCTGGCCGCGTCCGGAGACGGTGATCTTGCGTTGTCCTGCTTCGGTCATAATGTCTATCCCTCTCGTCTTCTGTGTTAACTAGCGCCACTCGATACGGATCGTTTGTACGCCGTCGATGACCTCGATCTCGACCACATGCGGCTCAGTCGGTTTCATCACGAAGCTGATGTCCCCGGCTCGCTCCAGGAATGCCTGGTCGACGGTTGCCAGATCTGCGGTTCCCTCGGACGTGCGTAGCGACTGGATCAGATCGCTCCTGGTGATGTGGCTGTTGCGTAGCGCGGCGACTTGCGGCTCACCATCTTTGATTAGCTGGCGCGGCACGCCCTTGACCCACTCTCCGAGGTTATCGGTCTGATAGGTGAGATAGGCGAAGAGCCAGTGGAGACTGATCAGCAGCGCTGAAACGACGAGCGTGGGGACGAAGGCGCTATTGCCGGTAATGGCGCGGCTCATCACCGAGCCGAGCACGATGCCGAGGATTACGTCGAAGGCTGTGTTCTTACCGAGAAAACGCTTGTCGCCGATCCGGAGCAGGGCGATAGCGGCGATGTAGACAATGACGCCGCGCAGCAACACTTGTCCTGTGCTGAGCTCGAAGGTCCCTTCCCCCGTTCCCAGTATGTTCCCGATGGCATCAACGATCTCCATAGCCGGGTGCGCCGCCTCTCTAGCCAGGCTGCTCCCGTAAGCTGCCCGGAACGATTGAGTATTCATATTTTGCACGATGCGGTGTGCCGGATAGCGGGCAGCAAGAAACGGCGCCACCCTCGGGTGACGCCGCGTTCAAGATCCCTATGTTGCTCTGGAACGGTTAGTTCAGCTCCCAGACAACCTGGACGTTGACGGTGAAGGTCGATTCGCCAGGGTTGATCGGCACCGCGGCAACCGCTTCGTCGACTGCCGAGTCGCCGCCTTCGAAGCCGTAGCGCTCAACCGGCACCGAGGAGTGTGAGTTCTCGGAAATCGTGACGATCGCGCCCAGGCTGCCGTTCGAGAGCCGGGCCAGCTCCTCAGCCTTATGCTGGGCGTTCTCGAAGGCGTTCTCGCGAGCCGCATCCAGCGCCGCCGTCGGGTCTTCGACGCCGAAGGAGACGCTATTGACAACGTTCGCCCCCGCGCCAACGGCCGTCGACAGCGCCGAGCCGGTCTGCTCGATGTCGCGGACCGTCACCGAGAGCTGGTGGCTGACCCGGAAGCCGGTCAGCTCCGGCGTCTCGTCGCGGTAGTTGTACTCGGGCCAGATCGAGAAGTAGCCGAGTGTGACGTCATCTTCGGCGATGCCAGAGTCAATCAGCGCCGCCGTCACCGCGTCGACTGTCGCATTCGATTCTTCCAGCGCTGCTTCCGCCGTTTCGGCCGTCACTTCGACCCCGACGGTGAAATAGCCGGTGTCCGGCTCGACGCTAACCTGTCCCTGTCCGGAGACGCCGACCGTGCGTTCGGTCTGGCCTTCGTCTGTCTGGGCGGCGGCGTTCTGGTCGTTGCCACTGAATGCCAGGGCGGCAAATGCGCCGGCGGCCACGATCAATGCCAGGGCCAGAGCGCTGCCTATCCATCGTTTTGTCATGCTGCTCAACCTCTCTCGCTAAACCTTCGTCAATCAACCTGCCTAGTCGCTCGCGGCGCGGGCATTGTTCCGGCCCAGGCGCGGCAAGACGACCATCGCGGTGATGAGCAATCCAAGGACGACAACCAGGCCGAACTCCGCAATGCGCCAGAGCCTGCGGTCGGACGAGCTTTCGTCCGCTGCGGATTCATCGGCGTCGAAGGCGAACATGTCGGTGTTGCCCGAGGCTTCATCCGTCGCTGGTTCTTCACTCAGCGCTTCCGCAGTCGCGGCGGCGGCATCGTCATTGTTCGCGCCCTGGTCCTCGCCATCTTCGGCTTCGGGCGCCAGCGCGGCAGCTTCGGGGTCGTCCGCCGACTCTTCGGCTTCCTGGCCGCCACTTGCGCCGTCTTCCGCGACTTCCGGCGTCACGACCGGTGGGGCGTCCTCGCCCGCGCCGGCATCGCCGCCGGCTTCCTCGTCCATTGCGCTGTCATCCGCGGCAGCATCGCCGTCGTCAGCGTCATCGGCTTCCCGGACCATCGTGTCGGCCTGGTTGGTCTGTACCGAGTCGCCGGTTGTGGCCGGGTCCGATAGCACACCATTGAGGATCAGGTCCGCGCCGAGGACAAAGACGAAGATCACAGCCGCGGCAGCGGTGGCCCAGCGGACCGTGTCGGCGTGCCGGGCATACCAGGCCGGCGACCCATCGCGACGTGCCTGTAGCTGCACCGGTTCCGGCGCGCCGACCATCTCGGCGGTGAGATGATAATCGCGCGGCGCGGGGATCGGCTCAAGCTCCGTCAGGGCCTGGCTGATGACGCGCAGCTCGGCGTGTATCCGGCGCGCCTCGTCATCTTCCGCCACAAGCCGCTCGACGTTTGCCAGCTCCTCAGCCGAGAGGTACTCGGGGTCGTCGAGGTAGGCCGAGATCAACTCGGCCAGCGTGCGGGCGTCTGCCGCTTCTCGATTGTGTCGACGATCCTCGCTCATCGACATTGGCCTCCATACTGGTCGGGCGCTCTCCGTTGAGCGGCCGATTTGCCGGTCCAAAGTGGAGCGGCGCTCATCATCGCTGGTCTATAGACGCGCCAGCCGTCCCAAATGTTCCCGACCTGTTTCATCTTCATTCAAAATGTCTCGCAGACGGCCCCGGCCCCGGTGCAAACGCGACTTGACCGTGCCGACGGCGACGCCCGCGATGTCGGCGATCTCCTCGTAGCTATAGCCCTCGACATCGAAGAGGATGACCGCCAGCCGCTGATCCTCCGGCAGGTCGCCCAACGCCGCTTCGAGGTGCCGCCGCAACGCCGCCTGTTCGGCCAGCTCGACCGGATGCTCGGTGTTCGACTCCGCCGGCTCCCAGTTGGATTCCTCGGAATCGAGCGCCGCGTCGAGCGAGCTGGCCGGCCGGCGGCCCTCGTAGCGCAGCACATCGAGCGCGCGGTTCGAGGCGATGCGGAGCAGCCAGGACTTGAAGCCGTAACCGTCCTCGTTGCGGAAGCTGTCGAGCGCGTCATAGGCGCGCAGGAAGGCATCCTGGGTTACGTCGTCGGCGAGATCGGGCCGGCGCATGTAGCGGAGCGCGACGCGGTAGACGGCGTCGCGGTAGCGGTCGACGAGCAGGTTGTAGGCTTCCAGATTCCCTTCGCGGGCACGCTCGATCAGCGCCCCGTCGCTGTCGTCCGGGGAAATTGCCTGGCGCCGTTGGAGGCGCAAGCGTTGCAGCACGAGGAACACGGTCGAATAACACCCCTTCGCCCCGAACCGGGCGGCCGCTCACCGGCCCGGCTGGCTCGATTATAGGTCGCACTAGCCCTCTGGCCCTATGCCTGGTGGTAGCACCCCAGTACCTGCGCGGTCGCTCTATCGTGACTTTTGGTACGTCGTAGCAAGGCGGACTGGACTTTAGAATGGAGATACCTTCGGCCCGTACCGGGTAGCACTTTGATCTACGGCGGTCCGAAGAACTGTGGACGTCTAATGATGAGGCGGGGTCTTCTATGCGTCGTGGCATTTCCGTTCTGCTCGTTGATGACCATGTGCTGTTTCGGCAGGCACTCAGACATCTCCTGGAGACAGAGCAAGATATTAGAATCGTTGGCGAGGCCAGCGATGGCTCGCAGGTTGAGCAGCTCGTCGAGGACGAACGTCCGGACGTGGTAGTTATGGATATTTCGATGCCGGCCATTGACGGCATCGCCGCCACGCAGATTCTGCGTGACAAGTACCCGAGCCTCGGCATCATCGTGCTAACGATGTTCGCTGAGGATAGCCAGGTCATCCGGGCGATTCGCGCCGGGGCCGACGGCTACCTGCTGAAGAACATCGAGTCGGGCAAGGTCGTCGACGCCATCCGCGCTGTTTCGCGCGGCGAGTCCGTCGTCGATCCGGAGCTGGCGACGAAGGTGCTCAACGAGTTCCGCCGTCTCTCCGACGTCGATGGCTACAACAATATCGCCGGGCTGACCGAGCGCGAGATCTCTCTGCTCCAGCTCGTCGCCAACGGCCTCTCGAACAAGGAGATCGCCGCCGAGCTTGGGCTGGCCGAGAGCACGGTCAAGAACCGGCTGTCGATCCTCTTCCAGAAGCTGGATGTCAAGGACCGCACCCAGGCCGCCATTTACGCGATGACCCACGGCCTCGTCACCACCGCCCCGGTGCCGTAGGCCGCGCTCCACGACGCAATAGACGCTCCTCCGAGGCCGGGCAGGCAATAGCTGCCCGGCCTTTCCGTACCCGGCTGCCGACTCGATACAATACAGGCTGGTACTCCCGCCGCGATAACCGGAAGAGGGCGCAGGCATGGCACATTCCAGAAACGGACGAGAAGTCTGGCGCCCGCAGCGCGTCGCGATCATCGGGCTTGGGCGCTTTGGCCGCAGCACAGCCCATACCCTCAACGACCTTGGCTACGAAGTCACGGCCATCGATGTTGATGAGAAGAGCATCAACGAGGTCGCGCCATTCGTTGCGCTTGCCGCGGAAGGCGACGGAACCGACGAGGAGCTGCTGCGCTCACTCCAGGTCGACCAGTCGGATGTCGGCATCGTCGCCCAGGGCTCGAACCTCGAAGCCAGCGTCATGACGACGCTCCTGCTCAAGCGGCTCGAAGTGCCGTGGGTCGTCTCGAAGGCCAAGAGCGAGCTGCATGGCGAGCTGCTGAAGCGCATCGGCGCCGACCGCATCATCTTCCCGGAGCGCGACGCCGGCAGCCGCCTGGCCCACTCGCTGGCCGTGCGCCATATCAGCGACTACATCTCACTATCGCAGAACGCGGGTGTCGCCAAGCTCACCGCTCCAGCACACTTCGTCGGAAAATCACTCTCGGAACTTGATCTTGAGCAACACTATAACTTGAATCTACTCCTGATCAAACGTGGCCAGCGCATCATCACGGTTCCCAACTACCGAGAGATCATCGAGCACAATGATGAATTATTGCTTGTTGGCCCAGACGAAGATATGGCTGAGTTCACCGAGCGCGGCGCGGCTGCCCGGCCCGCCGTCGCGGCTGACTAGCCCGGCTGGATCGGGATATTCGGGAGAATCCGGCTACATCACGGTAGTTGCAGATCATTGATTCGTTCGCTAGTATAAGTATGTGCGGAATGGCCGCTCAGTGTGCATGCGCTGATCGACAGGGGGTCCTTTGGACAAAAAAGACATGCGGGACATTGGCGACGAGGCTCTACGATCCTCGAAATCGCGACGCGGGATTATTAAAGGGGCGATAGGTGGAGCGGTTGCATCGGCAGCCGCATTTATTCTGCCTGGCAGCTCCCAGACCGGCCTTGGCCAGACTGCGGGGAGTCAGTCCGGCGATAGCGAAGGCCGCTCGCTTGAACAGGTGAGCGGTCCATTCGTGCTCTGCGCGAATATCTACACCGGTGAAGTGCGCTATAGCCGCACCGGCACCTGTGAATCATACGAGCTGGCGCTCCAGGTCAACGGCGGCGGCGCAACCGGCCCGATCGGGCCCACCGGCGCAACCGGCCCGCTTGGCACCGGCCCGACTGGCCCGATGGGTACGCAGGGCGATCCTGGCACCACCGGCCCGACAGGTCCGACCGGCCCGTTCGGCACCGGCCCGACTGGCCCGATGGGCACGCAGGGCGATCCTGGCGTCACCGGTCCTGACGGGGCGACTGGTCCGACTGGACCGACCGGTCCGATGGGCAATCAGGGTATTACGGGCGACACCGGCCCGACCGGCCCGCTCGGCACTGGTCCGACCGGCCCAACTGGACCGCAGGGCATTCAGGGCATCCAGGGTGTGACTGGCCCGACCGGCGACA
>JAUIIK010000151.1 GCA_030431755.1 Chloroflexia bacterium
CGCTGACGCCAACAACCGACACGCCCATCTCATGCAGCAAGCGCGCGGCTACCGAACCGGCGTTGCCAAATCCCTGGACAACGACCGACGCCTTGCTCAAGTCAAGGCCGACCACCGGTGCGGCATCCTCGATCGCGAAGACACACCCCCGGCCCGTGGCCTCGTTGCGGCCGGCGGAGCCGCCCAGCATGATCGGCTTGCCCGTCACGACGCCGGGGATCGAGTAGCCGTGGTGCATCGAGTAGGTATCCATCAGCCAGGCCATGATCTGCGGGTTGGTGTTGACGTCCGGCGCTGGGATATCGCGGTTCGGCCCAATCAGGTCAGAGATCTCGGTCGTGTAGCGCCGCGTGAGATTCTGTAGCTCGTTGCTCGACAGCAGCTTCGGATTGACCTTGACGCCGCCCTTTGCGCCGCCATACGGGAGGCCCACCACGGCACACTTCCAGGTCATCCACATCGCGAGCGCCTTGACCTCTTCAAGTGTCACGTCCTGGTGGAAGCGGATACCGCCCTTGGTCGGCCCAGGGCCGCTATTGTGGTGGACGCGGAAGCCCGCGAACATCTCAACCGATCCGTCGTCCATCTCGACCGGGAAGTTGACGATCGTTTCCCGGTTGCAGTGGGAGAGGATGCCGCGCGAGTCATCGCTCAGATCGATCACGTTGGCCGCGATGTCGAACTGCTCTACGGCAACGTCGAACAGGCTCTTTTCATGTGCTGGCGCATGTGTCGCGAGACTCATGTGGCGGATGTTCCTTCCCAATAAGATGAGCGGGCCGGAAACCGACCCGCTCGCCTACTCGCTCTCTTGTTCCAACGTCCTGATAAGTTCCGTGCGTACGATATCCGGGTTGCCAGCTCCGCGCAGCTTCCTCATGGATTGACCAATCAGAAAACCGACGACCTGCTTCTTGCCGGCCCGGTAGTCATTCACCGCGTCCGGATTCTCAGCGACAACCTCCTGGGCCACTTTGGAGATCAAGTCGGCGTCGCTGACCTGACCTAAGCCCTGCTCTGCAACGATCTCGCGCGGCGCTTTCCCGGCTTCCGCAGCAGTCGCGAAGACCTCCTTGGCCGTCCGCAGCGTGATCTCGCCGCTTCCGACCAGGGTGATCAGCTCCGCGACGTGATTGGGATCAATCCCCGCGTCACGAATCCCGCCGCGTGTCCGAGCGAGTGCAAAGACCTCGCCCGTTACCCACTTGGCGGCCTCTTCTGCTTCACCATTGGCGTGCCGCACGACATCCTCGTAGTAGTCGGCCACGTCCGGTTCTTCGGTGAGAATGGCGGCATCGTCGGACGCCAGGCCGTAGTCATCGACAAAGCGCTGGCGGCGCTTGGCCGGCAATTCCGCCATAGCTTCATTGATCGACGCCACCCACACGGAGTCGACGACAAGCGGCGGTAGATCAGGCTCCGGGAAATAGCGGTAATCCTCCGCATACTCCTTCGTCCGCTGCGACACGGTCACCTGCCGGTCCTCGACCCAGCCGCGCGTCTCCTGGACAAGCTCTTCGCCATCGGCCACCGCCTGGCGTTGTCGCTTGACCTCGAACTCAAGCGCTCGCTCGACGGACCGAAAGGAATTCATGTTCTTGACCTCGACCTTTGGGCCGATAAATGCGCCGTCGGTCGAACGGATCGAGACGTTGGCGTCAACCCGGAATGCGCCTTCATCCATGTTGCCGGTTGATGCGCCGATGTAGCGCAGTATCTGCCGTAGCGTGATGAGGTACGCGCGAGCTTCCGCAGGCGACGTCATGTCTGGGTCCGAGACGATCTCCATCAGCGGCACGCCGCCGCGATTGACGTCTACAAGGCTGTGCGTGCCGTTGCCATCGTCAACATGCGTTAGCCGAGCCGTGTCCTCTTCGAGGTGGACACGGGTGATGCCAACCGTGCGGACCTCGCCATCGTGCTCGAACTTGAGTGTTCCGCCGACGGCGAGAGGCAGATCGTATTGCGAGATCTGATAGCCCTTCATCAGGTCCGGGTACATGTAGTTCTTACGGTCGAATCTGGTCGCCTCGGGGATCTCGCTCCCGAGCGCCAGGCCAGTCATGATCGTCTTCTCAACCGCGCTGCGGTTGACCGTTGGCAATGTGCCAGGCAGTCCGAGCGAAACGGGATCGACGGTCGAATTCGGCGTGGATGACGAATCGGGCACGGGGCAGGCGCTGAACATCTTCGATTTCGTCAGCACCTGGGCGTGGACTTCGAGGCCTATGACTGTCTGAAATTCCAACATTCTCACCGGCAATCGGTCAGTCTGATTTCGGGCGAAAGTGTAGCACGCGCGCACTCACCAACTTGCCGGACGCGACAGATTCCAACCGTCAACGGTAGAATCGGAAGGAGTGCGTACCGGGAGCGGAGAGGGGCGTCGGTCGGCAGATGGTTGCGACCACAGAGACACAGCTAGTAACGCTGACAATCGACGGCATGGACGTCACTGTCCCAGCCGGAACCTATATCTTGCAAGCAGCCGAGGCAGCAGGCATCGAGGTGCCCAATCTCTGCTTCCAGCCACTGCTCCGCCCCTGGGGCTCGTGCCGCCTCTGCACCGTGGAAATCCTCGGCCAGCGTGGCGGCCTGATCGAGTCCTGCGCGACGCCCGTTCGCGATGGCATGGAGGTGCTGACCCAATCCGAGCGGGTGGTCGAAGCACGCCAGTTCATTTTGCAGATGTACCTCATCGACCATGCCCTCGACTGCCCCACTTGCGACAAGTCTGGCGAGTGCTACCTGCAGGACAACACCTACCTCCACAACGTTGAGAACAACCCGTATCGTCGGCCGAAGCTCGCCCAGCCTTATGTCCACCACAGTGACTTCATCGACTACAAGTGGGATCGCTGCATCATCTGTGCCCGCTGCACCCGCGTCTGCCACGAGATGACCGGTGTCACTGCAATCGAGGTCTCGAACCGCGGCCTTGAGGCCGAGATTACGCCCGCGTATGGCCAGGACCTGGCCGACACAACCTGTACTAACTGCGGCATGTGTATTGCCGTCTGCCCGGTCGGCGCGCTGACGGACCGGCACTTCGGACACCACCCGTGGGAGATGGATTCGGTCGAGACGATCTGCGGCATGTGCGACGTCGGCTGCACGATCAATGCCGAGTACAACCGCGGCATCGTCCGCCGGACCACCCACCTGTGGGAGCGCGGAGTCAACTTCGGCTATACCTGCGAGCTTGGCCGCTGGGGCCACGAGCATGTCCAGGATCCCACCCGGCTCTGGAACGCACGGGTCCGGGACGCCGGCGCGATTGGCGATGTCCCGTTGGAGAGTGCCTGGGATGCCGCCGCGCGCGGCTTCGAGCGCTTCATGGGCTCCGAGTTCGCATTGCTCACGACGCCCGACAACCCCAACGAGGACAACTACGTCGCGCAGCTCTTCTCGCGCGTCGTCATGCAGTCCAACAACATCGACCGGCTCATGCCTGCGCGTCAGGCGGATGTCGATGCGGCCTTCCAGCAAACGCTCGGACTCATCGCAAATCCGGCCGGGATGCAGGAGATGATGACGGACTCGGCCGTGGCCATCTACGCCGGCCCAGATCCTGCCAAGGTCGCGCCGATTGCCTCGTACTGGCTCTACTGGGCCATGCGCTACCGCGAGACCACGATGATCGTCATCTCGCCAGACCGCTCGCCGCTGGCCGAGCGCTCCGATCACTGGATCCAAGTCGCTCCCGGAGGAGAGTCCGATGCGTTGCAAGCGCTCGCCGCGTTGGCCAGCCCGAAAGCCGCCTTACCGGACGGAGCCGCGACAGCCTGGTTCGCAGACTGCGATGTCGACGACATCGTCGCGCGCCACGGCATCGACCGCGCTCTGCTCGACAAGTGCGCGGCGCTGTTCGCCTCTGGCGCAAGCGATGAGAGCAACGGCTCCGCCGCGATCTGGTACGCACTCGATGAGCGCGTCGACGGTCGTGCGGCCAGCGCACTCGCGGACACGGCCCATCACCTGGCCGTGAGCTTTGACACAATCGGCAAGCCCGGCGGCGGGATCCTTGCGCTGCGCAACGCCGCCAATATGCAGGGCTCGCTCGACACGGGATGCCACCCGGCGTTGCTGCCCGGCCAGATTCGCGTCGACGACGCCGGCGGTCGCAGCGCGCTTGAGCAATCCTGGTCGGAGCTGTTTAATCCGGCAGGGCTAGCAATGAATGGCGACAGCGTCGATGTCACCATCCCGGTCGCGCCCGGTATAGGCATCGCCGACCTGCCCGAGGCAATTCGCGCCGGCCGCGTCAGAGCGCTCTACATCTCGGCCCAATCGCACCACCGCGGCTCGGTCAAGGACGACTATTTCTCGGCGGGTGGGCAAGGCTACTTCAGTGACGGTCCCAGTCAGATCTGGAGCCGGCGCTTCGATGACGACTTGCTCGACGCGTTTGACGAGCTTGACTTCCTCGTCGTCGAGGATTGCTTCCCGAGCGAGCTAACCGAGCTAGCCGACGTGGTCCTCCCAACGGCGATGTATCTCGAAGTCGACGGCACAATGACCAACCTGGACCGCACCGTGCAACGCAATCGCGACGTCGTGCGCCCGCCCGGTGACAGCCAGGCGACACGTGTCCATCTAGCCGAGATCGCGTCACGCCTGGGCTATGAGCTCCCAGTTCACAACCCAGCCGCGCTCTTTGACGCGCTCGCAGCCGTCGTCGACGACTATGCGGCGATCACCTATCCGCGACTCGAACGCGCCGGTATCCAGTGGCCCGCGACAAGCTTCGGCGATACCGGAAGCGTCCGGCTCGCGCCGAACGGTCGACTCGATGCGGACGCCGTGCAGACAAGCGCCGACTGATCAGATCGATGGAGGTCTCCTAGCATCATGGTCTTTGACGATTTCAAAGGATTTGCCGTCACGCTCAAGCGCCTCACGCGCGATCCGGTAACTATCGAGTACCCGGATGTCAAGCGCGACATGTCGAATCGTTTTCGCGGCCTGCCAGCATTGCGAAGCGACCCGCAGACGGGCGAGGCGCTCTGCGTTGCCTGCGGCCTGTGCGCGCGCATCTGCCCGACATCGTGCCTGGAAATGCACGTCGTGCCCTCAGAGGAAGGCGACCGCGAACTCGGAGAGTTCATCCTCCGCGCCGGGCGCTGTCTCAACTGCGGCATGTGCGCTCAGGTCTGTCCGGTCGATGCGATCGCGATGAGCAAGGAATACGAGCTGGCCGTCCAGGACCGCGCCGGACTCATCTTCACAAAGACCGAGCTGGCTCAAATCGGCTCGCAGACCGACGACTGGTGGAGCTCCTAGAGCCGATTCGATAACGCCACAACGAATAGGAAAACCGCATGACATCGCAATACCCCTTCTACTGCGCTGGCGAGTGGCGTTCATCTGACAACGCGCTCGAAGTTCGCAACCCCTACTCTGACGAGCTCGTCGGAACGACCTCGTACGCAACCGCCAACGACCTCGAGGACGCAACCCAGGCCGCCATTGCTGCATTTGAAGAGATGCGGCGCATGCCGACCTACGAACGCGCAAACATCCTCTTCGAACTCTCTAAAGCGCTTGAGGCGCGCCGCGACGAGGTTGCGGCGTTGATGACAGCCGAGGCGGGCAAGCCGATCAATGACTCCGGTGTCGAGGTCGACCGCGGCGTCTTTACCCTGCGGGTGGCTGCGGAAGAGGCCCAGCGCATTCATGGCGAGCAGATTCCGCTCGACTTGATGGCCTCGTCGGCGGGCCGCTTCGGCGTGACGCGCCGTGTACCAATCGGACCAATCGCCGGTATCTCGCCCTTCAACTTTCCGCTGAACCTCGCGCTCCACAAAGTCGCCCCGGCGATTGCATCCGGCAACACAATCGTCCTCAAGCCGCCAAGCTATGACCCGCTCACGATGCTCGTATTCGCTGAGCTTGTAGCGGAGGCGGGGCTGCCGGCTGGCGCGGTATCGATCATGCCGATGGACCGCACGCTCGGGGATACGTTGGTTACGGATGACCGCTACAAGATGCTGAGTTTTACCGGCTCGCCCGATGTCGGCTGGGACATGAAAGCGCGTGCCGGCCGCAAGAAGGTCGTTCTCGAACTCGGCGGCAACGCCGGCGTGATAATCGACAAGGATGCGGATCTGGACTTCGCCGCCCAGCGTGTCCTCGTTGGCGCGTTCGCCTACGCCGGCCAGGTCTGTATCTCGGTACAGCGGGTCTACATTCACAGCGACGTCTTCGACGCGTTCGCTGAACGGGTTGTCGCGGCAGCCAAATCAGTCGTCATGGGCGACCCGGCCGACCCCAAGACAACCCTGGGGCCGATGATCGACGACAAAGCCGTCTCACGAATTCATGGTTGGGTTGAAAGCGCCCGGGACGCAGGAGCCAACATCCTCACGGGCGGTGAGCCCAACGGCCGCTTCTACTTGCCAACCGTCATAACGAACGCGCCAGATGACTCAGCGGTCTGCGCCCGCGAGGCGTTTGCCCCGATCGTAAATCTCTTCAGCTTTGACGATTGGGACGAGGGTCTGGGGCGCATCGACGACTCGGTCTACGGCCTTCAAGCGGGCGTCTTCACTGCGTCGCTGGAGCACGCGCTACGCGCCTGGGACCGGCTGGAGGTAGGCGGGGTCATCATCAATGACATTCCCACCTACCGCATCGACCACATGCCCTACGGCGGCGTCAAGGACTCGGGTCTGAGCCGCGAAGGCCTGCGCTACGCCATCGAGGACATGACCGAGCCCCGTTTGGCCGTCTTCAACCGGCTCTAAGCGAAGAGTCGTCAGGCGACGAGCGAGCGCAGGAGCTCGATCGCCTCTCGGTCCTCGTGCAGGTCTTCGCTCTTATCAGTCTCCAGTAGTGCCGGCAGTCCGTCCAGGCGTTCATCATTCATGAAACTGCGGAAGCCCTCCGCGCCAATCTCACCCTGCCCGATGTAGTCGTGCCGGTCCCGGTTCGAGCCGAGCTCACCCTTTGAATCGTTGAAGTGCATCGCCTTGAGCCACTCGATCCCGACGTGCTCGTCGAACTGCCCCATCGTCTCCGCATAGCTCTCAGGATCGCGGATGTCGTAGCCGGCAACGAAGATGTGGCAGGTGTCGAGGCAGACGCCGACGCGTTCCGGTTCCTTGACCTGCGAGATGATGGCCGCGAGATCCTCGAACTGGCCGCCAATCGTCGTGCCCTGGCCGGCCGTTGTCTCCAGCAGTGTGACGACCTCGTAGCCCGGCAAGTCGCCGTGGATGCGATCCAGAGCCTGAACGATGCGTTCGATCCCCGCCTCTCGGCCGGAACCCGTATGCGCGCCAGGGTGAGCAACGACGAATGGAATGCCCAGCTTCTCGCAACGCTCAAGCTCCTGGATCTGACCGTTGATTGACTTCTCCCACAGGTCATCCTTTGGAGACGCGAGGTTGACGAGGTATGAGTTGTGCGACACCACTGGTTTGATGTCCGTCTCCCCCTGGGCTGCCGTGAAGGCCGCGACCATCTCGTCTGTAACTTCGCGGCCCTTCCACTGTCGCTGGTTCGACGTGAAGATCTGGACCGCATCGGATTCAACCTGAGCTGCCCGCTCGAAGGCTTTCTCAAGCCCGCCGGCAACCGACATGTGCGCGCCAAGTCGCAACACTCGCGCTCTCCTATCCTGTGATTACTCAGTCTCGTACTTGTGCCCGAGCTCGATTTCCCATTCGAGGTAGTCGATCATGTCCTGCCGCGAGCGTGCCAACGGACCAACCCGGCCGATCATCTCGACGTCATCTTTCGCCTCGCGGACAGACACGTTCGCGCCATCCAGCCCCTCGACCACTGGCCGTCCGGACTGCATCCAGGCGTCCACGCCGCCGGCCAGCCAGCGAACGTCAGTGTAACCCTCGGCCTGTAGCGTCTGTGCAGCCAGCGCCGACCGCACGCCGTCATTGCAAGTGAGCACGATCGGTGTGTCCTTCGTCTCGGCATACTGACCGATCCGGCGTTCGATGTCGCCTCGTGGCGTCCAGCGCGAGCCGGCAATGTGTTCGAGGGCGTAGTCGCCGCTCCCCTTGACATCGCAGATAAGCACGTCGCCGGACTCAACCAGCTGCGCCAGCTCGTCTGCCTCGATTGACGTGGTCGATTCGATCGCGTCTGCCAGCCCGGGGACATCAGGTGCGGGCTCCTCAGCGACCATCACGCCGCCATTGTCGCGCCAAGCGGCGATGCCGCCGTCGAGCGCCAGCACATTTGGATACCCGATCTGCCGCATGTAGGAACCGGAGATCTTTGCCCGCGCTCCGGTCTCCGATACCAGCACAATCGGCGCCTGGTTGACGGCAACGACTTCGTCGGCAGCCAGCGCAACCTGGCCGCCGGGCAGCGAAACCGTTCCTGGAATGTGACCGGCCTCGTACTCGTGCGGGAGGCGCACATCGAGCGCATAGTGCAGCGTGTTCGAGTCGCTCAGGCTCTTGAATTCAGCAACTGAAATCGTCCCGACGCCGTCCTCCGCGGCAACGCGGTCGGCGAATTCGCGCACGATCTGCTGCGCTGCCGGCGCGCTCGCCACGTCGATGTCGGCCCCGTCGCCAGACTCCAGTTCGTGTCCGGCCATCGACCAGGCCATCGTACCGTTCTCCAGAGCAAAGACGTCGTTCTCGAGTCCCATCCGAATCAGCACATCCGCGCCGAGAATGCTGCGCGTCCGCCCAGCGCAGTTGACGACGATCGTCGCGCCCTGATTCTCCGGCGCGTCGACGATCGTGCGAATCCGCCGCGGCAGCTCCGCGCCAGGCGTGCTGAACGCTCCGGGTACGTGGTTGCGTTCGTACTCCTCGCGCGTCCGTGAGTCGAGGATGATGAGACGTTCATTCTGGCTCAGCCGGGCAACGATCTCATCAGGTGTCAGCGACGGGATCTTCCGCTGCACGGAGACCTTCTCGCCGAAGTCCTTGCCAGGCACATTCGTCCCGTAGTCGGTCCGTCCGCCGGCAGCCTCCCAGGCGTCGATGCCGCCATCGAGTAGGCGTACGTCGCTGTAGCCGAGTTCTTCCAGCCGCTGCGCCGCCAACCCGGCCCGGTGTCCATCTTGATCGTAGAGAATGACCGGCACCGCCGGGTCCGGCACGCGCGTGGGCAGTCGCACTTCCAGCAGGCCACGCGGAATCGGCACGGCATGGAAAATGTGCCGCTGCACGAATTCACCCTTCTCACGCACGTCAATCAGCGCGTGCGGCTGCCGTGACTCGCGCAGCTCCTGTAGCTCAGTCGTCGATATCGTCGTTGGCATGGTCTCACCTCTCCCGGTTCGGTCATGTACAGTCGCTATGCTACGATGATGATAGCGTCCTGTGCATACCGGAGGACGTCATTCGCCCAGACCACGAGGAGCTACAGATATGGCAATCGAAACCACGAGCCGAGCGCTCGACGTGTTTACCAACACGCTCGACCGCATCGTTCGACAGAACACCAACGGCGCCGTCGATGGCGCGGCCATCGTCGCTGAGGCGACGCCGCACTTCGAGGAGCTACTCTCTGATATGAGCTGGCTCGACCCCAAGTTCCAGATCGCTGAAGAGGGTGGCATCGCAAACTACATGCTCGCCAAAGCGACCGACGATAGCTGGACCGTCGTGTCCACGGTCTGGTGGCCCGACTACGGCACGCCGGTCCACGATCACATGCTCTGGGGGCTGGTCGGCGTCTGGAAGGGCATGGAGCTCGAACGTCGTTACCACCGCGTCGATGACGGCTCACGCGAGAACTATGCCGAGATGAAGGAGATCGGCGTCGCCTACAACCGACCTGGCGACGTCAGTGGCCTCGTCCCGCCGGACGACGACTTCCATCTGATCCAAAACATTACCCCTGAGCCGTCCTGTTCGATCCATATCTACGGCGGGTCGCTCGACGGGGTGCTGCGGCACTCGTTCAACATCGAGACCGGCGAGATTACGGAGTTCCGCTCCAACTACAACATCGCCTGCTAGCGGCACGCAAGATTGGCTGAGACACCGCTCGATTCTCGTGTCACCAATGGCCGGTTCGTCGGACCTGGCGCGCCGGCCGTCGGCTCATTGACGATCCACAACGGCAAGGTCGTCGATGAGCCCAACGCCGAGGTCTGGCGCACAGTTAACGCCTCGGGTCACATCGTCTTTCCCGGACTCATCCAACCCGGCGCGACGGCTGCCGAAGATGTGCTGGACATCGTACGTGGCGGCGTGACGACCGCCATCGCGATGAACCCCGCTGGTAGTCGTGCTTGCCTGGACTACACCACAGCCGTGCCCGCTGGCCTCCAGGTAATCGAAGCGAGTGACGCGGCGGCGCTGGTGGAGCGCGATTGGGAACTGCTGCTCGGCGACGAGCCCGTTCACTTTCAGGCTGCTCCTGACAGCGACCTGCCAGTCATTCACTTTCTCTATCACGAGGGTCACCGCCAGCGCTCCATGACTCTCGAACGCATCGCCGCCGTCACCTCCGGGAACTTCGCGCGCGCCGCCGGGATCTTCCCTCGGAAAGGCAGCTTCGAGGTTGAAGCCGATGGCGACCTGTTCGTATTCGACCCGGACGCCGACGACCCCTACAGCGACATCGGGTGGCCAGGCCGGGTCATCTTTTCGCTTGTCCGAGGGTCGATCCTGCTCTACAACGGCCAGATTCACACCAGCGCCGGCGATGGAAAGCTGATCATCTAGCTGTGCCGCGCACTATTGCCGTTACCGGCGCATCCGGGCAGCTCGGGCGCGCGCTTCTTGCCCAGACCGACGATCACCGCGAGCTCATCGGGGCAACCTCATCTGAGGTTGACGTGCGGGACTGGCCTGCAGCGCGCGCGTGGTTGGCGGCGGTGCGCCCAGACGTGGTGATCCATGCTGCCGCGCTGACTGACGTTGACGGCTGCGAGAGCCGCGTGGATGACGCCTTCGCAATCAACGCCCTCGGCACGCGCCACATCGCGGTAGCGGCGGCGCGTGTCGGAGCGACGCTTGTCTACGTATCGACGAACTTCGTCTTCGACGGCACGAAGGCCGGTGCCTACCACGAGTTCGACACCCCGCAGCCCATCAGCGTCTACGGCGCGTCGAAGCTAGCCGGTGAAGGCGAAGCGCGGGCGGCGGGCGACGCATACATCGTCCGCACGGCGATGGTGTTCGATCGCGCCGGTAGGAACTTCGTCAACACAATGAAACGGCTAATGTCCGAACGCGACGAGCTGTCCGTTGTCGACGACCAGTTCGGCAATCCAACCTATGCGCCGGATCTTGCGGCAGCCATACTCGCGTTGATCGACGCCCGGCCGCCCGGTACCTATCACCTGACGAACTCCGGCTCAACCTCGTGGCA
>JAUIIK010000152.1 GCA_030431755.1 Chloroflexia bacterium
CCTACCGCAATGCCAAGGACACGAAAAATGGCTATGTTCTAACCAGCGTTGGGCCTGATACCGACCTTCTTAGCGAAATTGGCGGCGGCCCGGGCAAGGGGAGCGACAACGCCGCGAACCCGTTCAGTACCTTTAACGATAGTAACAATCCATCGCGCCTGGGCGATGTGAATGAGCGTGCCGTTATTCACGCGATTGAGGGGACGGGCGGGCTCGGTATCTTCCGCGACAACCTCGCCAACTACATGGCCGACCTGAGCTACGACCCAACCAACGGGACGCTTTCTGAGGGTGATATCATCCGGGTGGGACCAGGCATCTTCACCCACGGCGACTAGTTTACCGGGATTTTCCCCAAGAGCGGTTTTTCCCCTATGCCAAACCCTTCATAGGGGCAGCAAATACGGGCGGCCTTGGTTACGACCTTGGCCGCTGTTTTATTTTTGGGACTGCGGCGGAATGAAAGACTTGCCCTGTGCCGGGGATCCCCCGGCCCTCTGAGCATATGACCTACCGCGAAAGCTTCCGCGAAGCCGGGCCGTTTACCGCCACTTTTGCCTTTTACCTGAGTGGGGAGGAATCTCTGGATGCCAACGCCGGGCTGGAGCGGCTGGCGCTGAAATTTCCGTTCGATTCATCGCAGGATAATCCGCAACTTGCTGCGATGATGGATTCCATTCCGGGATGCGAATGGTTTCGGCAGCTCTCTATTCAGGACTACCCGGCGCCCTTCATCATCTTTGCGATGCGGGGGGATTTTTTCCCGCCCTACCTGCCCACGCTCAATCCGTCGCGGGCGGCGTTGTGGCCGACGGAATCGCTGGAGGCTATTAAAAACTGCCGGGTTTGGTTTGTTATCGAGACCCTCTTTTCTCCCGATAACCCACAGGCTGCTTATGGGTTTTTACACCGCATCGCCGCGCTGATAGCGGGTGATCGCCTGGTGGGGGGACTCGATGTTCAGGCCCATAAACTTCGAAGCCGGGAAGAGTGTTATGATATTACCACGGGCGATGCGCCGCCGCCGATTAATGAACTTTTTTCGCTAAGCGCCTACGACGATGTGATCGACGTCCTCGTTAACGAAGGCGTCGAGAAGTTCGCCGACTCGTTCGACTCCTTGTCAGAGTCCGTTGAAACCGAGACGGCACGCATCAAGGATGAGATTCGCGCCGAGCGACGCTCACAGCTCGCAGACCTCGCTGGCGCATACGACAGTGCGCTCGAATCGCTGGCAAGCGAGAGCGTCGTCGAGGCATTACAGGACGGGCGCGCGGAATTCTGGTCCGACGATGCTGACGTCGCGCGCGAGATCGACAATCTCCTCGGCTGGCTACAGACAGTGCCGGAGATGCAGCGCGTAACGGCGGCGCGACAGTTCAGCTCGCTCGCGACGGACGTCAACCGCCGTGGCTATGACCGGCTCGTCCTGCTCGGCATGGGCGGCTCGTCGCTCGCGCCGGAGGTCATGGCCAACACCCTCCCCGCCGCCGAAGGTTTCCCACAGCTCACCGTGCTGGACACAACCTATCCCGACGCGATCGAACGCGCGCGCGCGGCGATGGCAACCGAGCGCACACTCTTCATCGTCTCCAGCAAGTCCGGCACAACGGTCGAGACGGCAACGCTCTTTGATTATTTCCTGGAGGCCAACGACGGTAACGCCGACGACTTCATCGTCATCACCGACCCCGGCAGCCCGTTGGAGGCGCGCGCCCGCAACCTCGGCGTCTGGAAGGTCTTCACCAACCGCCACGACATCGGTGGCCGCTTCTCAGCGCTTTCGTACTTCGGCCTGGTGCCGGCAGCGGGCGCGGGCATCGATGTCGGCGATCTCCTCGACGAAGCTGCGGCTGTGCTCCCGGTCCATGATCTGGACCACCCCGGCATCGCGCTCGGCGCGGCAATCGGCGCTGCGGCGACATCCGGCCGCAACAAGCTCACCCTGCTCAGCTCCAACCGCTGGGCGTCCTTTGGCACCTGGCTCGAGCAGCTCATCGCCGAGAGCACCGGCAAGAACGGTGTCGGCATCGTGCCGGTCGTCGGTGAAGCGCCACGGGCCGTGGCGCACTACGGCGACGACCGCATCTTCGCAGTCATCGAAGACGGCGACGCCGACAGCACGGCGCTAGCCGAGTCCCTGCGGCAGGCCGGTCAACCAGTCGTATCGCTTCCGGCCAACCTCGGTCAGCTCTTCATGGTCTGGGAGATCGCGACCGCCGTCGCGGGCAAACTCCTCGGCATCAACCCATTCGATCAGCCCAACGTGCAGTCCGCGAAGGACCAGACAAACCGCATTCTCTCGAGCGGTTCCAGCTCTGAAATTGAAGGGCTAGATGCCCGCAGCGCCATCCAGCATGTGCTCTCGGCGGCAGGCCGTGGCAGTTACATCGCCATTCAGGCGTTCGTCGATCCGACTGACGACACGCGGGACGCGCTGGCGTCACTCGCAAATGCCCTTGCCGAACAGACGCCCGCTCCGGTGACGGTTGGCATCGGACCACGCTTCCTGCACTCCTCGGGACAGCTCCACAAGGGCGGCGCCGCGCAGGGCGTCTTCCTCCAGCTCGTGCAAGCTTCGTCGAACGACCTTGACATCCCCGGGCGGGAGTACAGCTTCAACCGGCTCTTCATGGCACAGGCGGACGGCGACTATCAGGCGCTGGCGGAACGTAACATGGACGTCACGCGGGCGGCCGTCGGATCAGCCGGTGACATACTCGCGATGGCACGCTCCGTGGCCGCCACCGGCGTTGCCGCGGACTAGGATTTGAGATAGTGGAAACTGAGGTACGTGCATGAAACTCGCGATCATCGGTCTGGGACGTATGGGCGCGAACATGGCCCGGCGGTTGATACAGAACGGCCACGAGGTTGTCGTCCATAACCGCAGCCGCGAACCTATCGACGAGCTGGCGGGCGAGGGCGCAATTCCCGCCTATGACTTTGACGAGATCATCGCCAACCTCGAAGCGCCACGCGTCGTCTGGCTGATGGTGCCGGCCGGCGACCCGGTCGATGAGCAGATCGCGGAGCTCGTGCCGCGCCTGGAGCCGGGCGACATTCTGATCGACGGCGGCAATTCACGCTTCCTCGACACGCTGGCACGCCACGAGCGGCTCGCGGACACCGGCATCGAGTACGTCGACGCCGGTACCAGCGGCGGCATCTGGGGGCTTGAGCTGGGCTTCAACTTGATGGTGGGCGCGTCGGACGACGCCTTCGCGGTCATCGAGCCGGCCATCGCATCGCTCGCACCGGAGAACGGCTACCTGCACGTCGGCCCCACCGGATCCGGCCACTACGTCAAGATGGTCCACAACGGCATCGAGTACGGCATCATGCAGGCTTATGCCGAGGGCTTCGAGATTCTCGAACAATCGCGTTTCGACCTCGACCTCCACGCGATCGCGGATCTCTGGAACCACGGCTCGGTTATTCGTTCATGGCTCCTTGAGCTGGCGGCCGCCGCTTTCGAGGAGGATCCGCATCTCGACGAGCTCGAGGGTTGGGTCAACGACTCGGGCGAGGGCCGCTGGACGGTCGAGGAGTCCATCGCGCTCGATGTTCCGGCCCCGACGATCTACGTGGCGCTGGCCTCGCGCTTCTACTCGCGCGACGACAACGCCTTCAGCCACCGCGTCTTGGCAGCCCTGCGGAATCAGTTCGGCGGCCACGCGGTCCGAAAGGCAGAGGAGTAAGCGCGCCATCATGGACGACGCTCTCGCCCAGGCCGACGCGCTCAACCCGAACCCGCTCAGGGAAGGGCTGGACATCGAGCGCACGCCGGTGCCGGCGACAATCGTCATCTTCGGCGCGTCGGGAGATCTCACCTTTCGCAAGCTCATCCCGGCACTCTACGATCTCGCCTACGAGCGACTGCTCCCGGCCGGCTTTTCGATCCTTGGCTTCGCCCATCGCGATTTCGACGACGCGTCGTTTCGCGAGCAGATGCGCGCTGGTGTCGAAGAGTTCTCGCGCAACCCGCTCGACAATGCCGTCTGGGACTCCTTCAGCGCCGGCATCCACTACACTCGCGGTGATTTCACAATCGACGAGGACTATGACAAATTAGCCCGGCGACTTCGCGAGATCGACAGCGATCGAGGGACGACCGGAAACTATCTCTACTACCTCGCGACCCCACCGCGCTTCTACGAGCCGATCATCGACGGCCTCGCCGCGCGCGGGCTTGAGAACCCATCGTCGGAGGCCTCTTGGCGGCGCATCATCGTCGAGAAACCATTCGGCCATGACTACCAGAGCGCCCACGAGCTGAACATGGCAATCAGCGAGGCGTTCGACGAGGACAACGTCTACCGCATTGACCACTACCTCGGGAAAGAGACAGTCCGGAACATCCTCGCCTTCCGGTTCGGCAACGGCATCTACGAGCCACTCTGGAACCGCCACTACATCGACCACGTCCAGATCACGGTCGCCGAGTCAATCGGCATCGAGGACCGCGCCGGTTACTACGAACGCTCCGGCGCGATCCGGGATATGGTGCAGAACCACCTGATGCAGCTCTTCTCGCTCACCGCCATGGAAGCCCCGGTGTCGCTTGCCGCCGACGCTGTCCGCGACGAGAAGGTTAAGGTGCTCAACGCCGTCCGTCCGATGCGGCCGGAGCTCGTGCCCCGGCAGACGGTCCGGGCACAGTATGGTCCCGGATATGTCAGTGGCGAAGAAGTCGCCGGCTACCGCGACGAGACCGGCGTCGCGACCGACTCGATGACGGAGACCTACGCGGCGCTGACGCTCTATGTCGATAACTGGCGCTGGGCCGGCGTGCCCTTCTACCTGCGGACCGGCAAGCGGCTGGCCCGGCGCGTGACCGAAGTCGCGATTCGCTTCCGGCCGGTCCCGCAACGTCTCTTCGAGTCCGACCCCACTGAGCATTCTGCGCCCAATGAGCTGGTTCTGGAGATCCAACCCGACGAAGGCATCAACCTGAACTTCAAGGTCAAAGTGCCGGGGCCGACCTTCGATCTCCGGCCAGTCAACATGGTCTTCCAGTACGGCACTGCATTCAACGTGCAGCTCCCGGAGGCCTACGAACGGCTCTTGCTGGACGCGATGCTCGGCGACCGCACGCTCTTCATCCGCCGCGACGAGGTCGAAGCTGCCTGGCAGATCGTCGACCGCGTCATCTCCGGCTGGGAGCGTCAGGGGGCGCACTCGATCCCGACCTACCATTCCGGTTCGTGGGGGCCGTCGGAGGCGAACCTGCTGCTTGCCCACGACGGCCACGAATGGCGCAGGCCATGACCGGTTTGCTGGACGCCAACCAACGACAGAATATCCCGCTGGCGGAGGTCCACGACGCGCTTCAGCAAAAATGGGCGACCCTCTCATCGGAGATCGAGCAACACACCAGCGCGCCGCCGATGCGGGCCAACACCTCAACGCTCGTCGTCATCACCGATCAGGGTTCATCGGTAGGCGCGACTCGCAACACGTTGCACCAGCTTGCCGCCGCGATCCCGTCGCGCATTCTATTGTTCATTCTCGATCCCATGTGCGCGGTTCCCAGCGCTTCGATCTGGGCGCACTGCACGTTGACCAGCCGGGGCCGCCATGGTGGCTGCTACGACGTCATCGAGGTCACACTGCCGCCCGAGCGCGTCGCCGCGATCCCGAACATCGTCGCCGTCCACCGGCTCGGCGAGCTACCGACCTTCGTCATCTGGAGCGGCCAGACCGACCTGCGCGCGCCGGGCTTTGAAGGCGTGTCCACAGTTGCGGACCGTCTCGTGATCGATACCGAGGGCTTCGACGAGCCGCTCGAAGCGCTGCGCGACTACGCGATGTTCCTGGGGACAACCGGCTCCGGTGTGTTGGGCAGCGACCTGGCCTGGACGCGCATCTCGACCTGGCGCGAGCTCATCGCGCAGTCGTTCGACCCGCCGGGCATGCGGCGGTTTGCCACGAACATCCGCAGCATCGACATTGCCTACGACGAGTCCCAATCGTCCGGCGCGATTCTGCTAGCTAGCTGGCTCGTCTCCCGGCTTGGCTTGCGACCCGTGAACGCGACCAGCTCACCGTCGACGATGGAGCTCCGCGCGACAGCGGGCGCTGCGGGGAGCCGGGTGACGGTGAATCTCAACCACTCGCACCGCGCCGGCAGCGGCATCCGTTCGGTGCGGATCTTGGCGCGTTCCGGCGCGTCGACGGCCCGGATCTCGATCTTCAAGAACGACGCCGGCACATCGACGGCGCGAGTCGAATCGCCCGGCATGCCGCGCCAGGAGCGTGTCGTGCAGCACGCCGATCCGCCGCGCCAGGAACTCATCGCGGCCGAGCTCATGCGCTATACGCGCCGCCGCATCTATGAGGACGCGCTGTCGGCGGCCGCTCAGTTCTGCCGGATACTTGAATCGCACGCGTAGCAGTTAGGGAATCAGCGGTGATTGAGATCTTTCCTACCCCCGACGATGTCGCGGCAGCTGCCAGAGACCTCGTGCTGACTGTCGTCGCGAACGCCACGCCGGGCGCGCCAGTCCATCTCGTCCTGGCAGGCGGCTCGACGCCTGCCGCGCTCTACCGGCTCCTCGCGCAAGCTGAAGGCGTGCGCTGGGAGAACGTTCATTTCTGGTTCGGGGACGAACGCACGGTCGGACCGGAGCACGCGGAGTCAAACTACAGGATGGCCCGTGAAACGCTCATCGACGAGATCAGCGCGCCACCCGAAAACGTCCACCGCATGCGTGGCGAGGATGACGCCGGGCGGGCCGCAGCCGCCTATGCCGGCGAGATTCGGCAACTCGTGCCCGCCAACGACGCAGGCATCCCGGTGTTCGACCTGATCCTCCTCGGGATGGGCGATGACGGGCACACAGCCTCGCTCTTTCCTGGCACCGAAGCGCTCGCGGAAAGCGAGGCGCTTGTCGCCGCCAACGTCGTCCCGCAGCAGGAGACGACCCGCATCACCCTGACATACCCCGTCCTCAACGCCGCCCGCAACCTGCTCTTTCTCGTAACCGGCGCGGGCAAGGCGGATGCGCTGGCAGCCGTCGCCGCGGCCACAGCCGACGCGCCACCGGCAGCCGGCGTCAAGCCCACAAGTGGCGAGTTACGCTGGTATGTCGACCAAGCAGCCGCCGGCAAGCTCGCGCTCGACGACTAGACAGATCTCTAGGCGTGTGGGTTAGGTCTCGCGATGATCCTTGGCGTGTCCTGGCGTCTCGACCGGGTGAATGTGGATGGCCCCGTCGTCGTCAATCGCAAACGTCCGCAGCCCGGCCAGCGAGATACGGTAGTTCTTCACAAACTGCAGAGCGGCCTCCTCATACTCGGCCGGGACGTAGAGGAAGAAATGACGCACCCCCGACTCCGGAATCATTGGCGCTGCCATCGACGAGGTCGTGATACGCGGGACCATCTCCGGGCGGACATCCATTTCAACCTCGCCAATCTCGCGCGGAATCTGACGCGCGTCGATGACAACGATGTCCGGCGCGTGCTGGCGCCCACGGAAGGTCACGGCGGCGCGGGGATTCCCGGCATTGACAATCGTCTGGTACCCCTCGGGCCAATCAGTCTGATCTGGGAATGGAAAGCGGGTCTCGGCGATGTAGTGGGCAACGCGGTCGTGGATAGCCTTGTCTGTATCTGACATACTCATCTGGTTTTTTCCGTTGCTTCTAGCAGGATAGGAAACATACACGCTGAACTACCGCGCTGCGCTCGAATACTTCCGAGACCGCTCCGACTACGACCGGGGCTTCATCAGCAACCCCTTCAGCGGTGACGATGCCGCGGCTGCCGGACTCCAGCGCACGCGCTTGCTCGTCGATGCGCTCGGCGGCCCGGACAGAGCCTACCCGATCATTCACGTCGCCGGCACGAAGGGCAAGGGCTCGACCTGCGCCTTCATCGAGTCCATCACGCGGCACTGCGGTCTTCGCACCGGGATGTTTGTGACGCCGCATTTGCATAGCGTCCGCGAACGTATCCAGATTGATGGTCAGCCCGTCACCGAGGATGACTGGGCGGCCGGGATGAGCCAGATAGCGTCGGCGATCGCGAACGTCGAAGCGGGCCGGCCGGAGCTCGGCCGGGTGACCGCCTTCGAGCTGAACACTGCCCTGGCCTTGCTGCTTTTGCAGCACCACGAGGTCGAGCTTGGGATCATCGAAGTCGGGCTGGGCGGCCGGCTCGACGCGACAAACATCGTCGCGCCTCGGGTGACTACGATTACACCGGTCTCATACGATCACCAGGCGATTCTCGGAGATAGTCTCGCAGCCATCGCCAGCGAAAAGGCCGGCATCATCAAGCCGGGCATTCCAGTGATCGTCGGTCCGCAAGAGGGAGCGGCCCTGGGCGTCATCCAGGATCGAGCACAGCAGCGCGGCGCAACCCTGTGGTTATCAGGCATCGATTGGCAGGCCAACACGCATGGCAGAACGTCGACATTCACCGGACCGTGGGGCAAGCTCTCGGACGTCGAGCTTGGCCTGACTGGCCCCCATCAAACCGACAACGCAGGTGTTGTGCTCGCCGCGCTGTGGAAGCACGTTCCAGCGCTCTTCGACGACGAAGCGTCGGTCCGCAGAGGGCTCGAAGCGACAACATGGGCTGGACGTTTCGAGGTCGTCAACCGGCAGCCCAAGGTAGTCGTTGATGGGGCCCACAACGTTGCGTCAGTCGAGGTTCTGGTCAACACGTTGCTGGAGACCTGCCCAGGTCAGGAGCTCATCTTCGTCTTCGGGAGCTACCGCGACAAGGATCTGGCAGGGATGCTCGCAGCTCTCGCACCGGTCGCGCGGTTGGTAGTCGCAACACGCTCAAGCAGCCCACGCGCCGTCCCCACATCCGACATCCGCGCCCACCTCGACGAACTTAGCATCCCCGGTATCGAGCAAGGCTCTGTCGCCGGGGCGCTGCGCTTGGCGCTTGAGGCAGCAGACGAGGAAACAGTCATCGTCGCAACCGGCTCGCTTTCGATCGTCGCTGAAGCGCGTGAGTTCTTCGGCCTCGGCACGACGTCATCACTCGAACGGGATGTTCTCTCCGGGTAGCGAACTCCGGAACCGCGCCGCACCCACACCGAGAGGCTCTCAATACCACGCGCCTCATACCGGAGTGCGGGCGAGCGACGAGCGCACGGACCACAGGCCGGAATACGATGGCGCACGGAATCGTACGGGTGGAGTTCATCTCCACCCGGTTCGGGGATCGAAGATAAGACCGGGTGGAGATGAGCTCCACCCCTGCGGATCGAACATGCTCTTTTCCATCGTGAAACATTGAAGGGCTTGATTGAATCTCACTGGACTGCGGCTTGTCTTCGCCCGCCCGGAGCCCACAATGTCCCAGCCAACCGCGTGTTAGAGCGGCTCGTAGCCATCCGGATCCGTCGTCGGGATCCACCACTCCTCGCCGCGCACCGTCTGGATGTACTCCGGCCAGCGGAGGTCGACCGGCGGCGAGAAGTCCGCCTCAAGCAGTGGCGCGACCCACTGCGAGCCACCAACGCCGCCGCCGGTGCGCTCCGCGAACTCATCCCGGCAGGCTTGCAGTTTCTCGGGTTGGGTCAGCAAATCCAGGACCGTGCCGGCGATCGTCTTGCCGGCGACGAACATGCCGGGATCGACGGCTGCCGCGACACCGCCCAACGCGTTGCGCGCCCAGGCCGGATAGCTGTGGCTTCCACCTGGTGAGCGCAGCGTAGGCCGAGCGGTCAGCAGCCGTACCGTCGGCGCGTGCCAGCAATATTCGACGTAATCATCCGACGTCGAGTTGAGCTGCCACTCGGGCAGATTGCGCCGGATCGACGCCTCGTACTCCTGCGGCTCAAGCAACACTTCGTTAGACTCTGCGAACGGATTCTCCATCGGCTCGAGGTCCAGGTTGCGCTGGATTTCCCGACCGAACTCGCGCGCCGCCTCCGGCATCACCGGCGCGCCGACGAGTTGCAGGTTGTCCCAGGTCAAGCCAGCCAGCGCGGCGTTTGCCAGCCCGACCCGTGTCTTGGTCACCCAGCGCACCGACGCCTTGCAACCAGTGACGCCGGCCGCGTGCCGGGCATTGTTCGCCAGCACGTTGTAGATCTGTTGCTGGATACCAAGCGTCGGCGAGCGCCACGAATACTGGATCGCGCTGTAGCGTGGCGGCAGGTTGTCGGACGTCGCGTCGCCACCAGCCATGACGAACTCGTTGAGCGTCCAGGTGCCAGTCTTCGGGAACATCGCCTCCTTGGTGTACTTCGTGTTCGTGTACATCAACATCAAGGCGTCAATCGCGCCGGGCGCACGCGCGGTCGTATGCGAGCTCGCCCCCGGCGGCATCAGGCCCGGGTCGACCCAGGTTTCTGGGTCCTCGCACTCAAAGACGAAGACGGCGCTCCAGTAGCTGCCACAGTGCGTTTCCCAGACACAGGTGTTGGATGCGTGCGGATGGTAGGCGATGAACGCGTCGAAGCCGTCGTAGTAGCCCTTCGCAGCGTGGACCGGTTTCGATCCGCAGACCTTCTCGGCAGGCTCGCCGAAGAAGCGCAACGTCCCGGCAATGTCGTGCTTCTCCATCGCTGCCTTGGCCGCCAGGAAGCCTGCCAGGCCAGCCGTCCCGAGCATCGAATGGGGGTCGGTGTGCCCGGCGGCCCAGGGGTGCAAGCCCTCCCGTTGCGCGCGGTACGGCACGGCCTGCTGGGAGTTCCCCGGCACGGCGTCATATTCAGCGTAGCCGCCGATGACCGGCCCACCGTTGCCCCAAGACGCGACAAAGGCCGTCGGCATACCGCCCGAGCCTTCCTCAACCTCCCAGCCATCGTCGCGGACCAGCTCGACATACGCCTGGGCCGACTTGTACTCGCGCCAGGCCGGCTCGTGATAGCTCCAGATCTCCATATCGAAGTCCGAAAGGCGCTGACTCTGCTCGTCGATCCAAGCGAGCGCATCCTGCTTTGCCTGATAGTTCTCCGCCCCCACAGCCGTGCCCTCCCGAAGTGAATTCGTGTGATGCGGCAGTGTAGCAAGAAGCGAGGGGATAGGTTTTAGGGGGTAGGTGTTAGCAGACACAAGAGCCCCCGACGTCTGCTATTCCCTAATCCCTAAGACCTGTCCCCTCGCTTTCAACCCTCTCCCCGCGCAGCGTAGCGGAGCAGTGGGAGAGAGGCCGGGGGTGAGGGAACTCCCGTTATCGGCGCCGCAACCGAGGGTCGAAGGCGTCCCGCAGGCCGTCGCCGAGGAGGTTGAAGGCCATGACGGTGATGAAGATGGCGAGACCAGGGAAGATCGTCA
>JAUIIK010000153.1 GCA_030431755.1 Chloroflexia bacterium
GACCCGCAAAGGGCCAAACAAATGGCTGCGGAGTGGGGGTTCAGGCACAGCACCGATCACTGGCAAGCTCTGTGTTCAGACCCGGATATCGATGTGGTCGATATCTGCACGCCCAACCATTTGCATGCCGGGATGGCGTTGGCAGCCATAGAGTTGAGGCTTGTCGTCCTGCGGAGATGGTGACTCGCTTCTGGACCCGGCCGGGGACGAGCCCCGGCCCTACGAGTGTTTGCTCATCGGTTATGGGGTAGGAAGAGAGAAATGAATAGAGCGGCGCTGCCAGTCAGCGCCGCTCTTTGGCTATGGGGTATCAGGCCGTTCGCCTAATCCCTATCCCTTACCACCTAATCCCTAAACCTTCTACTCCAGCTCAACCCGGTACATGTCGTAGACGTTGTAGGTGTTGATGTAGATCGGGTTGTACTCGAAGCCCATGATCGAGGGGTGGAGGATCGTGTACCACTGGACCGAGCCATAGAATGCGCCGGCCGGGTCTTCCTCGACCATGATCCGGTTGATCTCGGCAATCGTGCTGTCGTACTCCTCGCCCGCGCCAAGCGTCGAGCTCTTGTCGAGCAGCTCGTCGACATCGGAGTTGGAGTAGCCGAGGGCGTTGGAGCCGTTCGGCGCGATCGAGGCCGTGTGGAAGTTGGGGTAGATCTCGTTCCAGGCGTCATTGTAGTCCGGCCACCAGCCCCAATCGGCGAAGTGCGGCCGCTCGCTAGCAGGCGACTCGCCATACATCAAATCGGTTAGCTGACCCTCCTCAAGCTCGGTGACCTTCAGGTTCACGCCGATCTCCGCGAGCGCCGCCTGGTAGAGCTCTGCCGTTGCCTGAGTGAGCGGGCCGCCGGAGGAGATGATGAACTCCAGTTCCTCGCTGTAATCGAAGCCCTCGTCGTCGAGCAGCTGCTGGGCGCGCTCGAGATCCTGGGTGAAGATCGTGCCGTCGGCCGGGTAGCCGCGAGTCGTTGGGGTGATCGCGCCGCTGGATGGGACGATCAAGCCCTGGAAGACCTCGTTGCGGACATCGTCGTAGGGGAAGGCCCAGGCAAAGGCTTCACGAACGCGCGGGTTCGGCAGCCGTTCGTAGTTGAAGAGCACCCAGTCGGCATTCGTTGTGTCATAGCGCAACACGTTGAGCTCGCCGGCGCCTTCCATCTGGACGACGTCTTCCGGCGTCAGCGACTGGGTCAGCGCGTCGGCCTCGCCAGCCTCCATGAGCTGCCGGCGGGTGGTCGACTCTTCGACGTTGCGGAAGATGATCTCGTCGAAGTGGTTGCCCTCCCAGCCGCCGTGGAACTCCTCGAAACGCTCCAGACGCAGGAAGTTGCCGAGGTCATGCTCCGCGAGCACATAGGGCCCGGTGCCGACGACATTCTCGCGGAACCACTCGTGGGCGAAGGGATCGTCGTCGGTGGCGTTTTCTTCCATCGCTGCGGGCGAGACGATCAGTGGACCATACTGGGACGCCATCGCCGCCAGGAAGATGTCGGTGCCGTACTTGAGGGCGAAGGTCACAGTGTTGGCGTCAGGCGCGGTGATATCGTCCGGGCTCTCGACAAAGCGCGTGATGACATTGACCGGCCCCAGGCCCATCTCGTGGAAGCGCCGGAGCGAGGCTGCAACTGCTTCGGCATCGCAGGCCGTGCCGTCGTGGAACATCACGCCATCGGGGATCGTGAAGCTCCACTCGGTCATGTCCGCGTTTGACTCCCAGGACTCGGCCAGCATCGGCTCATACTCGAAGGTGTCGCTGCCACGCAGTCGCAGCAGCATTTCGTAGGTGCCGAAGAAGATCGCGCTGGCGTCGGAGTCGTAGGCGGATTGCGGATCGAGGTCGGGGATACTGCCGGTCTGGATGACCGTCAGTGTGCCGCCGTTGATCGGCGTGCCCGCGCCGCCACCGGCTTCCGGTTCGGTCGGCTCGTCCTCGTCGCCGCCTTCGTCCCCGCCATCCTCGGCGGTCGTGGCGGTGGGCTCAGCGGCATCGCCGCCGGCGTCATCGTCATCATCATCGTCGTCATCGTCATCACCGCAGGCGGCAAGCAACGCGGCGAGCGCCGGAACCGAGAGCCCTAGGGCCAACCCCCGGTGCAGGACATCACGCCGGTTGAGCCGGTGGCCGGTCGCGCTGGTCAGCAGTCTTGAGAGGCGTTCGTCGAGCGCCTGACCGTCGAAATTGTCATGGGACATGGGTGGATCCTCCTTATTCCTCAACCCATTCACCGCAGACCCGGAACCAACCGCGGCAGGCGTACCCCCTGCCATCCCTGATAGCCCCACTACCGGGATGGGCCGTGCTAGGATTCCGCGTGATCTAAACACAAGTGTACGCAGTCGTCGCCGTGCCGTGCGCCGTTCAAGTGAGATACGCATGGCCCCGGCGAATGGACGTATCGCGGCGGATCTTGTTGCGCGAAAGGGGGTGAGCGCAGGCAGGATGTGACCTGGGTTTCCTAATACCTTGTGACCGGGGGAAGAAGGAGAGCTCCGCATGACATTGTGGGAGAACCAGCGGTACCTGGACTTGCTCACGCAAGCCAGGCTGGGCCAGTTGACCAGGCGCGACGTATTGCACCGCGCGCTTGCGCTCAGCCTCTCGTCGTCGCTGATCGTCAGCTTACTGGCTGCTTGCGGCGATGATGACGACGATGATGATGACGATGACGGTGAGGACAGTGGCGGCGCCGAAGCGACGGCGTCGAACACGCCGGTGCCCGTCGGCCGCGAGACAGCGACGACGGCCGCCGAGGAACCGACCCCGACGAGCGGTGACGAGCGCAACCTGTCGGACAACCGCACCTTCACGATGGCATTTACCGGCGGCGTGCCGGATGTCGATCCGCAATCCGCCTATGACAACCAGGCTTCGAGCATGTTCCTCGCCGTCTACGAGATGCTACTGCGCCTCAAGGGCGCGTCGACATTCGAGTATGAGCCGATGCTGGCGGTTGCCTGGGAGTCGAACGCAGATCTCACCGAGTTCACTTTCACGCTTCGCGAAGGCGTCATGTTCCACGACGGCACGGTATGTGACGCGCAGGCGGTCAAGGACTCGCTCACGCGCTTCCATCAGATGGCGCGCGGGCCGGTCGATGTGATCGGACGTTTCATCGACGACCCGGCCACGAAGATGGAAGTCGTGGATGACGTCACCCTCAAGTTCATCATGAGCAAGCCGGAGCCGCTGTTCCTTGCGGCGATGGCCTCCGAGTATGGTCCACTCATCGTCTCTCCGGCCGCTGTAGAAGAACACAAGACGGACGAGGACGAGTGGGCGCACGAATGGTTCTCCCAGAACATGGTCGGCACCGGCCCGTACATCCCCGTGGAGATCGAAGCCCAGGAGCGCTTTGTGCTCGAACGCTTCGCGGACTTCAACGGCCCCGAGCACTACTTCGACCAGATCATCGCTCGCGTGGTGCAGGAAGGCGTCACGCGCCGGCAGTTGCTCGAAGCTGCCGAGGTGGATGCCGTCGCGGTGCTGCCGGCGGACGACATCATCGCGCTCCGCTCGGTCGATGGCGTCGATGTCGTCTCCTACGACACGACGCAGTGCAGCTGGATTCGCCTCAACTATGCGCGGCTAGATCGCGACATGCGTGAGGCGCTCTGCTGGGCGTTCCCGTACGACGACGTCATCGAGCAGGTCCTTCAAGGGCTCGCGAAGAAGCAGGGCCCGATCGCTGACACGGTCGTTGGATTCGATCCTGAGATCGAGCTCTACGAGACCGATCTGGAGCGTGCGCGAGAGCTCTTCGACGCCTCCGGCTATGACGGGGAGGAGCTCGAATACATCCTCTCTGAAGGAAACGCAGATGACGACGCGATTGCGCAGCTCTTCCAGGCCAGCCTGGCGGAGATCGACGTCAACCTGGCGATCACCCGCGTCGACCGCTCGGCGTTGATCGATATGGCCTACGGCGATGCCCCGCCCGAAGAGCGGCCGCATATGATGTCGAGTGGCTGGTGGCCGGACTACAACGACTCATACAACCAGCTCTTCCCGAACTTCCACCCGGACTCGGCAGGGAGCAACGGCTCCAACTCGATGTTCTACGGCAACACCGATGTCGGCGATCTGCTCGACCGCGCGCGCGATGCCGAAACCGAAGAGGAACTGGTAGACCTGACGAGCCAGATCCTGCAGATCATGATCCTCGATGATCCCGCGGCGGTCTTCTATGCCCAGATCACTCGCTCGACAATGCTCCGCTCCGACATCCGCGGTTTCACCCCCAACGGCATCTACATCGCCTCGTACAACTTCCACGAGATGTGGCGCGAAGGGCAGTAGGGAATAGGGGACAGGTTCTAGGGGACAGCAGAGGCGACGAGAGTTGCCCCTGCTGTCCTGTACTAGCTCAGGAGCCGGTTTCGAAGCGCGGTGAGCATCTTGCTAATCTCGGTGATGAGCGACAGCATTGGCGCAACCACATCATGCGTCGCGTATCCAAACCGGACGGCCAACAACAGATAGGTTTCGGTTTCGGCCAGCGAGCCCTTCGCGATCGAAACGAAGTTCGCATAGTCGCGCCTCGTCGATCTTGCATAACCCTCAGCGACGTTCGCGGGCACGGAGATAGCAGCACGCGTAACCTGGGAAGTCATCCCATAGCGTTCGACATCAGGGAAGCCGCGAGCCAGCCCGTGGACCGCCTCAGCCAGATCCATCGACTTCTGCCACACAATCAGGTCTCTATGAGAGCGAATCTCGCCGCGCTTGACGCGTTCTCTGCTGTCCCCTGTCACCTAACACCTATCCCCTATCTCCCCTATCCCGGAATCTGTCCCGACGCTTCCAGCCGCGCCAGCAGGCCGGCCTCTTCCATCTGGGCACGGGTGTCCTCGACCGAGCGGCGCTGGGCCGGGAAGTCGTCGGCCTGGGACATGGCGATGGCGAGGCGGGCGACGAGCGCGGCGGACATCTGGAGGCCGCGCGGGTGGATCTTGTCGAAAGTGTCGGCCTCGGTGTGGCCGTAGCCGCGCCCGATCATGCCGGCGGTTGCGTCCATCGAGTTGAGTGTCCCATTGGGGATGCCGCGTACGGCGAAGGGGAAGTGGTCGGAGTGCGAGTTGAGCTGGTCCTGGATGATGAAGTCGTAGTGATGCTCTTCGGACCAATCTTCGAGCCACTTGCTCAACTCGGGCCAGCCTGAGAGGACGACGCGCTCCTGGCCGCCCTGGCCGCGGCCCGCACCGTCGAGGTTCATCACGAAGCGGTAGCTGTCGGGGTCCGTCTCGTCGGCATGGTGCCATGCACCGAGCAGGCCAAGCTCTTCGGAGCCGAAGCAGATGATACGGACTGTGCGCTTGAGCTTGCCCTTGAGCTGGGCCAGCGCCCGGCCGGCCTCCAGGCCGGTGATCGTCCCCGCGCCATCGTCGCCCGCGCCCTGGGAGATGTCGTGGCCGTCGAAGTGGCCGCCCATCAGGATGACCTCGTCGGGATGCTCCGAGCCGGTGATCTCACCGACGACGTTGCGGCTGGTCGACATAACCGTCTTGTTGTCAAGCTCGATGTGGACCTTCGCCGTGCCGCGCTCCATCATCCGCATGATCATCGAGCCGGATTCCTTCGAGACGCCGATCGCCGGGATCGGGGCTTCGCGGTCTTCGGCGGTCGTGCCTTGCTGGTTGCGCCCGCGCAGCGAGCCGGTGATGTGCAGCAGGCCAGGGTTCTGATTGACATAGATGTAGGCCAGTGCGCCGCGTTCCTCGGCCCAGCGGTACTTGTCGGTGCGGTGGCTGCCGCGCTCGCCGGGGCGGTTCGTCTCGGCCTTGGAGATGACGATCTTGCCCTTGACCTGGTCGCCCAGGCGCTCGAAATCATCTTCCTCGCCGTCGCCGACATCGAGCAGCTCGCCGGTCAGGTCAGCCGCGGGGCAGTAGGGCAGCGAGATGCAGGAGAACTCGCGCTCGACCGGCTCCAGGAGCGTCAGCTTGGCCGCGCCGCGCTCCCAGGTCGCCATCGGGAACTCTTCGATCCTGACGTTGTCGAGCCCGTACTCTTCCATCTTGGCCTTCAGGAACTCCGCGCCCTGCTTCTCGGACTCCGACCCGCCGAAGCGGTGGCCGATGTCGTCGCACAGCTCGCGCAACGTCTCGTAGGCCTCGTTCGAGGTCCAGATCGTCGCGAGGACTTCCTTTTCCATCTCGCGGATTTCGGCTTCGTTCAACTGGTTCTCCTTACTTCTGCATAATTCCGCCAGCGTCGACCATCGTAGCACCGGCTGGTCCCAGCGCTTCTAACCACTGGCTAGTGGCTCCGTGACCAAGGTCACATTCTCGCCCTTGTAGCAGGGGCGTACGCTGAGACAGGCCGTGCCGGGACGCTATGTCTTGCGCGGGTTTTTCCAACGTGTGCGAACGGGCAAAGGATTAGTGACGCATGTGGCGAGGACTCTCACGTAACGCGCTCGCAGTGATCGGCTCGCTGCTCATTCTCGTATTGGCGGGCAGCCAGGCGCTGGCCGTGCAACGGGATGGCAATGCAGAAGAGGGCGGGGCACACCAGCTAGCCGTGACCAGCGGCGACCAGCTCCCCAGCCAGAGCGGGCAGTACGAGCTCATCAATGCCGACGGCGCAGCGCTCGACATCATCATCGGCAACGACGACCGCCAGCAAGTAACGAACACGACCAACTTCCCGAACAGCGCCGTCACCTACATCGAGGCGTTCAACGAGGACGAAGATTTTGCATTTCTCTGCACCGCCTCGTTCGTCGGGCCGAATGTGCTCCTGACAGCGGCGCACTGTCTCTGGATTCCTGAATTCGGCGGCTACCCAGACGGCGTCGCTGTCGCGCCGGGCCTGAACGGCACCGACATGCCCTTCGGGTTTGACTTCGCCAGCGAGATCTGGGTGCCGAGCGCCTGGGCCGCCGGCAACGGCGATATCAACCAGGTCTATGAGTATGACTACGGTCTGATCTTTCTCGATTCCGACGACCTGAGCGCCGAGACCGGTGAATTCACCGTCGGCGTCATGGACTCCGAGACCTTGCGCGGGAGCGAGTTTTATCCCTCGACCGCCGGCTATCCGGGCGACAAGCCCTGGGGTACCCAGTGGTTCGGTTCGCAGGAGCGCTTCGTCGAGGTGATGCCAGACCTGCTCGTCCACGATATCGATGCGTTCCAGGGCCAGAGTGGCTCGCCGATCTGGCGGGGCGACGATCTCGCGGTCGTCGGCGTGCTCTCGTTCGAAACGCGCGACAGCAACTACGCCCGGCGGATCACCGCCGATGTGATGGACGATCTCAACGACGCCTGCGACATGATGGGCTGCGAGATCAACCAGACTGGCGCGGCCCCGGATCCGACGCCGACCAACGAGCCGTCTCCAACCGCGACGAGCGAGCCGCCCGCGCCGACCTCGGAGCCAACGGCGTCGCCGACCGCGACCAGCGAACCCCAGCCAACATCGACAGCCCCGCCTGCGCCGACTGCTTCCGAGACGATGCCGCCAGTTGACGGCGACACCAGCGCCTTCGGCCGCACCTGGCAGCGCACCGACGAGCCGGTCCAGGCCGGGCAGGTCAGCCGCACCTGGATGTGGGGCCCCGCTTTCACCGACATCATGGTCGAGCCCTACGGCGACAACGGCGGCTATCGCGCCGTCCTCTATCACGAGAAGTCGCGCATGGAGATCACCAATCCCGGCGGCGATCCCTCGTCGATCTGGTACGTCACCAACGGCCTGATTGCCAAGGAGCTCGTCACCGGCAAGATGCAAGTTGGCGACAGCACCTTCGAGGACCGCAGCCCGGCGAACATCAACGTCGCCGGCGACGCGAACGACCCCGATGGGCCGGTCTACGCTTCGTTCCTGAATCTGCTCGATGCCGCGCCGTTCGAGACCGGAGCGACTGTCACGGCGACCGTCGACCGGGCCGGCAATGTCGGCAACGATCCGGCGCTGGCGACCTATGGCGTGACCGCCGCGCACTACGCGCCGGAGACGAATCACACCGTCGCCTCGATCTTCTGGGAGTTCATGAACGGCAGCGGGCTGGTCTATGACAACGGCGAGTACCGCGAGGATTTGCTCTTCCAGAACCCCTACTTCGCCACCGGCCTGCCGATCTCCGAACCCTACTGGGCGACGGTCCGCGTCGGCGGCACCGAGCGCACCGTACTGGTCCAGGTCTTTGAGCGCCGAGTGCTGACCTACACGCCGGGCAACCCGCCGGGTTGGGATGTCGAGGCCGGCAACGTCGGCCTGCACTACTACGAGTGGCGCTACAATGGCGACGCGCAGGAGCCAGAGCCCGAGCCAACCCCGGAACCGACGCCTGAGCCGCCCGTCGATGGTCTCCCGGATGTCGCGATCTGCCTCGATACCGTCGAGAGCGAGTTCCTGACGCTGATCAATGACTACCGCGTCGAGCAGGGGCTTGCGCCGCTGGCGGTCTCGGCTGCGCTCAACGTCGCCGCTTACAACCATAGCGACGACATGCGGGCCAACGACTACTTCTCGCACACGTCGCAGAACGGCGACACGCCCTGGGACCGGATGGCCGATGCCGGCTACGACTACAACACGGCCAAGGGCGAGAACATCGCCTATGGCTACCCGTCCGCCGAAGCGGTTTTCGAAGGCTGGCGCAATTCGCCGGGCCACAACGAGAACATGCTCCATCCTGACTTCAACGTGATCGGGATCGGCTATGTCAGTGACGGCAACTACTGGACGACCAACTTTGGCGGCCATGTCGACGCCGCGCCCGCCTGCTGACGCCGGCTCCAACACAGGTTGACAGGGGCCGCTCGCAGGGATTTCTTGCGAGCGGTTCTCCATTTGTGCGTCCGCTGCTACGCTAGATGCGTACATGCAATAGAGGGCGCTCTGTGTCAATCGAAGGGTCGGCTGAATGGCTAGGCGAGGAATTCGTGTGCTGTTGGCGTTTGCGCTGCTTGTCACGGCGTTGAGCGGGTTCTATGTGCCCGGCGCTGCCGCTGAGGATGGCGCGCGGCGAACGCGGGATCTCGGGGAGTTTCAACTCGATGGGTTTTCGTCCACGGGACGGATACACCGGCTGCCAGAAGCACGTGATATCGATCTTTCGGAACTGACTCCGCGCACTCCACAGGTCGTCGTCGGCGACGACAGCCGGGCGCAGGTGACGGACACCACGAGCTTCCCCTATTCGGCGATCTCGCAGCTTGTCGGGTTGGACGAGAACCTGCCCGAGGATATCGTTGCAACTTGCACCGGTAGTTTCGTCGGCCCGAATGTCCTGCTGACGGCGGCGCATTGTGTCTACAGCGATCAGGATTTCGGCGGCTGGATCGACGAGCTCTTCGTCCTGCCGGGCGCGAACGGCGATGTGACGCCCTTTGGCGCGCACTCAGCCGCCACGCTCTGGATTCCCGACGGCTATCCATCCACCAGCGAGCCGGGCACGCGCTACGACTATGCGCTGGTGATCCTCAACGATCCGTCGATCGAGGAGATGACCGGGAGCTTCGAGCTCGGCATCCTGACGACGGCGGAACTGCAGAGCCCCGACTTCAATGCCACGACGAGCGGCTATCCCGGCGACAAAGACTTCGGGACGCAGTGGATCAGCTCGGAGGCGGCCTTCACCGGCGTCGACGATGACTTCCTCGTCCACTCGATCGACTCGTTCCAGGGCCAGAGCGGTTCGGCGGTCTGGCGCGACAGCGACATGGCCGTCGTTGGCGTCGAGAGCTACGAGACACCGACCGACAACTACGCGGTGCGACTCGATCACGAGATCATGTATGAGTTCATGGCCGCTTGCCAGGAGCTCGGCTGCAAGCTCAACCACTTCCTCTCCGACATCCCCGGTGACGACGGCGCATATGACCGCGTCTGGGAGCGCACCGACCTCCCGGTGGCGGCCGGAGCCGAGCCGCGCACCTGGATGTGGGGACCGAACCCGATCAGCAAGGTCATGTTCGAACCTTACGCCGAAGCGCCGAACGGCTTCCGGACGGTTCTCTACCAGGAGAAATCCCGGATGGAGATCACTGATCCCAATGCTGATCCGAACACCATCTGGTACGTCACAAACGGCCTGGCGACGGTCGAGCTGATGACCGGTATGCGGCAGCTTGGGAACAGCATCTTCGAGGAGCACCCGCCGGCCGAGATCAACGTGGCCGGCGATGCCGATGATCCCAACGGTCCGACCTACGCGACCTTCGCCACGCTCCGCGACGCCCCGCCGCACGGCTCTACCGTCTCGGGGACCAGACTTGCCGGGAGCGAAGCGATCATCACCGCGACGGTCGACCGGGACGGCAACGTCGGCGACGATCCGTCACTGGCGGCCGAGGGCGTCACCGCCGCACAACTCGTCGCCGAGACGAATCACTATGTCGCGTCGGTCTTCTGGGATTTCATGAACTCCTCCGGCACCGTTTGGGAGAATGGTCAGTACGTCAACGCGCCGCTCTTCGACAACGCCTACTTCGCGACCGGCTTCCCGGTTACCGAAGCCTACTGGGCGACGGTGCGCGTCGGCGGCACTGAGCGGACGGTGCTGGTGCAGGCCTTCGAGCGCCGGGTGTTGACCTACACGCCGGGCAACCCCTCCGGCTTCCAGGTCGAGGCCGGCAACGTCGGTTCGCATTACCTGTCGTGGCTCGAAGAAGTGACCCGCATCATGCCCTCCGAGCCTGGCCCCGGCGGCGGCGATCCTCCGCCGATTGACAACCCGCCGCCAGACATCGGCGAGCTGCTTGCGACAGCTGACTTCGCAACCTGGCCAGAATTGGAAACGACCTTTGGCGACACCGGTGCACCATATGAGGACGGCTACCGCATTCGCAATCCGCCAGACGGTTTCCTTCAGGTGGTCGCCAATGGAGACTTCGACGATGGGTACTTCTCCGTCGAAGCACGCGCGGCGCAGCCGTCTGTCGATGGCGGCGTCGCCTGCATCCTCTACCGGGCTGATCCAGATGACGAGAACCCGCTCTTCCTGAACAGTGGGTACTGGTTCTGTCTGCTGTACGACGGGCCGAATCTTGTCGCGGCTGTGACGGTCTATGAAACGGCAGCCGGTATCACCGAGTTAGGGGGGCTTGAGTTCTTCGAGCCCTATCCGCCAGCTCAAGAGTGGGTCCAGTTTGGGGTTGTCGCGCAGGGCAGCGAGTACTGGTTTGTGATCGACAACACACCGGTCGGCAGCATCGTCCACGATGTCGGTCCAGGCTCAGGGCAGGTCGGCTTGCTCACGATCAACTTCGATCAGACCGA
>JAUIIK010000005.1 GCA_030431755.1 Chloroflexia bacterium
CCACGGCGCGGAGCACAAGACGATCCACGCCTTCGAAAATAATCTGCCGCTGGATGTCGAGCACATCCGGCCCCAGCCACTCGAGCATGTGCGCTGCGGCACTGGCTTTCTGCTCATCGTCGTGCTGATCTCTATCGTCATCTTCTCGATGCTCGGCCGGCCGTCGCTCTTCTGGTTGGTTACGTCGCGCATCGTCCTCGTCCCCTTGATCGCGGCAATCGGCTTCGAAGTGCTGCGCTTTGGCGCGCGCCACGCGGAGTCGAAGATCGTCCAATTGATTCTCATGCCCGGAATGGCACTGCAAGGGTTGACGACACGCGAGCCGGAGGACGACATGCTCGAGGTCGCCGTCGCCGCCTTCAAGCGCGTGGCCGCCCACGATGGCGCAATCGCCGCCAGCGAGCTCGATGATGGCGCAATCATGGTCGACGATCTGGGCCGGCCACTCGATGCCGCGGTGCCGGTCGAAGTCGCAGTCAGCAGCGGGTAAACGGCGATACTTCGGCCCATGCTATGTACCGCTTCCCCGGTGCCTTGCTAGTATCCGCACGCGGATCTGGCGCCACAGGACGGGATTGATCGCATGAACGCACTCCAGCGCTCGGATACGCCGCGCATAGATGTGCGCGAGGTCCATTCACCGGAAGAGCTTGAAATCATCTTCCAGATACGCGACGAGGTCTTCGTGCGCGAGCAGGCGCTCACCCCCAACGCCCGCAACGACCCGGACGACAAGCGCAGCATCCACTATCTGGCGGACTTCGATGGTGAACCGGCCGGCACCGGCCGCGTGACGATGCTCGGCAACGAAGCCCAGATCGCCTGGGTCGCCGTCCGCAAGTCGCGCCGCGGCGAGGGTATCGGTTGGCGCATCATGGAGGTGATGATCGAGCGTTCCGAGGAAGAGGGTGGCGAGTATATCATCCTCAACGCTCAGACCCACGCGCTGCGCTTCTACGAGCGGCTCGGCTTCTATTCCGTAGGGAGCGTCTTCACCATGGCGAACATCCCCCATCAGGTGATGATCCACCAGCTCACCCCAGGCGGCGGCGAGACGATCCGCCGCTACCTCGAGAGCTTCGGCGGACGGTAGACTACCAATCACGATCAGACGAAGCGGGAACAGGCGGCATGAGCGTCAGTGATCGATCGGCTCCTACAACAACGCTCACCATCGAGCAGTTTCTGGAGCTTCCTGACGAGCCCGGAGTCCTTCTGGAACTGCTCGATGAGTGTGTAACGAGAGCGCCAACTGCCGGTGCGCGTCACAATGAAATCGCCTTCTACATCGCGCTGTTGATCTATCAGTTTGCGCGCCAACATGCTCTCGAATGGGCTGGCAGCGACGGCACTGGCTATGTCATTCCGGGCGAGCAGGATACGGTGCTCATCCCCGACACCTCGTTCGTTGCGCGCGAACGTATCCCCGAGGGAGGTACGCCGAGCGGATTCTGGCCGTTTCCCCCTGACCTGGCGGTCGAGGTCGTGTCACCGCATGACCGCGCGATCGATGTTCACAACAAAGCCTGGCGCTACCTCGATGCCGGCACGCGATCGGTCTGGGTGATCTACCCGGATCGCAGTCATATCCAGGTGTTTGCAGACGGGAAGTTCGTCGCCGAGATTGCGGCCGCGGACACGCTTGATGGCGGCAACGTTCTACCGGGATTTGCCGTGTCAGTCGCAGAGATTTTCAAGAGTTCGGCCCAAGGCCGATAGAGATTGAATTGAGGAAGAGCTTCTATGCCAACGCTTCCCTACCGCGAAGAGTCCGAAGCCGATGACCGGACGCAGGCAGCCTACGACGACATCAAGGCCGGGTTCGGTTCCGGCCAGGTGCCGAACATCTACAAGGTGCTCGGTAACAACCCGACTATCCTGGAAGCAGCTGTCGAGCACCGCCACAAGGTCATGGACGAAGGCGAGCTCGACCCGAACCTCAAGGAGTTCCTGGCCTGGGCGACGGTCACGCTGCTCAACAATCAGTTCGGCATTCAGATTCACACGGCGCGGCTGAAGCGCCTTGGCTTCACCGATGCCCAGGTCATCGAAGCGCTGGGCGTGCTCCAGTACTTCGCCGGCATCTCGGTTGTCATCAACGGCCTCAACATGGGCGATGACGTCAACGAGAATGTGAAGGCGTTCCTGCGCGGCGATGAGTGAGATCCCGCCGCCACCGGTCCAACCACTACGCGAGCGTGACGGCAAGGTCGAACTACTCGATCAGACCTTACTGCCGGACAAGGAGCGCTGGATCCACATAGAGACAGTCGAGCAGATGCGCGAGGCGATCCAGTCCCTGCGCATCCGCGGCGCGCCGGCCATCGGCATCGCCGCCGCCTACGGGCTGGCAATCGCGGCCAGCAACTCCGACGTAACCGCCACGAGCAACCTTCTAGCTGACCTCGACGCCGCCGGCGCACGCCTCGCAAGCGCCAGACCGACAGCCGTCAACTTGGGATGGGCCGTCAAGCGGGTACTGGGTCACGTCGCTTCCACGACTTACGGCTCAACCGAGGCGTTACGTGACGCCGTCTGGACGGAAGCACGCGCGATCATGAGCGAGGACCTCAACATGTGTCGCCGCATCGGGTTGGCAGGCGCAGAGCTGCTCCAGGGCGGGTCGGTCCTGACCCATTGCAACACCGGTGGGCTGGCGACCGCCGGCTACGGCACGGCCCTGGCGACGATCTTCATGGCCCACGCCCTCGGCCAGGACATCCACGTCTACATCGATGAGACCCGGCCTCTGCTCCAGGGGGCGCGGCTCAACACCTGGGAACTCTCGAAAGCCGGCATCCAATCAACACTCATCACCGACAACATGGCAGCGACCGTGCTCGCCCGTGGCGACGTCCAGGCGGCGGTCGTCGGAGCGGACCGGGTTGCGGCCAACGGCGATGTCGCGAACAAGATCGGCACGCTCGGCGTCGCGATCCTCGCGCGGCACTACGACGTACCTTTCTACGTCGCCATCCCCACCTCGACGATTGACTTCGACTGCCCGGACGGCAGAGGCATCCCAATAGAGGAGCGTGCGCCGGCCGAGGTCCTTGAGTTTCGTGGTGCCAGGACAGCTGCCGCTGGAACCGAGGTCTACAATCCCGCGTTTGACGTGACGCCGGCCGAGCTGGTCTCAGCGATCATCACCGAGCATGGCGTCATCCGCCCGCCATATCGCGAGAACCTCGCAAAGCTAAAGCGCTAGGTCCGGCTGTATAGAGGTTGATGCATTCGAACGCTCTCGAGGGGTGGAGTTCATCTCCACCTTCATGCATCAAGTTGGGTGTTGGGCAGGAGTATTGCGCTCCTGCTCGTCATCACACACCGCCAGACACCATTGGTTGTGAACGTCCCGCTCCGCGCCTGGCATCCCGAGGAAGGTTTTGCGCCCGAGGGATCTCCGGCCGGCAGCGCCGCGCTCCGTGAAGGACTACCTCGGTCGCTACGGCGCGACCGATCACCGCCTCGTACACCGGCGGATGGCACGCGCTCAACAAGATCCCTCGGGCGCAAAGCCTTTCTCGGGATGACCATGTTGTTGCTGTGGTGTCTGCGGCCTGGAGCTGGCTGTCCGCAGATGTCGCGCGCGCCGTGAGCAAACGGTTTGACTTGCTGCACGGCGGGCGAATCTATCTCCACCCCTACGAATTCGTCTGCGACGTCTCCGCGATCGCTGGTCTGTAGTTGTGCGATCGGATGCTAGGCCTCCAGCGGCTCCGGATCGACCTCTTCGGGCAGCACGTCCAGATCATCGTCGCGCGCGGCGACGCCGATCAACAGCGACTGCTCGACGATATCCCGGCGCACGAGCTCCTCGGCGTCTGCCAGCGCCTGTCGCAGTGGGTGATCTGGACGGGCGTTGGAGAGCATCTCGCGGACCTGGCGCATGAGATCGAGCGTCTTGTTGAAGGTCATCACCAGATCGCCCTCACTGAGGTCGATCTTCTCGATGATCGTCGAGATGTTCGCGCCGCCGCACCAGGCTCGGACGCCACCGTAGAAGCTAGCGTGGTGGCCGCTGGAGATGAACAGGCCGTTGGAACGCTCCGCGCCGACGATGTGCTTCTCGAGATCTTCCAACCGCCGGCGGAGTAGCACGAGGTGCTTGGGCAACGTGTAATTGTTCCGCAAGCGGCTGTCCCGGTCGTAGGCGTACCAGGAGAAGACCTCCGCCAGCTCCGCGCCGCTGAGCTTGTCCAGCAGGCCGCGGTCGATCATCTCGCAGATGATCAAGCCGTTGTTGTCGAAGACGTCGGCCAGCAGATCGGTCTTGGCCGTCGGGTAGCCACGGTGCAGATAGCCAAAGCGGTGCAGCACGTCGCGAATGCCGCGAATCAGGCTACGGATGCGTTCGGCTTCGCTGTCGAGCTCGGCCTTCAGCGACTGTTCGGAGCGGTCGCGTTCCTTCTCGAGGGCGATGGCGTAGCGAATGTTGTTCTGGTGCTCTTTCCGGCGCTCGCAGGCGTGACATGGATGGGCCTCGCGGGCATCCCGCGTCTCCTGGAGCTGCCGACGCGCGTCCTGCAGATCGTTCTCCAGCTCGGCTCGCGCGGCTTGTTGCTGCGCTTCGACCTTCTCGCGATGCTCGACGATCAGCTGGTCAAGGTCGGGCAACGGAAATGCGTCAACCTGGTCATGCACGGCGGTGACAACATCGAGCGGCATGAAGGTCATCAGGTCGCGCACCGGGCCATCGAGGACAGTGAGCTCCTCGGGCACATCGACGACGAACTCGCGCGCCGGCAGGTAGTCGATGTCACGGTACTGCTCCAGCCGCACGACCGACGTGCCGAAGAGGAACAGGCCAATCCCGCCCATGCCCTCGGGCCGCCCCAGGAAGACGCCCCAGCCGCCCCTGCGTGAGTGGACGACGACGCCTGGGCCACTGGTCCGGAAGAGGCGGCGCAATGCCTGCCGCCCCGGTTCCGACCAGGGGCGCTCGTCAACACGCATGTTCAGGTTGTCGCGGTCCTTCTCAATCGTCCGTGTCAGGTTGCTCAGGGCGTTGATCGAGCGGTTGAAGCCGCGATACTCGTCGAGCAAGTTCTCGCCGTCGTCGTAGCCGACCAGGCAACCACGCGGGATCTCCTGCGAGCGTTGCTCCAGGGCGACGATGTCCTCTTCGAGCTCGCGTGCCCGGCGGGCTGACTGGTGTTGCGCGAGCGACTGCTGCAACAGGAAACGTACTCGATTGCCGTGCGGCGGATCCCAGAGGTTGAGGACGGTGTTGTAGCGGATCGCGAAGGAGCTCATGACCGGTTCGAGCTCACCTGTCGCAATCTCCAGCATCGTCGAGAAGCGCACCCAGGGGGAGTATGGCGTGACGACGTGGCCGACCTCGTCCATCCCGCGCCGCCCGGCGCGCCCGGCCATCTGCTGGAACTCGTTCGGAATCAGCAGCCGGCGCTGGCGGCCATCCCATTTGTTCAGACGTCCGATAACGACCGACCGCGCCGGCATGTTGACACCGAGCGCCAGGGTATCGGTGGCAAAGACCACCTGCATCAACCCGCGGCTGAACAGCACCTCGACGAGCTGCTTCAGAATCGGCAGCAACCCGGCATGGTGAAAACCGATGCCGCGCCGCGCGAAGCTGATGATGTTGGCGACCTGTTCGAGCTGGCGGTCCTCCGGGCGCAAGCCGCGCAGCTGGCTGTCGATGACCTGCTCGATCTGCTCCGCCCGTTCGTCGTCCGGCACGAAGCGTGTCCGCATCATCGAGACGCGCTGGGCGTACTCCTCGCAATCGCGCCGTGAGAAGAGGAAGTAGATCGCCGGGAGCATCTGCCGCTGGTACATCGCCTGGAGGATCTCCCACGGTTGGGGTTCCTCCAGCTCCGCTTGCCGGCGGATTTCAGGCGTAATGCCACCACGGCGCATCTGCCGCCGGATCTCACCGCCATACTTCGAGAAGTCGCCGACGATGTCGCCATTGTGATCAATGACCGGCCGCAGCTTCTTGTCCAGGTAGTAGTAGAGGGCCAGTGGAATCGCTCGCTCGTAGTGGGTAATCAGATGGATCGGGCGGTGGGTCCTGCCAATCCAGCCAGCGATCTCGTCGGCGTTCGAGACCGTCGCCGAGAGGCAGATGAGCTGGACGTGCTCAGGGCAGAGGATGATCGCCTCTTCCCAGGTCGTGCCGCGCTCGGTGTCGGCGATGTAATGCACCTCGTCGAAGATGACACAATCGACCGTCTCGATCTCCCAGGGCGTCTGTAGCAGCATGTTGCGCAGTACTTCGGTGGTCATCACGAGGATCGGGGCGGCAGGGTTCTCGGTGACATCTCCCGTGAGCAATCCCACCTGGTCGCGGTAGATTTCGCGCAGGTCTCGGAACTTCTGGTTGGAAAGCGCTTTAATTGGCGTCGTGTAGATGACCCGGCCCTGGCGGCGGAAGGCTTCGTAGACGCCGAACTCGGCGACGAGGGTCTTACCGGTGCCGGTCGGCGCAGCGACCATCACCGAGTCGCCACCCATGAACTTCTCGAGCGCCTCGCGCTGGAACGGGTCGAGGTTGAATGGGTAGAGCGCCTCGAACTGGTCGATGATCTCAGCAGTCGTCGGTTGCGAACTCGTGGATGTCATGAAAACGCGAATTGAATGTGCATACGATTATCCGGTGTAAGTAAGACGAATAGTGAATCGGCCTGGCAACGTAACGTCGGCAGTATACCAACGCGCTCGTATTTTCCCGGACAGCGCGTTGGTCCTGGATTGGCGGCGCACGGCGCATGAGGATCGGCATCAACGCCCACAAGCTCTCCTTCGAGCCGGGTTTTCGCCAGGCCGGGACGAGCCGCTACATCGAGGCGCTGCTCCAGGAACTGCCTGACGTTGCGGGCGACGACGAGATCGTTGCATTCACCGGCCGGGTGCCTGATGACTGGCCGGAACGCTTCCCCGAGGAGATCACATGGCGACAGGCGCGTTTCGGCACGGCCTGGCCGCCGGCCCGGATCCTCTGGGAGCAATCCGCCGGCGCAGGGCTGGGGCGGCGTGAGCAACTGGATCTCCTGCACTGCCCGCTGAACATCGCGCCGGCCTTCCCCGGCGCGCCGACCGTCGTCACAGTCCACGACATCGCATTCGAGCGCTTCCCAGAGCACTATCCGGCCAGCCAGACACGCTATCTCTCAGCGATGACCCGCCTCTCGACCGAGCGCGCGGCGCAGGTCATCGCCGTCTCGCAGGCGACCCGAGACGACCTGGTAGACATCTATGGGCTCGATCCAGCCAAAGTCAGCGTCATCTACAACGGGGTCGAGGCGCAGTTTCAGCCTCGCGCAGACACCCTGTTGGAAGCGTTCCGCGCCGCCCAGGGCCTGCCGGATCAGTTCCTACTCTTCGTCGGCACCCTCCAACCACGCAAGAATCTGGACGGCTTGCTGCGGGCCTACGCGCTCGTCGCCGACCGCATCGACTGGCCGCTGGTGGTGATAGGCGGCGCGGGTTGGCTCTACAGCCCCATCGGCCGGTTGGTCAAACGGCTCGGGTTGGCGGATCGCGTCCGTTTTGAGGGATATGTCGAACCGACCGATCTCCCCGACTGGTACGCCGCTGCCTCGATCTTCGCGCTACCCTCCCACTATGAGGGCTTCGGCCTGCCGGTCGTCGAGGCGATGGCAAGCGGCACGCCGGTCGTTACGTCAACCACGTCGTCGCTGCCCGAAGTCGCCGGCGAGGCCGCGCTGCTGGTCAACCCCGGCTCGCCGACCGCCATCGCCCGGGGTATCCTGCAACTAGCGGAAGATGGCGACCTTCGGCGACAATTAGCCGGCAAGGGTATCGAACAAGCGCGCCGCTTCTCGTGGCGCGACGCAGCACATGCGACCTACGCCGTCTACCAGCGTGCCGGAGGACCGGGGAGCAATACGGGCAGTGATAGCGATTAGCGGGCAAAGCAAGAAGATCGCGGAAGTCGGCGAGTTTGGGCTGATCAAAGGGATCTCGAACCTCATCCGGGCTTCGAAAGCCAACGCCTCGGCCATTGAGCTTGGCCCCGGCGACGACGCAGCGCTCTTCCGCACCCGCCCCGGCCACACAGCAACGATGACCACCGACACGCTGATCGAGGGCGTCCACTTCCGCCACGACTGGAGCAAAGCCGAGTCTATCGGGATCAAGGCCATGGCGGTCAATGCCAGCGACATGGCCGGCATGGGCGCGCGGCCGCGTGTCGCCGTCGTCTCGCTCGGCCTGAAGGGCACTGAAACCGACCGCTGGGTCTTTGAGTTCTATCGCGGCGCGCTGAAGGTCGCGGAGCGGCACGGCTTCGCCGTCGCAGGCGGCGACATCGTCTCCTCTCCCAAAGCGACAGTCGTCTCAGTCACCATCTATGGCGAGCTCTCGCCGCGCAAACCGCCGCTGCGACGCGACGCAGCGCAGCCGGGCGACGTCATCGCCGTCACCGGACCGCTCGGCCTCTCCGCCGCCGGCGCTCGGGTACTCGCCGACGACAGCCTGAAGCTCGAAGGCTCGCCCAGAATGCTCGACGCCCACCGCCGCCCGGAACCGCGCGTGCTTCAGGGGCTGCTTTTGCGTTACGCCGGCGTCCGCTGCGCGATGGACCTCTCGGACGGACTGCTCGGCGATCTGCCGAAGATCTGTGACGCCAGCGAGGTCTACGCCCTGCTTCGGGAGGACCAGCTGCCAGTGCCCCACGCGGTGCGCTGGGGCTTCCCTGACTGGTTCGACCTCGCCCTGCGCGGTGGCGAGGACTTCGAGCTGCTCTTTACCTGCCCGCCGGAGAACCTCGTGCTCGTGGAGATGCTCTTCCGGCGCTGGGGCTGCCCGCCGCCGATCCAGATCGGCGAAATCCAGGAGCCGCACGAACGCCGCGCCCAGATCCGCATGACCCACACCGACCGCCGCACATTCGACGTTGAACCCGGCGCCTGGGACCACTTCGGCGCGAAGTAGCGCCGGGCAGCGACCTGCGCGACAGAGAGCCATTGAATCGCCCACATGGGCGTCAAGATCCGAACACCAATCCTCAGTCGAATCTGCCGTGTTAGCGCCTTGGTAGACCAGTGTGCGTATAATTCCGACCGCATCACTCGGGATTCTGCCCGAATGGGAATTGCGTAGCTGGTTACTGGAAGGCGTAGGGGAATGGACGTTCGCAGGTTTTCACGGCGCAGGCTCTTGAAGTACTCGCTAGCCGGCTCGTCGGCACTTTTGGCCCCATGGCTGCTGGCGGCATGTGGTGACGATGACGACGACGAGGATGCCGGCGCTGAAGCAGACCCGGAGGCCGACCCGGAGGCTGATCCTGAAGCTGACCCAGAAGCGGATCCCGAAGCCGACCCTGAATCCACTGAAGAGTTGGAACCAGGAAGTCTGATCGTCTACTCCGGTCGCTCGGAGGAGCTCGTCGGTCCGCTAATCGAGCGTTTCCGCGATGAAACAGGTATCGACGTTCAGGTGCAATACGCGGGAACCGCCGAGCTCGCGGCAACGCTGCTCGAAGAGGGTGGCAACACACCGGCAGATCTGTTCTTCGCCCAGGATGCCGGGGCGCTGGGCGCGGTCGCCGCAGAAGGCATGTTCGTCGAGCTGCCGCCGGAGATCCTTGACCGCGTACCGGAACGCTTCAGTTCCCGCGAGGGATTGTGGGTCGGACTGAGTGGCCGGGCGCGCGTCGTTGTCTACAACCGCGAGACCGTAAGTGAGTCCGATCTGCCCGCGTCGATTCTCGATTTCACCGACTCGGAGTGGTCGGGGCGGCTTGGCTGGGCGCCGACGAATGGGTCGTTCCAGGCCTTTGTGACCGCGTTGCGCGTACTCGAAGGCGACGATGTCGCGCGCGACTGGCTGGAAGGCATCCAGGCAAACGACGCTGCCGCCTACTCCGGCAACACCCAGGTCGTCCAGGCGGTCATCGATGGCGAGGTCGATGCGGGCTTCGTCAACCACTACTACCTGTACCGCTTCGAGGAAGAGGCCGGCGGCGAGGTCGCAGCCGCCAACTACTGGTACCGCGACGGCGGGCCAGGCGCGTTGATCAACGTTGCGGGGGCTGGAGTCATCGACGGCGCAGAGCACCAGGACGAAGCGCTTCAACTCCTCGAATACATGTTGAGCGACGATGGGCAGCGCTACTTCGCCGACGAGACATTCGAGTACCCGCTCGCTTCCGGCATCGACGCCGACCCACGGCTGGCGCCGCTCGACGAGATCGAAACCCCGGATCTGGATCTCTCGGATCTGGATGATCTGGACGGTACACTGCAACTGTTGACCGATGTCGGGTTGATCTAGGAGCTTCAACTGGCGACGAGCCGCCGGGCAGGCTGGAGAAACAGGGAGTGGCTCGCCATTTCCGGCGCACCCGCCCTACTCTGGCTCCCGGCGGTCGCCATCGCGCTGGCAGTCAACCTGCCGATCGCCTACCTCGTCATCCGCAGCTATCAGGGCGGCACGGAGTTGCTGGATCTGCTCTGGCGCGACCGTACGCTCACCCTGCTCAGGAACACGGTCCTCCTGACAGCGATCGTTACCACTGCGTCAGTGCTCATCTCGCTGCCCTTTGCCTGGCTGGTGCAACGCACTGACCTGCCCGGCCGGCGCTTTTGGGGGATTGCCGGCGTGCTGCCGCTGGCGATCCCGAGCTATGTCGGGGGCTACGCGATCATTGCCGCGCTGGGACCGCGTGGCATGCTGCAGGGCTGGCTCGAACCCTTCGGCGTCGAGCGTCTTCCGGAGATCTACGGCCTGACCGGCGCATCCATAACTCTGACCGCTCTGATCTATCCCTACGTCTTGATCACGCTCAACGCTGCACTCCGTGGCATCGATCCGGCCTATGAAGAAGCTGCCCGCTCGATGGGCTACGGCCCCTGGCGCACCTTTCTCTTCGTCGATATCCCGCTGCTGCGCCCGGCCATCGCCGCCGGCGGGCTGCTCGTGGCGCTGTACACGATTGGCGAATTCGGCGCCGTCTCGCTCCTGCGCTTCGACACCTTCACTCGCGCCATCTACACCCAGTACACCAACGCATTCGACCGCTCGCTGGCGGCAGGGCTGGCGCTGCTCCTGATCAGCCTGACCGTCATCGTGCTCATCGTCGAAGCGATCACCCGTGGCCGGGCGCGCTACTACCGCGTCTCGGCGGGTGGCGGACGCCCGGTCGCACGGCTAGAGCTCGGGCGCTGGACCGCGCCGGCCCTGGGCTTCTGCGCGCTGGTTGTGCTGCTGTCGCTGGTCATGCCGCTAGGCGTCATCGTCTACTGGCTCGCGCGCGGCCTAAGCGCAGGCGAGCCCTTGCGGCTGGTATGGGACGCCGCCTGGCAATCGTTCTACGTCTCCGGGCTGGCAGCGCTTGTGGCGATCGTCGTCGCGGTTCCGATCGCAGTGCTGGCGGTGCGCTTTCCAGGACGGATGAGCGCCACCGTCGAACGCGCCAGCTACGCCGGGTACGCGCTACCGGGGATCGTCGTCGCGCTGTCGCTCGTCTTCTTCGGCGCGAACTACGCGCCCTGGATCTACCGCACGATCGGCATGCTGGTGCTGGCTTACACCGTGCGTTTCCTGCCGCAAGCTGTCGGCACGGTTAGAACCTCGCTTCTGCAAATCAGCCCGAGAGTCGAGGAGGCCGCTCGCAGCCTCGGGTACTCCGGCCCTCGCACCTGGTTGTGGATCACCGCGCCGCTGGCGCGCAAAGGTTTGCTCAGCGGCGCGGCGCTCGTCTTCCTGACCGTGATCAAAGAACTGCCGGCAACGCTACTGCTCCGACCAATCGGCTTCGACACGCTCGCAACCCGCATCTGGGGCGCTGCTTCGGAGGGCTTCTGGGCACGAGCCGCCGCGCCGGCACTGATCCTGATTGCGGTCTCGGCCTTCGCGATGATCTTCATCGAGGGCGTTGGCCGCGAGCGAGAAGGCTAGTCACTCATACGAAACCGGGTTGGACGGTTCTTGTTGCCAGGTTCGCGTGGTCGCAACCGGCAATGCACCGCATCGCGGCTACCGGTAGCGCCCGGACCATACCGTACCGGAGTGCCCTGCCACTGTAGCTGCGACGCGATGCGTCGCTCAACCCGCCGCGCTCACTAGCGGCAGATGAAGAACTCATCACGACGAATCGGTATCGCGGGCATCGGAGCACTGGTTCGTATGTGCCTGGAAATCGCATTCTTCCGGGCTATGATCTAAACTAGACCTGTTGGGTAGGAATTAGCGTCAATTGTTCGCCAGTCGAGGCGGGAGGCCCGAGAGACGATGAGCGAGGGCATCGTTCTCCAGAATGTCACGAAGTTCTTTGCCGGTTCCGACCGCGCGGCCGTCAGCAATCTCACGCTCAACGTCGAACCTGGCGAGATTCTCGCCCTGCTTGGACCGAGCGGGTGTGGCAAGACGACAACCCTGCGCCTGATCGCTGGGTTCGAGCGTCCCGATGCCGGTTCCGTCGACATCGCGGATGCCACCGTCGCCGCTGAATCGACCTTCGTCGCGCCGGAACGACGTGGCGTCGGGATGATCTTCCAGGAATACGCGCTTTTCCCGCACCTCACCGTTTCCAAGAACATCATGTTCGGTTTGCGCTCGATCCCGCGCCGCAAGCGACGCGACCGTCTCGACGAGCTGCTTGAACTCACGGGCCTGACCGAGTTCCAGAACCGCTATCCATACCAGCTCTCGGGCGGCCAGCAACAACGCGTCGCGATGGCACGCGCCCTTGCGCCCCGACCGCATGTCCTCCTACTCGATGAGCCATTCTCGAACCTGGACACCGAGCTGCGGCTCCAGATGCGAGTGGAGATCCGCGACCTGATCAAGCAGCTCGGAACAACGGCGATCATCGTCACCCACGATCAACAGGAAGCGATGACCGTCGCCGACCGCATGGCCGTGATGCTGAATGGCACCGTCCAGCAGATCGACACGCCAGAGGTGATCTACCACTATCCGGCGAACCGGGCCGTTGCGCGCTTCGTTGGGCAGGGCACCTTTGTTCCGGCCCGTATCACCGGCGATCTGGCCGAGTCTGATCTCGGTCAGTTTGAGATCCAGGAACATGGTCCACAGGATCAGGTTGACCTGCTCATCCGACCGCGCGATGTGTCTATCGAAGTTGACCCGGACGGTGTTGCCGTTGTCACCCAGCGCACATTCCACGGGGCGGAGACGACCTACGTCATTCAGCTGCCCTGCGGCGTCCAGCTTCAGTCCAGTCAACCGTCATATGTCTCGATCGCGCCGGGGACTCGTGTCAGCGTCCGCTGCAACCGAGCGCGCCTGGCAGCCTATGGCGACGACGCGCGCGTCGCGCTCACCAAACCGATGAGCTTCGGCGGTATGCATGTCGATTCACCATTCGATATCGGGAACGACACCCTCCACGTAGCCGGTAGCGACTAGACCGGCCGGCCGCCCACTACGTTATGATCTGTTCGTGAGCATTGCGATGCATGAATGGACCTGTCACTTGACCGCGACCAGGCGAGCAGGCCTCGATCTGATCTCCCATAGCGCCCGACAGACCAGTGAACTCGGGGCAGCGCTGGCCCGACGGCTACACCCGGGCGACCTCGTGCTCCTGAGTGGAGCCCTCGGCTCTGGCAAGACGACCTTCATCCAGGGGCTCGCCACCGGCCTGCGCATCGTCGACCACGTCTCAAGCCCAACCTTCACGCTTGTCGCCGAATACGCGGGCCTGGCCGAGGATGATCGGGGTCTCCGCTTCTACCACATCGACCTCTACCGGCTCGGCGGAGATCCAGCAGAGACGCACTCGTTCGGACTCGACGAGTACCTCGAAGATACCGCGGCGATCTGCGCCGTTGAGTGGCCACAGCGGGCTACCGGCAGCTTGCCCGACGAATGGTTGCTGGTCGAGCTGGAGCCGGTCGCCGAGACCAAGCGCCGCGTGCGGTTCATCGCCCGTGGCACACGCTATGACGAGATCGTCAAGCAACTGCGTGCAGAGGCCGGGGGTGGACGTGGCTGACGGCAGGACCGGCTGGCTGCTCGCCATCGACACCTCGTCAACCGTCGTATCGCTCGCGCTTGCCCCGGTTGGGGTCGGCTACGGACAGCCCGGAGCGGAGATTACCTGGCAGGCTGACCGCAATCAGACGGCGACGTTGCTCGGGCAGCTCGACGGGCTATTGCGGCTCAACGGCATCGAGAGCAGCGATCTCAGCGGCGTCGTCGTCGCGACTGGCCCTGGCTCATTTAGCGCCCTGCGCGTGGGTCTGGCAACCGCCAAGGGGCTCTGTCTCGCTCACAACATCCCGATCTTTGGCGTCGGCACGCTGGACGCGACAGCAGCGCAGTTCGAGGGCTGGGGCCGGCCAGTGAGGGCGGTTGTCCATGCCGGGCGCAAGCGCGTCGTAGCCGGGGACTACCGTCCCGGACTAACCGGCCTGACGCTAGCGGCGGCGCTCGAACACCGCCCACTCGAAAGGCTGAGCGCAGGTCTCAACGAACCAACCCTGCTCGTCGGCGAGCTCGGCGACGACATCGCCGCCGCATACCGCGACGATGAGCAGGTCATCCTGCTGCCGCAAGCGACACGCCAGCGCCGCGCGGGTATCCTTATCGACATGGCACACGAACGCTGGTTGCATGACGATTCCGACGACCTCGCGACGCTCGAACCGATCTACGTCCACGGTCGTCCCCAGCCGGCGGCCACAGGCACGCGAACGGGCTGACATGCCACGCTACTATCTCGAACCGATGCGCCAGGAAGATGTCGCCGAAGTCTCCCAGGTGGACCACCTGTGCTTCAGCAACCCGTGGCCGCAATCCGCCTACCGCCGCGAGCTCCGCAAACCCCAGAGCAACTACTACGTCGTCCTACGCCGGGCCGACGAGGCGGCACCCAACGGGGCTGTCGAGAGTAGCGAAGATGAGCGTGGACGCTTCAGCTTCCTGCCGCTACCCTGGCGGACCGAAGCGCCCCGGCGGTCCGACCCGGTCATCGGCTTCGCCGGCATGTGGATCATGTTCGATGAAGCGCACGTGACGACTATTGGCGTCCATCCGGACGAGCGCGGCAATGGCCTTGGCGAGCTGCTGCTGATCCAGCTCTTCGTCGAAGCAACGAGCCGCGGCGCAGAGATGGTCACGCTGGAGGTGCGCGTTTCGAACGACTCGGCCCAGGCGCTCTATCGCAAGTATGGCTTCGAGCGGCATGGCGTCCGGCGGCGCTACTACAGCGACAACGGCGAGGACGCCTACATCATGTGGTCGCCGAACATCCGCGAACCGGGCTACGTCGAGCACTTCTACCGTTTGCGCGGGCGGCTGCTCGAAAGACTTGGCGGGCAGCTCGTTGCCGCCCCCGACGAGAGTGCGGCGAGCTCATCGTGAACATCCTGGCGATTGAGACATCCTGCGACGAGACGTCGGCGGCAATCGTCCATGAGGGCCGCGTCGTGCGCTCGAACGTCATTGCGTCGCAGACCGACATTCACGCCCGCTACGGCGGCGTCGTGCCCGAGCTGGCGTCACGCCAGCACATCATCGCGATCACCCCGGTCATCGAAGAAGCTATTGAGCTAGCCGGCATCGCCCGCGACGAGATCGACGCGATCGCCGTCACCGAAGGGCCCGGCCTATCGGGATCATTACTCGTCGGCGTGAACATGGCCAAGACGCTCGCCTTTGCCTGGAAGCGGCCGCTGATCCCGGTCAACCACCTCGAAGGTCATATCTACTCAAATTGGCTGCGACCAGCGGACGACGACCGGCCAGCGCCCGACTTCCCGGCAGTCTGCCTGATCGTCTCCGGTGGGCACACCGAGCTGATCCTCGTTCACCGGCACGGCGTCTACGAGATCCTCGGGCGCACGCTGGACGACGCGGCCGGCGAGGCGTTCGACAAAGGGGCGCGTATTCTCGGGCTCGGCTACCCGGGCGGCCCGGCCATCCAGCAGGTGGCGGAAGGCGCGCGGCTGCTGGTGGAGTTCCCGCGCTCCTGGCTCGGTGAGAGCTACGATTTCTCATTTTCCGGTGTCAAGACGGCGCTCCTCCGGGAGTGCGATCAGTACCGCCGTCCGCGTGACCCGCGCCGCCCGTCCAACCGCGACCTGAGCGCGCCTTTTCCGGAGCACGAGCCGCCGGAGTATTCGCCGAACATGCCGGTCACGGGTCTGGCAGCCTCCTACGAAGACGCAATCGTCGACGTGCTCGTCTCCAAGACCATCCGGGCCGCTGGAGAACACGGCGCGCGTAGCGTCCTCCTCGCCGGGGGTGTCGCCGCCAACCGCCTGCTGCGCAGTCGTCTGGAACGCCAGCTCGACGTGCCGCTCTTCGTGCCGCCCATCGAATACTGCACCGACAACGGCGCGATGATCGCCGCGGCGGCTTACCAGATCATCCGCCGTGGAGTCTCATCCGGCTGGAGTCTCGATGCCAAAGCCCAGTACCCGCTCGAAGCCATCCCGAACGTCCAGATCATCGCCCATGTCCGTGGCTAACGACTACACACACGAACGTGATGTCGCGGCCCGCGTCGCCCGCGAGGCCGGCGCGTTGCTGCTAGAGCTCCAGGATCAGGTGCGTGAGATCGACTTCAAGGGCAAGACCGACCTCGTGACCGACGCGGATCGGGCCAGCGAGGTACTCATCGCCGAGCGCCTGGCAACGGCGTTCCCGGAGGACGGGCTGCTCGGCGAAGAGTCTGGCTACAGCGACACCGCCGCCAGCGCCGCCCGGCTGTGGGTCGTCGACCCGCTGGACGGCACGACGAACTACGCTCACGGCTTCCCGATCTACGCCGTGTCGATTGGTTTGCTGGTCGATGGCGCCGTCGTAGCCGGGGCAGTCTACGTGCCCCCATTGGACGAACTGTTCAGTTCCGCGCGCGGGGCCGGCGCAACGCTCAACGGCGCGGCCATCGCGCCATCCGCCAACGACACGCTCGAACATGCGCTGCTCTGCTCCGGCTTCTCCTACGATCCCGCCGAGCGCGAGCGCAACTTCGAGCACTGGCGGCGCTTTGTGATGCGGGCCAGGGCCGTCCGCAGGATTGGCTCGGCCGCCTATGACCTCTGCTGTGTTGCCTGCGGCCGCTTCGACGGTTACTGGGAGCGCGGCCCCTCCGCCTGGGATCTCGCAGCCGGTAGCTTGATCGTCAGCGAAGCCGGCGGCACGGTCAGTGACTTCGCGCTGCAACCGTTCGATCCTTTTGCCCGGGAGGTGCTGGCCGCCGCGCCCGGCGTGCAGCGCGAGATGGCAGCCGTGCTGGCCGGCTGACGCCGACAGTGCGAAATGCGTGCTGTAGTACCTATATCCCCCACGTACCGTACCCCCGTGGTACCGTCCTCTGGAATTCTAGGAGTAAGGTAGAGTGGATTCGGAAGCCCACGATTTTCATAATGAGATCATAGAGGCGATACAGACTGGCGAGGTTGTCTGTCTGTTCTTCCCGAGAATCGGGAAGACGCTGGTGCTGGATTTGCGCCATACCATCGAGATTCCACCAGGCGTGATGATCGACGATATGGTGACCCGGCCCCGCGAACGCCTTGAGCGACTTGAAGCGTTGCGGCCAACGCTGCCGCCGCCGGACGAGCTACGCATCGCCCCCTGGATCGGGTCGGTTGCGTCGCTGGAAGATGCTGGGATCGCCAGCGCCATGCTCGAACGGTGCGCCGAGACCGGCGATGTCGGCGCGGTCGAACGGTGCCGCAAAGCCCTTCATGCGCTCAGCAAACTGGAGCGAGAGCATTTGCGCGCAATTGTTCGCGGCGAGATGTCCCGCACTATTTGGGAGCGCGAGCGGGGCGCGGCCAACTAGCAGCGCGCAGGTCTCAGCCGGGCCACCAAGCGCGGCGGCCCCGCGCCGGGCAAGACCCGGCCACTGAGCAGTGGGAGCATGTGACGTGGAAGAGCCAACGACGACAACAACGACAATTGTCGAGGAAGCATTCGAGTCAACGCCGGACCCGTCGACGACGACCCTGTTGAGATCGGCCGTCGGGACAACATCCCTCTTGAACCGCTGGGGCACCCCGGCCACCGATCAGCACTTCGTAGCCACGACGCTCGACTGGATCGGCGAAGAGCTCGGCGCAAAGCGTCCACGCTTCGTCCGGTTGCTGCCTTCCGGCGTCTGGATCGTCCAGACGGCCGTGCAGGGCAAGATCGTTGCCCAGGCGGCAGACCGCGCCGAGATCGCCATGGCCTGGTCCGTCGGCTTGAGCCGCGACATCTACAGCGCCTCGCGCCCGCGCGTCACCACCGCCGATGGCCAGGGCATCCGGCCCATCGCCGTCACCACCTACATCGCTATCCCCGTCCTCTGCCAGCAGGGTGTAGCGGGCATCATTGAAGCCGCCGGAGAGCTCAAGCCCGGCGCGGAACGCATCGCCCATGCCGCCACCGGTCGGCTCGCCGACTTCGCCACCCGGCTGATGTTCGACCCCGGCCTCCGCACGGAACCGCGCATTACGCCGGACACCGAATGCGACGTCGCCGCCGGGCTCAACTCTGAGAATTGCAACAAGCTCTCCGACACCGAGTGGGAGTTCGTCTGCACGATCACGGAGACCAAGACGATTGCTGAGATCGCCGAACAGCTGGAGTGGCCCGAAGAGCAGGTCATCGGCGTCGCCAAAGAGCTCGTCGGCCGCGGCATGATTACTGTCCGCACACCGACCGGGCTGCTGATGACCTCGACGACCTCGCTGCTCAGCGATCCCTCGGACTACCCGGTTCCGGCCTGATCTCCGGCCCGCGAGGCAGACAGCGCAAGTATTCTGTTACTGGTGAAGTGAAGTGTTCGTCTCACTTCGCTGGGCAACTCAACCGTAACGACCTTGTCAATTCTCCCGCTGGTCGAAATGACAAGCCTGATGCTTGATGAGTCATCTGGGAAGTCACAGATCTTCTATCTAATCATGTGTCACAAACCACTAGGCCGAGTGCAGCGCGCCCAGCGCAAGCGGGAGACAGGTCCAGCCCAGTGCGATGAGCGCCGCGGCGCCACGTTCCCGCACCAACAGCCGCGCGCCGCCGTAGGCGACGAACCCGGCAATCAGGTGTGGCACAACGAGAAACTTCACGACAACATCGCCGGAAACCGGAGGCGGTCCCGGCGCGCAACCAATGATGCAGTCGAGGCTCGCTACCACCGCCAGCGCGACCCCAACGACCATCACCACCCAGGCTATCCCGAACATCCCTACGGCCCCCACAAAGCGCATGGCTGACTCCTCATCATCAATGCGTACATCCCTTTTGTTCCTCTCCCTTGCCATAGACGCCGCGCCCAGCGCACAGGTTCCCAGGCCCTCGGCTGGCACTACAATGGGGCCGGAGGTGAATCATGGCTATCTACGAAATCGGGCCAACCCGCGAGAACCTGCACGGCACGTTCTCGGCGGAGATCGAACCGGTCCTGACGATTGACCCCGGCGATACCGTCCGCTTCGAGACGCTCGACGCCGGCTGGGGCCTGGAGGCCTTTCCCGCAGACGGTGGCGACCGCAGGGTGTTCGAGCCGCAGGACTCCGACCTGGACGCCGGCCATGCCCTGTGCGGGCCGGTCGCTGTCCGTGGCGCGCGGGCCGGGCAAACGCTCGTTGTGCGGATCGACGAGCTGCGGACCGGCACGTTCGGCTTCAACGCTGCTGGCGGGCCGAACCCCAGCCGCGCCGAACCGTTCGGCTTGAGCGCCGACCTGCGGCTGCTCTTGCGCTGGGAGCTGGACCGCGAACAGATGATCGCGACGAATCAACACGGCCATAAGGTCGCGATGCGCCCGTTCCTCGGCGTCATGGGGCTGCCGCCCGCGGCGCCGGGACACCACCCGACAGCGCCGCCGCGGGTGACCGGCGGCAATCTCGACTGCAAGGAGCTGGTCGCAGGCGTCAAGCTGTATCTGCCCATCGCTGTCGATGGCGCACTCTTCTCCACAGGCGACGGCCACGCGGCCCAGGGCGACGGCGAGCTCAGCGGCACGGCCATCGAATGCCCGATGGAGCTGGCGGCGCTGACCTTCGACGTTTTGGGTGACATGCCAATCGAAGTCCCGCACGCCCTGACGCCTGACGCCTGGCTCACCTTCGGCGTCAACGAAGATCTCGACGAGGCGATGCACCAGGCCGTCAACGCCATGCTCGATCTGATCATGCGGCTGCACGACGTCGACCGGGGCACGGCATTGGCGCTCGCCAGCACCGTCGTCGATGTCCGGGTGACCCAGGTCGTCAATGGGGTCAAGGGCTGCCATGTGGTGCTTGGGCATGGCGCGATCCGGTGAGTGAGGGAATAGGGAGCAGGGATTAGAGATTAGAGCTGTCAGACGCACAGCATTGAAACGAGGAGGGATCAATGGCGACTGAGACGAGCACACGAGGCCGCGCGGGTCAGGCGCTGCCGGATTTCACGCTTCCGCTGCTGGACGGCGGTGAGCTTGAGGTTGGGGCGCTACGCGGCAAGAAGCTGCTGCTCTTCTTCTGGGGCTCCTGGTGAGGCTGCCGCGCGCAACTGCCAGGCTGGCAGGAGTTCTATTCGCGGCACAAGTCCGATAGTTTCGAGATCGTCTCCATAGCGCTCGAACACGGTGGTGGCCATCTGGCGCAGCCATTTGTCGCAGCCGCGAACGCCGAGTACCCGACTGTCGTTGACGAAGACGGCCTGACGACCACGCTGCTCGATTTCCGCGCCGTCCCGAACGGCGTCCTTGTCGACGAAGCAGGCGTCATCCGTTATGCCAAGTACGGCGGCTTCTCAGTCGACAAACCCGAGGACGTCGCGGTTGTCGAGCGCTTCCTGGCCGGTGAAGATCCCGGTGAGAGCCCGGCGCATGACGGCCCATACCAGTTGACCGGCGCAGAACAGGAGCTCGTGCAGACCAAGCTGCGGCTCGGCCACGCACTCAAGGAGCTTGGGCGCAAGGGCGAGGCGCTGGCTGTCTGGACCGAGGCGCTGCACCGCGATCCCGAGAATCTTGTCATCCGCAAGCAGATCTGGTCCGAGAAGTACCCGGAGAAATTCCATCCCGAGATCGACTGGGCCTGGCAACGCGAACAGCTCAAAGCCGAACGCGAGGCGGAGATCGCCGCCGGTATCTGTGGTCCCGACGGTTGCCCGGTGCCCTGGGCCTGATCGAGCCTTTCCAGCGCCCGATCATCCAGAAGCCGCCTGCGAATGAACCTTGCAGGCGGCTTCGCTTGTCGGCCCTACGAGTCGGTCGAATCCACACTCACCACGGATAACATAAGATATATTAATATATTGCTTTACGTTTCTCAGTATTTCGTGTACGTTTGTCGAGCCGCAATGAGGCGGTAGCTGCACGAACAGGAAGCGCGATGAACGCGATCTCGGTCAGCGATCTGACAAAGACGTACGGCAACGGTGTCGAAGCGCTACGCGGCGTCTCGTTCGAGGTGGCTCAGGGTGAAATCTTCGGTCTCCTTGGGCCCAATGGCGCAGGCAAGAGCACGACCGTCCGCATCCTCGCGACGTTGACCCAACCGGGCGGCGGCGCTGCTATCGTCGGCGGCCACAATGTCATCGACGATCCGGCCGGGGTGCGCCGCAGCATCGGCTACGTCGCCCAGGCGTCCGGCGTCGACCGCTGGGGCACTGGTCGGGAGAACCTGGTCCTCCAGGCGCAGATCCTGCGCGTCCCTTCCGGCCAGATCGGGCAACGTGTCGACGAACTGCTTGCGTGGGTCGGCCTGACCGACGCCGCCGACAAGCTGGTCAACACCTACTCCGGCGGCATGAAGCGCCGCATCGACATCGCCATGGGGATTATCCACGAGCCGGCCATCCTCTTCCTGGATGAACCGACAACCGGCCTCGACCCGGAAACGCGCGCCGCGCTCTGGACCGATCTCGACGGGCTGCGGCGCGACCGCAACCTGACGGTGCTCTTGACAACCCACTACCTCGAAGAGGCCGACCGGCTCTGCGACCGGCTGGCGATCGTCGACCAGGGCCAGGTCGTCGTCGAGGGCACCCCGAACGATCTCAAAGCCGCGATCCGTGGCGACACCGTCACGCTCGAAGTTGGCGAGAGCACTGCGGCGGCCCGCGAGACACTGCGCGGCCTGGACGACGTCTACGAGGTCATCCCGGACGGCGGCAGCGTCATCGCCAACGTCGCCCGTGGCGCAGCCGCGATCCCACAGCTGGTCACGGCGCTGGAGCGCGCCAGCATCGATGTCCAGGAGGTGACGCTGAGCCGGCCATCACTCGACGATGTCTACCTGCAATACACCGGTCACCGTTTCGTGCCGGGTGAAGCCACCGGCACAGGAGAAGAGCCGCGACGATGATGACCTTCTTTCCTGACACTTACCACCTGACGCTGCGCCACATCCGCACAACCCTGCGCATTCCGATCTGGATCTTCGTGACGCTGACCCAGCCGGTCATCTGGCTGACGCTCTACGGCCAGCTCTTCCAGCGGGTCGTCGAGATCCCCGGCTTCGAGGGCGACAGCTATATCCAGTTCCTGACGCCCGGTGTCATCATCATGACCGCCTTCTTCGGCTCGGCCTGGGCCGGGATGGGCATCATCGAGGATCTCCAGCACGGCGTCATCGACCGGATGCTAGCGACCCCGGTCAACCGCGCTTCACTCATTGCCGCGCGGGTCGTCCACGCCTCGCTGACCGTCGCGATCCAATCGATCATCATCATCGTTCTGGGCATGGTCCTGGGCGCGAGCGTGCCTGGCGGCGTGCCCGGCGTGCTGGCAATTCTGCTGCTTGGCGCGCTGCTTGGGGCAGGCTTCTCGGCGATCTCGAACGGCGTTGCCCTGCTGACCCGCCGCGAGGAGACGTTGATAGCAATCATCAACTTCTTCGGGCTGCCGCTCGTCTTTCTCTCGACAGCCTTCATGGCCTCCGACCTGATGCCGGACTGGATCCGCTTCCTGGCCCAGGGCAACCCGGTCAACTGGGCGGTCAACGGCGCCCGCGACGCGATGGTTGGCGAGAATTGGGCGACCACCTGGGCTTATGTCGCGCTGCTCTCCGCCTTCGTCCTCGTCGCCGGCTTCTTCAGCACCCAGGCGTTTCGGATCTACCAGCGCTCGGCGTGAGGGTGAGTTTGTAGTTTGTAGGTTGTAGTTTGTAGGAAGACCGCGCAGTGTAGTCCCCGCGCAGCGAATGGGCTATAGTCAGGGTTTGCAGGAGAGTAATGAATCGCGCCCGCCCCATTTCTTCAGGCTGAAACGCCCTGGAAAGTCACCACCGCTTGGACCCAACTGAATTCCGCCGCCTCGTCCGCCACGGCCTCGGCCGCGCCGCTCTCCACCTCCAGCAACATGATCCGGAGCCTTTTCTAGAGACCATCGTAGAGTCGTGCAAGTCGAATGATTGCTACGATCGTCAGGTTAACGGCAACCGGACGCAGTATCACTGGGACCTAATCGAAGCTGCGTCGGCGCATCAGTTGGTCTTCGATGCCCTGGCAAACGAATTCGGGTCGACACTCGAAGTCCCATACTGGACAGTAAAGATCATGGAGCGTTTCGCCCAGGTCAAATTTCCTGGAGCGCTTCCATTCCTGGAATCCGCATTGCGGCGCGATCCGACAAGTTGGTCCGTTATCAGTGCATTGATCGGTGTGGACGGCCTCGGCAGCCTCCCACGCATCAGCTCTAACCTCTCGTCCGTTGAGGCTGACCATGACAATGTCTGCGACGCCGCGAGACACGCTCTCTATCTAGCGGGCGAAGAACTGGGCAATCAAGCTCTTCTGGCCGATGTCTTGTCAGAACTGCCCGATGATCAACAAGACGCCATCGAGAAGCTTCGCACCATCGTAGCCCGCTATAGGCGGAATCGCAATGTCCGGAATGGGCACCGCGACGACTCGCGAAGACGCCGGAAGGATCCATCGAACATCCCGTTTCGCGATGTCTGGACCTCTGTGGAGGACCAGATCAAATCAAGCTCGATTCGTTCGGGTGTCATCTCGACCGATTCCGGATACACAAGCTACCGAGAATGGGGCAAGCACGCAGATGACCTTCAGATCGAGCACGCTGCCTACGAACTATCCGCTCATGCGCCAACGGATGTAGCGAGGATTGCCCGCTATGCACAAGTGTTCGCGAAGCGACCGTATCCGCTTGATCCACAGATCCTCATCGATGCGATAGACACGAACATAGAATTAGGGGATCAAGACTATTGGATCAGTCCTGAAGGTTGGGCAGTACACTGCTGCCTTCGTGCGCTGAGCAACATGTCAGACTCCAGGATATCTGACATGTCCACCAGGCTGCGTAACCGTAGCGATCACTGGCGCGGCTATTGGACGATTCTGTTTCCTCCCAACGACAGCGGAAGCTATGCCGAATTGTTCGAGGAATCCATGCGCTCGGAGACGGACGAAGAAGTAATTCACTCATGGGGCTCCGATCTCTGTGATCGTGCCGGGAGATTTTCCACCCCGGCGTTCGCAAGACCGCTCGCACTGCTCTACGACAGCAACCCATGCGGTGTATGCCGCCACGACACGGTCAAGCTGTTGCATAGAATCGGAGCGTTGACGGACAGAATGGCTCGCGAGTGCCACTACGACTCCAACGAGTCCACCCGCGAGTTCGTCGCGTCTATCGCTGGGACACCGTCGTAGGACGACCCCGCCAGCCGCGGCGGATGGGTTCGCGCCAGGCGAGGAGGACGGCGAGCAGGACGACGCCGACGATGTTGACGGCGATCTGGGTGTACTCGGTGACGAAGCCGTTGACCGTCGTGCTCTCGGTATAGCCCAGCGGGAAGGCGAAGAACTGCTCGGTGGGACTGCCAACCGGCTCCCAGGCGTAAATCGGGATCTGCACGGCCGCCCAGCCAAGCAGCACCAGCCAGCCGGTGTTGCCGCCCGGTGTACGCCAGAGCACCACGCCGCCAGCGATACCGACGAGCGCAACGACGGCCCGGCTATACGCCACCCACTCGGCATCGAACAACGGGCCAAGGTCGACCAGGATCGACAGGACCCTGACGACGACCGCGTAGGTCGCGACCCAGTTCAGCTGCTTCGTGTGACGGTTCCACTCTTCGCGCAGACCTGACATGACTATCCGAGCTACTCCCCGAACCGGCCAGTGGCGTCGTAGACGGTCCGGCCCTCGACAACCGTCGCCAGCACGCCGAGATTCAGCAGCTCATTCGGATCGACGGCGGTAGGGTCGGCGTCGAGGATGCAGAGATCGGCGTACTTGCCCGGCACAAGCGAGCCCTTGCGGTCCTCGGCGAACTCGGCCCAGGCGGCGTCGAGCGTGTAGCCCTTCAGCGTCTCCTCGATGGTCAATGCCTCCCCAGGCCAGCGCCCGCCGGGCGGGTTACCGTGGATGTCCTGACGGGTGACGGCGTGATAGAGCCCGACCCGTGGATCGAGCGTCTCGACCGGCCAATCGGTACCGAGACAAATGTGCGTCCCGATATCGAGGAACGAGCGCCAGGCGTAGGCTGTCTTGACCCGCTCCGGCCCAACCCGCGACTCGACCCAATTGAGGTCGGTGATGCCGTGAACAGGCTGGAGCGATGCGATGACGCCGAGCTGCGGGAAGCGCTCCATATCCTCGCGGGTGATCGACTGCTCGTGTTCGATGCGGTGGCGGTGGTCGGGCCAGTCGAATTGCTTCGTCACGTGCTCGATCGCGTCGAGCGCCATCCGGCAGGCGGCGTCGCCGATGGCGTGCAACGCGACCTGGATGCGGTGCCGGTGGGCGCGTTCGATGATCGGGTTCAGCTCCTCCTGACTGATCCTGAAGACGCCGGTGTTGCCAGGATCGTCGCTGTACGGCTCCAGCATCGCCGCCGTGCGCGAGCCCAGCGTGCCGTCGAGACTGAGCTTCAACGCGCCGAGCTTGATCCAGTCGTCACCGAAACCGGTCCGGACGCCCATCTTGATCATCGGCTCCAGGAACGGCTCCGGAACCTCCCAGCCCCGCAGCAGCGTGTTGACTCGCACGGTCAGGTCGCCACGTTCGCGAAACTCCTGGTAGAGCGCGATATCCTCGGCCGGCGCATTGTCATGGATGCTCGTGATGCCGAAGCGGGCAGCCTCGGCCAAGGCGTCGGAGAGCGCCTTGCGTTGCTCGGCCTTGCCCGACGCCGGCAGGATGCGTTCGACCATGAGTTTGGCGGTCTCCTGGAGAATCCCGGTCGGCTCGCCGTGCTCGTCACGGACGATGTGGCCGCCGTATGGGTCGTCCGTGTCACGGGTAATCCCGGCAGCCTGTAACGCGAGCGAGTTGGCCCAACCGACGTGTCCATCGGCCCGGCCCAGGTAGACCGAGTTGTGTGGCGAAACCTCGTCAAGCTCCTCTTTCGTCGGCAGCGCCACAACGTCGGTGCGCTTCGTGTCATCCCAGCCGCGCCCGACAACCCAGTCACCCGGCTCTGCGTCCCGCGCCTTCGCGAGCACCGCCTGCTGCCACTCGCGCATAGTAAAGATGCCGCCGAGCCGCACGCGGCTGAGGGTCATCCCGCCGCTGACGAAGTGCGTGTGGGCATCGATGAAGCCCGGCATTACCGTCGCGCCATCGAGGTCAACGACCTTCTTCGCGGAGGACACAAGCCCGTCAAGCTCCTCGTCCGAGCCCACGGCGACGATCCGGCCATCCCGTATGGCTAGCGCCTGCGCCCTGGGCTGCCCGGCGTCAATCGTCAGAACATTCGCATTCCGCAACAGCAGATCCACGTCACACCCCTCAGTCCCGGCCACAATCGAGCACCATCGGCTTCTTCGCCTCTAGCCTAGCGCGACGCCACCATGCGGGAAACCAATCCCCTATCAACCGTAGGGGTGGAGTTCATCTCCACCCGGCGACAGGATCGTAGACAACCCGGGTGGAGATGAACCCCACCCCTACGAGTGTTCGACGGTATCGATTCCTTCAGTGTATTCGCTGTTGCTCGGCCAACACGGCGCTGAAGAAGGATTCCACGGTCGGCACGATCTCGAAACCGGCGTGCGCCACGCCGGGCACGGTATCAAATTGGACGGCGATGTCGCGCTGCTCGAAGCTCTCGCGGAGCGCTGTGAGGCGGTCGATCCGTGTGACACCGGAGTCGTTGACGCCCGGCATGTACCAGCGCCCGCCTTCGGGGATCGTGATCTCCCAGGTCTCGATGTCATTGCCGCCGACGACCATCTGGACCGGGACATTCCGCATGGCGTCGAGATCAAGCTCAATATCGAACACATTCTTGAGGTCAGCGACACCAACCCACCAGGGCTTAGTGTCGTCAAGCAACGTCACCATGCCCGGCGCGCCGATTGAGATCGCCGCCAGACGCTGTGGGTGCAGGTAGAAGAAGCGGTGGGCGAAGTGACCGCCGCCCGAGAAGCCGTGGAGGAGGAAGCGCTTGTGTTCGATGCGGTAGGTTTCGGCAACTTCATCGACCATCGCCAGGAGAATCAGGTCAAAGCGCATGTCGTGGAACTTGATGAACTTGTAGTTGCTCATCTCGCCCGGCTCAATAAGGCCAGCCGGGAAGAGCGGCGCGAGGACGATACACTGCTCCCGCTCGGCGAACTCAGCAAAGGCATCGCGGTATTGTTGGGCGGGGCGGCTCGTGCCATGTACCACGACGATCAGCGGGTACTGCTGGTCGCCATCTTCGTCATAGTCATGCGGCACATAGAGGCAGTAGGAACAGCGTTGGTCGTACCGGCAAGCGAAGAGCGTCGTCCGGCCGAAGCCGTAGTGCGAGATCTGCTTGCCGTGTCCCGGCTCGCGTGCGGGGAGCGCCATCGCAATCGCCACCGTTCATCTCAACGTCACGCGCGCCGCCATCGAGATCACAGCGCCGGGAGCCTTCGTATCCTGCGCCGCTACTCTACTTCGATCCCGCAACTGGCGAAAGTTCAAGGTGTCGGTCCAGTCCCCCTTATACAAGCCAGCAAGGTCAGCGCACGTCGTCCTACGTAGCAGGCACAAGATGATCGGCGCAGCTGCCGCCATTGTCGTCGCTGTTCGTGCCGTCCGGGCAGATGGTGTCCACGAACGACGGCATGACGAGCGTCGCCGAACGCAGCTCCGCGCCGAGGAGATTCGCACCGCTGAAGAGCGGTTGCGCGAGGGTCGCGCCGGAGAAATCCGCGCCAACGAGCGATGTCCTGGTGAAGCCCGGTTGCGCCAGGCTCGTGTCATGAAAGAGCGCACCGTCGAGGATCGTGTTCGTGAAGTCCGGCTGCGCGAGGTCGGCACGGGTGAAATCCGCCATGCCGGCATTGACTGCGGTGAAGTCTCCCTGGGCAACGGTCGCGTCCGAGAAGTCAGCGCAAACCAGCCCTTGCCCACTGAACACGGGCTGCATGAGCACCTGGCCCGAGAAATCGGGTCCATCGCCGGGGCTACATGCGCCGCCGGGCGGGTCGCCTGGATCGTCCAGCCTGCCGAGGCAGGTGCCGCCTGAGCTATCGCTGTTGCTGCCATCAGGGCAGATCGTATTGACGAAGGTCGGCATGACAAAGCTGGCCGTCGCCATCTGCGCGCCAAGCAGGTTTGCGTTGACAAAGGACGGCTGACTGAACGAGGCGCCGGAGAAATCGACGTTTGTCGCGACCGTGCCGTTGAACTCCGGCTGCTCCAGCTCCGCTCCGACGAAGGATGCGCCGTCCAGGTCTGTGTTTACGAACTCGGGCTGCCGCAGGAGCGCATCATCGAAGTTCGCCAACCGGGCATTAGCCCGCGTGAAGTTGCCCTGTGCGACATCGGCGTTCGTGAAGACCGCGCAGCGCAGGTCCTCGTCGACATACGACGGCTGCAACAGCAACTGCCCGGCGAAGTTCGGACCGCTGCCGGGCTCGCAAGCACTACCTGGCGGTGGTGGTGGCGGCGCGCCATCGTCGTAACGCCAGGCGCGGTAGTGCAACCCGACGTTGCCGGCCTCGACCTGCCACTGTGGCGCATTGTCGGGTGTATAGGTGAGGCATCTGCGCTGGAAGCACTGGAGCAGCAACAGCTTCGTCACCCCGCCGACCTGGACATCCGCCCAGTAGGCCTCGGTCACCGGGAAGCCGGTTGCGAAGTAGGGATTCTGGAAGAGGACGTCAGCGACAAACGCGCCGTCCACGTAGACCGTGCCGGTCGAGTTCATGAAATCCCAGAACGGCCCGGCGACGGCATGGCCTGTCTCGGCAGTAACGACCGACGCCTGAACGCCGTAGGTTGCGAGGTTTGCATCGACTGAGACAGTGCCCGAGCGGTCGATCCGCTGCACGAGCCCAGCGCCGGGCGCGGCTGCCGGGAGTTCCGTCACCGTAGCCATCGTCGCGTAGGTCGGGCCATTCGGATCGCCGGCGTCGCCAGCCACATTCACCTGTGCCGAACTCCGTGTGACAAACGCGTTGTCGCCCACCTGCATCGCGCCGGTCATCAGCTCGATGACGAGCAATCCATTGGTGACGTACCAGATCGACTCCTGATCACCGTCGGCGAAGGTGACCTCCATCCGCGCCTTGTCGTAGTACTGCACGCTGCGTTCGCCGCCCGTTGATTCCTCATAGGGCTCGTGCAGCACGTCGGTCACCGGTCCCGGCCCCCAGATCCAGGTGCGCTGCGCTTGGCCGCTCGCCACCGGCAAATCCGGCCGCTGCCATGTCCGCTCGAAGACCACGTCGGCATTGCCGTGGGTCGCAAGTACGACACCCTGTAGCTGCGCGACCAGGCCGACCACCACAATGCAGACGATTCCAACCCTGGCTACCACCGCCACCCTCGTTTCACGCTCGCCTATTTACTGAACAATGTTAATAAAACAGCGAGATGTTACGAGAGTATTGCGACGGCGGCCACCTCGGATTGTGCTGCATTGCCGACATCAGATCATTTCAATGCGCATCGGCCAGCGTGTCAGGGTGTATGGCCGCGGCTAAGCCTGTAACGCTCGCTCTTGAAGCGGACTTAACGACATGAGTGACAGCAAACACCAGGCATTGCCCGCGCGACCTGCTCGAACTCGTCCCGTGAGAGGCGACAACGGCGACTTTGTCAGGCGCTGAAGGGAGTTGCGTTGTCGCAGCATGACCATCCTGGGCTCTGGCGTCACCGGGATTTCCTCAAACTTTGGTCCGGGCAGACGCTGTCGCTCTTTGGTGATCAGATTTCTCTCGTCGCGATCCCACTCCTCGCCGTCGTTAGCCTTGACGCCAGCGCATTCCAAATGGGACTGCTCATCGCCGTGAACCGTGCGCCGCTGTTGATCTTCGGGCTCTTGGCCGGCGCCTGGGTGGACCGCGTGCGCCGGGCGCCGTTGCTGATCGGACTTGACATTGGCCGTGCAGCGCTGCTGGGAGTCATCCCGCTCTGCTGGGTATTCGACGCGCTCAGCATGCCGGTACTCTATCTTTCGACGTTCCTCATTGGCGCGCTCAGCGTCTTCTTCAACATTGCCCACACATCCTACGTGCCGAGCCTCGTTCCACGCGGTCAGTTGATCGACGCAAACAGCAAACTTGCGACGACCCGCTCGATCTCGCAAATTGCTGGACCCGGCATCGCGGGCGGCCTCGTGCAGTTTCTAACCGCGCCGTTTGCGCTCGTCATTGATTCGATTTCATTCCTTCTGTCAGCCGTCTTTCTCTGGCGCATCTCGGAGCGAGAAGTCGAACCGTCCAAGCTCGGTAATGCAGGAGCGGCTATCGCAAGCATTCGACATGACGTCACCACAGGCATTCGTTTCGTCATGGACCAACCAATCGTGCGCGCCAGTGCCGCCAGCGCCAGTACCTACAACTTCTTCAATACGATGCTGGTCGCGGTCTATATCTTGTTCCTGAGTCGCGACCTCGACCTGAGTCCGGCGGCAATCGGCGTCATTCTCGCGGCAGTTGGCCCCGGAGGGTTGATTGGCTCCCTGATCGCCAGCCGGCTTGCTGTGTCTTATGGAGTTGGCCGCATCGTCTGCGCTGGCCTACTGCTGGCTGGCGCGGCTAATCTGCTAATTCCGTTTGTCTTCGGTCCGGCAACGGTAGTCATTGCAATTCTTCTTATCGCAGGGTTTCTCAACGGGCTTGGACAGCCTCTCTACAACGTCAACCAGTTGAGCCTGCGCCAGGCTGTGACGCCCTTAACAATGCTTGGCCGTATGAGCGCTACGAATCAGGTGTTCGTTGGCGGTCCGGCAGTGCTTGCGGCAGTGCTCGGCGGAATTCTCGGCGAGATCATCGGTGCACGCGGCGTCATGCTGGTTGGGGCGTGCGGGACGATTCTCGCAGCGGGCTGGGTCATCTTCTCACCGGTGCGTCAACTCAAAGCCATTCCGGTGAATCCTTAATAGCAGCCCCGCTACTGAGACGGCGATCCCAGCAACCGATAGTAGCCGGCCTCGCCGGACGCCATGAAGGTGACGGAGCCGTCACCGGAGACGGCGTAGTTGACGTCGTTTGAGAGCGCCACGAACCCGAGCGGGTCCTGGCTGGTGATCCGGGCCGCAGCGACGGTGCCTGGTGGGATTGCGTCCCAGGAAGGGAAGTAGACGAAGTTGTTGCCGCCGGCCGGCAGCGTCAACAGGAAGGGTTGCTCCAGCACGCTCTGGCCGGTGTTCGTGATGAGCTGGATCTCGACCGTCTGCGGATTGTCCGGGTTCATGTTCTGGATGTTGATCCCGGAGTTGTCGTGCCGCCCGTTGAGCGGGTCTTCCCGGAAGGTGACCGGGATCGCGGCGTCGACCTGGCCAACGCTGCTGGCGATGTATGAGATCGCCTCGACGGTCTCGTACTTGACCTCGTCGATGGCCGCCGTGATTGGTTGGTTGCTCTCGATCATCGCACTGCCAACGAAACCCTCTTCGTCGACGTTGTTCGGCGTATAGATGTAGCGCATGGTGTGCGGCGGCAATTGCAGTTCGACCTCGCGCGCCAGCCCGCCGGCAACCTCGAAGTAGCGGATCGTGATGTCGGCCTGCTCATCGCCGAGATTGGCGAGATTGATGCCGGTGTTCCAACCGTTGTAGGCGGTGAAGAGCAACGGCGCAGCGAGCAGGTACTGGTCAGCCTCCGGCTCGGGCACGCCGCTCGTCGCCATGTTGGTGATCGCCATCCGGGCCGCTGGCTTGGAGCGCAGCGTATACGCCCCAATCGGGCCGTCGCCGACGATCTGGACAAATCCGACCCAGCCCTCAGTCCCAACCTCTTCGAGCACGTCGATAGCCGCGCTGACACCCGGCGCGAGCGTGCGCTCGACCTCGGCGACCGCGCCTGACTCGCCCGAGATGTTGTCGGCGGAGTAGAAGCGCAGCCTGACGTCAGCGCCGCCCGTCTGCTTGAAATTCGTGACCCTGATAACCGAGTTCCAGTCGGAGTTTGTCTGGACGATCGGCAGATACCAGATTGAGCTACCGTCCGCTGACTCAGCGGCCCGGACGTCTGAGCTTGACAGTCCCGTATAGCCGGACACGGTGGTCGCGCCGTCGCTCCACGGCGACCGGCGGCTGTCCGGCGTCACCATCTTCAGGCTCGCAGTAACTGGACAGAACGCCTCCAGCCTGACCGGCGCGCCAGGCGACGGAATGGCCAACGAGTTTGCGGAGATCGTCCGCGACGACCCGGCTGCAACTGAGAGTTGCGCGACCTTCAGCCACGACCCGGTCCGGCCGATGTAGATCGACACGGCACACGTCTGATCGTCGAGGTTCTGGAACGAGAGCTTGCCGTACCAGGGGCCGAGCGAATTGACCTCTTCACCGTTGGGAACCCAGGGGAAGAAGAACTCCTGCGGCTCATCCGGCATGCCGGCGGAGGCTGGAGCGACCGCGCCAAAGACCCCGGACACAAGGACAACGAGGACGCTCAGGAACCTGGCGGGCCTCCGGCGGTCGGTGAACCGGGACATTACGCAGGTCGCTTCAGGTTCATGTGCCCCACCCTGTTTGTACGGCAGTCGCTGTAGCGGAGATGATACCGCAGTCCCGCGCGCTGCCGTCGCCGGCTACTCGCCGTCGAGCGCCGCCCCAAAGCGGCGTTCCGCGCGCTCCAGCGCGTCGGCCAGCTTCTGCTGCTGTAGCGCGACCGTCAGATCGCCACGTGTGCGCTCGAGGACGCCGCGCGCCATGTCCGTCGACCGGCGCAACCCGCCGGTGACCGCGTCCGGATAATCTACGGTAACGAGCAGGCTATAGATGTCATCCATCACGCCCAGGGTCTCCTCTGCGCGTTCCAGGTCGCCACGGCGCATCGCATCCAGCGCGTGCCGGCGCAACTCCCCGGCGCACTCCGCTAGGCCGTTGAGATAGACGGCATCCTCGACGCCCAACGCCTCGGGATCCGCCAGCGGCCGCCCGGCGAGCAAGGCCAGCGTCAGATTCGCCTCGGCGAACTCCTTCTGCGCGTCGCGGACATAGCCGGACCAGTAGATCGACGGGAAGCCTTCCAGCTCCGCCGTCAGGTCGACGAGCATCCCTCGGGCGCGGGCGATCAGTTCGCCGGACTCGTCGAAGTCGCTGCGGTGCGCCGCGCGGATGCTGTTCGCGCTGAGCCGGACGATCTGGCGGGTTTCCGCCAACGCCCGTTCCCTTGCTGCATTAATCCCGTCGAGGTTGTTCAGGATACGTTCACCATAGGCATTCAGATGTGAGGCGATGGACATGTTTGTTCGTTCTCCAGACCAGGCAGAGTCTCTGGAGCCACCGAGACCCGGCCAGCTTTGCGCAAAACGCAGACGTTTCGCTACGGAACTGACGCTGTGGCCACACGGCAACGACCAGAGCGGCCAGAATTGACGAAGCGGCGACGCGCTGGTACGCTAGCGACGTGCAGTCAACAGCATCGGCGACTTGTCTATGTTGACACACAGGCTATGATTGGGAGTAGTAGGTTCCGGGACAGCGAGCCGCCGGTTGGTGCGAGGCGGTATCAAAGGGACCGAACTCGCCCGGGAGCCGTGGATGTGAGCCCAGCCGGGCAGCATCCGCCGGAGTGCCACCGTTAGCGGGCAAATGAAGCGGGTCAGACCGCGCGACAGACCACGGGGCTGTAGCTCAGCTGGGAGAGCGCAACACTGGCAGTGTTGAGGTCAGGGGTTCGAGCCCCCTCAGCTCCACCACAATCCCTGTCGCACACCGGCTGACCAAGCAGGGTGGTACCGCGGAACCTTTCGTCCCTGATCGGACGGAAGGTTTTTCTTTTAAGTTTGTAGTTCGTAGGTTGCAGTTTGTAGGAAATCCTGCCGGTACTTCTCCCCTCTCCCAGCATTGGGAGAGGGGCCGGGGGTGAGGGACTTCCCTCGCTCTTCCTACAAACGACAACCTACGAACCACAAACTCACCAGACGAACTCACTGAACTGAAAGGAATGCTCAATGGTCGTCAGCGAAAAAGCAGCCAGCCAGAGCGAACGTTACAATCCCGACGCCATCGAGCAGAAATGGCGCGACCGCTGGGCGGAAGCCAAGCTCTACAAGTGGCGGCCGGAAGAGACCAAGAAGCCCCGCTGGTACGCGATGACGATGTATCCCTACCCGAGCGGCGACCTGCACATCGGCCACTGGTACGCAATGTCGCCGTCGGACGCCGCCGCCCGCTACAAGCGCATGCAGGGCTACAACGTCTTCTTCCCGATGGGCTTCGACGCCTTCGGGCTACCGGCCGAGAACGCCGCCATCCGCAACCAGATCCACCCATACAAGTGGACGCTGGCGAATATCGAGAACATGCGCCGCCAGATGCGCTCGATGGGCACGATGTTTGACTGGGATCAGGAGGTCGTCACCTGCGACCCTGAGTTCTACAAGTGGAACCAGTGGTTCTTCCTCCAGTTCTATAAGAACGACTTGGCCGTCCGAAAGGAAGCGCCGGTTTGGTGGTGCCCGCAGTGTCAGACAGTGCTGGCCAACGAGCAGGTCCTCGACGGCGGCTGCGAACGTTGCGGCACCGAGGTCTACCAGCGCAACATGACCCAGTGGTTCTTCAAGATCACCGACTATGCCGACGAGCTGCTGGACTTCAGCGAGATCGACTGGCCCGATCCCGTCCGCATCATGCAGACCAACTGGATCGGCCGTTCCGAAGGCGCGAACGTCACCTTCCAGCTGGAGACCGGCGACGAGATCGAAGTCTTCACGACACGGCCCGATACGCTCTGGGGCGCAACCTTCATGGTCCTGGCGCCGGAGCACCCGCTGGTCGACAAGCTGACAACGCCAGAACAGCGCGACGAGATCGACAAGTACAAGGCCGAGGTTGCGCGGCGGACCGAGATCGCGCGCCAGTCGACCGAAACCGAGAAGACCGGCGTCTTCACCGGCGGCTACGCGACCAACCCGGTCAACGGCGAGCAGATCCCGGTCTGGATCGCCGACTACGTCCTGATGAGCTACGGAACCGGCGCGATCATGGCGGTCCCGGCTCACGACGAACGCGACTTCGCCTTCGCGCTGAAGTACGCGCTGCCGGTCGTCCCGGTCATCCGCCGCAACGACGGCCTGACCCGCGCAATGGTGTTGGAGTCGATGCTCGAGGATCGGCCTTCCTTTGAGGTTGCGATGGTTGAAGGCAATTACGCCTATGACGAGACCGAGGTCGGCTTCGAGATTGCGCTGGGTCCTGAGAAGGTCGACGACTTCCTGACGCTGGCCAGCAAGCATGCCCGTGACGGCGGCGTCATTGGGTATATCGGCGCTCGCACCGGGGCGGTCTTCCAGGATGAGATCGTCGAGCTGGATTCGGTCGATGGCGACCGCAAGATCGCCGATTGGGCCGGCACCTGGACGGCAATGGAATTCCTGACCGGCCTGCCCTTCCTGGATGAGATCGCGTTCCACAACGAATACGGCACGATGATCAACTCCGGCGAGCTGAGCGGCACATCCGGCGCGGAGGCCGTCGCCACAACCAACGCCTGGCTGGAGGAACGCGGGACCGGCCGCGCCGCCGTGACCTACCGGCTGCGCGACTGGCTAATCAGCCGCCAACGCTATTGGGGCACGCCGATCCCGATGATCTACTGCGATGAGTGCGGCATCGTCCCGGTGCCTGAGGAGGATCTGCCGGTGCTGCTGCCGGAGGATGCCGAGTTCAGCCCGACCGGCGAATCGCCGTTGCGGACGCACCCGGACTTCCTGCACGTCGAGTGCCCGAACTGTGGCGGCGACGCCCGGCGCGAGATCGACACAATGGACACCTTCGTCGACTCTTCCTGGTATCAGTACCGCTACCTGAGCCCGCACCTGGACAGCGCGCCTTTCGACAACGACCTGTCCGAGCGCTGGATGCCGGTCGATCAGTACACCGGTGGCCGCGAGCACACGGTCATGCACCTGCTCTACACGCGCTTCTGGACCAAAGCAATGCGCGATTGCGGATTGGTGCGCTTCAACGAGCCCTTCAAGCGGCTGGTCAACCAGGGCTTCATCCTGGGCGAGGACAGCGAGAAGATGTCCAAGAGCCGCGGCAACGTCGTCGACCCCGATGATCTAGTCGACTCGCTCGGCGCGGACACCGTCCGCCTCTTCCTGATGTTCATGCGGCCGTGGGACATGACCGGCCCCTGGGACAATCAGGGCGTCACCGGTGTGCGTCGCTTCCTGGACCGCGCCTGGTCGGTCGTCGTCGATACCGTCGACAACACGGCAGACGGGGCCGCCTCGCCCGATAACGTGCGGAGCCTGCAGCGGCTGACCCACCAAACCCTGCGCGAGGTGACGAAGGATGTCGAGGCCTTCAGCTGGAACACGATGGTCGCCAAGCTGATGGAGTTCGTCAACGAGCTGATGAAGCTGAAGGATGAGCCCATCGCCGGCAGCGACGCCTGGAAGGAAGCGACAAAGACGCTGACGCTGATGCTGGCGCCCTCCGCTCCGCACATCGCCGAGGAGCTGTGGGCGCGCCAGGGCTTCGAGTTCAGCATCCACGACCAGCGCTGGCCGGAGTACGACGAAGAGCTGGCCGCCGACGACGTCATCGAGATCCCGGTCCAGGTCAATGGCAAGGTCCGCGGCCGCATCACGATCCCGGCCGGCGCAGATTCCGCCGCCGCCATCGCCGCTGCGGGCGCCGACGAGAACGTCGCCCGCTACCTGGCCGACGGCGCAATTGCCAAGGAGATCTACGTCCCCGGCCGCCTGGTCAACTTCGTCGTGCGATAGTCTGAGGTTCCCTCCCGCGATGTCCAGGTCGGACCGTGGGAGGGAGCGCCACTCACATGCCAACAACGGGCATCGGGGTCAGTGACTGCCGACGTCAAAGTCGCCTATCGCTGTTGAGAGAAACCAGCGGTCATGGCGTCGGCGAGCCATGTCCGACTGGCGATCAGGGCGCTGGCCGAAGCATGGCAGCGGGCCCCCCCTCGCGTGAGAACGCTCCCACGCAACGGGGTTTCCGCGAACTCGAAGGCTCTTGATCGACCTCAGCCATGCACACAGAAGACTCGCTACAGCATGGCCGCGGCGAACGACAGATCGCACCGCTCACGCCGGGACCTCTGGCTTGCGTCGTCCTATCGAGTCGCCACGCCTTCCTCGGCCCGCACGGCTGTTACCGCAGCCTCTCCCGCAATTCGACCGAAGACCGCGCCGGATGTCAGCCCGGTCCCGCCTGGGTAGTTGAAGTAGAACAGGCCACCGACGATCTCGCCCGCGGCGAACAGTCCCGGTATCGGCTGCAAATCCTCGTTCAGAACCTGGCCTTCGGTGTTTATGCGCAGTCCACCGAACGTGAATGTAATGCCGCAGGTCACCTGATAGGCCTCGAAGGGCGGCGAGTCCAGGCGGTTGGCCCAGTTCTGCCGTGGTATCGGCAACCCATCCGCGCTCCGTCCATCCTTGACAGTAGGATCGAACGGTATGTCGGTTCTCACGGCCTCGTTGTATGCCGTTACCGTCTCCAAGAAGCGGCTGGCGTCAACATCTTCAAGCTTCTCAGCGAGTTCTTCGAGGGTATCCGCTGTGACCTTCGTGACTTCACGAATGCGGTACTCGTCGCGCAGCAGGTTCGTCACCTTCTGATCGAAGATCTGCCACGCGAATTGCCCAGGCTGCTCGAGAACGCGCCGACCGTACTCGGCGTAGGTATAGTTGCGGAAATCAGCGCCTTCATCGACGAAGCGCTCGCCTCGAGCATTGATCATGATGCCAAATGGATAGCTGTGCTTCTGAAAGCCATCGCCGACTGCCAGATCGCCAAAGTCCGGAGCGTTGCGATCCCAGCCCACTGAGTGGCAGCCAGACCAGTTGCCCCAGGGAATCGCGCCGACATCCAACGCCATCCGAATTCCGTCGCCTGTGTTATGTCGTGTTCCGCGTACTTTGGCCAGCTCCCAACCGGGGCCCAGATACCGCGTGCGCCACTCAGCGTTGGACTCAAAGCCGCCGCAGGCAAGCACAACAGCGCCACAGTGGATCTCTCGAGTCTCGCTTCCTGACCGCACGACGAGCCCCTTGATCGTGCCGTCTTCCTCGATGAGGCGTTCGGCTCGCGTGCCGTACTGGATTTCGATGCCCTGGCGCTCGCAAGCGCCGACCAGCGCCTCAATCAGCCCTGGCCCCCCACCGGACACGAGCAGTGTGATGCCGCCCCAGAACTTGAAGTGTCCGTTGACTTTGAAGGCCTGATGCGAATATGCAGGCACAAAGCGCACCTGGTGATTATCATGCAGCCACTGCCATGTGGACAGGCTCTGCGTGACCATGATTGGCACCAGCTCCGGATCGGAGCGAAACTGCGTAATGCGATCCATGTCCTCGTAGAACTTGTCGGCCGTATACGTCCCGAAATCGGTCGTGCGCTTTTCTTCCTCATTGAGATCCGGGACAAGCGTCAGCAGATCATCGAGGCTCTCATAGACGGTTCGAATAGCCCCACCGGTGAATCGGCTGTTTCCACCTTGCTCTGCCTCGCTGGCGCGTTCCAGGACGACCACGTCGGCGCCCTGCTCACGAGCTGCGAGCGCAGCGCACAGCGCCGCGTTTCCTGCGCCGACGACAACGACCGTGTTATTCCTTGCAGACATCTCTGGGTCCTTTCCAGCATTTCCATTTTTGACCTAGCGGATGCCCTGGCCCCCGCGGTTAATGATTTGCCAGATCTTGCGGTCAGTGATCGGCAGGTCGAGCGGCTCAACATCAAATGGACGCAGCGCATCCATGACGGCGTTCGCCACTGCCGGCGGCGCATGGACGGTGCCAGCCTCGCCTACCCCCTTGGCCCCGAGAATGTTCCGCGGGGTCGGAGTAACCGTGCGCTCAAGTTGAAAGTTTGGAAACCATGAGGCTTTCGGCACTGCATAGTCCATCAAGGAACCAGACACGAGCTGGCCGCTATCGTCGTAGACCACCTGCTCCCACAGCGTCTCGGCAATGCCCTGGACCGCGCCACCGATAAGCTGGCCTTCAACAAGACGTGGGTTCACCACGTTGCCGACGTCATCGACAGAAACAAAGCGTTCGATCGTTGGTTTGCCGGTGTCGCGATCGATCGACACGAGCGCGGCCGTAGAACCGAATGGGAACGTATCCCCATCGGCCTGATACCGAACATTCGCCTCAATTCCTCGCGCCGCGCCGCCAGCTGCGTCATGGCCGTTCTTCGCCAGATAGCTCTCGACTACCTGCTCCAGACGCAGGCGGATCTCGGGAGCGCCGCGCGGTCCGACTTCGCCGCCCTCGAGGACGAGGTCATCCGGGGTGACTTCCAACATCTCAGCTGCTTCCGACAAGACCGTCTCGCGCACCGCCTCCGCTGCCTGTCGGAGTGCGCTGCCGCCTAGCTGCAAACTGCGGCTACCCATAGTGCCGCCGCCACGCGGTTCCACCGCGGTGTCGCCATGCGTGATGTGGATGTCATCGAGCGCGACGCCCAGCTCGTCACTGATCAGCTGAGCGAAACTCGTCGCGAGGCCCTGCCCGTGGGGCGATGTTCCGGTCACAGCCTGGATGTGACCATCCTGATCGAGTGTGAGTACCCCTGCGTCGCCGCCGCCGCCGGAAACCTCAACACAGCTGGCGAGCCCAAGCCCAACGACCTCGCCTGCCGCTCGACGCTCCTCGATCTGCGACTTCAGGGTCTCGAGATCCAGCAGATCGGACAAGCGGTCAAGCGCCTTGTGATAGTCCCCGCTGTCGTAGATAATGCCCGACGCATTGGTGTAGGGGAACGCATCTGCCGCTATGAAATTGCGGCGGCGGATGTCGGCTTGGTCCATCCCGAGCGCGTGTGCCACGTCGCTGACAACCCGCTCGATGAAGTAGGCGGCTTCCGGCCGGCCGGCCCCGCGATAAGGCCCGACAGGCCCGGTGTTCGTGAAGACAGAGACGATCTCCGATTGCACTTCGGGGATCGTGTACGCGCCAGTTGGAAACAGCAACATACGCATCGGCGGCCCGGCGGCGAACTTCATAAGGTATGCGCCAAGGTTCGCAACGGTGCGAAGCTTCAGGGCTCGAATCCGGCCGTCACTGTCGAATGCCACCTCGCCGTCGGTGTAGGCTTCGCGCCCGTGCATCGAAGATTGAAGATCCTCACTGCGGGTGGCGATCCACTGCACCGGGCGTCCAGCAATGCGCGCCAATGCGAGCAGGAGGATATCTTCGCGATAGGCGGTCATCTTCGCGCCGAATGCGCCACCAACGTCAGGGGTGATGACGCGCACATCTTCGTCTGGCACGCCCATCGCCGTGGCGAGGTCACCACGCTCAAGCCAGGCCGCCTGGGTGCTCAGCCAGAGTGTGAACTTGCCGGTCTCCTCATCGTAGGAACCGATTCCCCCGCGATTCTCTATTGGGATCGCGGCGACGCGCCCATGCCCCACGCGCACCGACATACGATGTTCGGCGGCGGCGAAGGCTTCGTCAACCCCGCCCGTGTCCTTCTCCGCAGTCGTGACAACATTCGTGCCAAACTGTGGGTGGACGAGGCTGGCTGACTCCTTCAACGCCTCGCGGGCGTCAACAACAGCCGGCTGGGTCTCGTAGTCGACCGAGATGAGCTCAAGCGCGTCCTCAGCGATCGCCTGTGACTCGGCCACGACTGCCACGAGCGGGTCGCCAACGAATCTGACAACGTCGCCAGCGAGCGGCGGATGCTCCGGGATATTGATGTCACCGCCGACAGGGACATCGCCAACATCCCCCAGGTCAGCCGCCGTCACTACCGCGAGGACGCCATTAAGCTGACTAGCAGCCGTGGTATCTATAGAGCGAACATTCGCATGCGCATGGGGGCTTCTCAGTAGAGCCACGTATGCGAGATCGGCTATATCTAGATCTTCAAGGTATTGCCCGGCACCGGTAATCAACCGTGGATCTTCGATCCGCTTGACCGACTGCCCGGTCAACGCCGCGCGTGCTCTGTTCGTTTCGTCTGTCATGCTTTCTCTCCCTACACAGAGTGCGTACAATGTATCCAATTCTTGGTGACGAAAGGGTCTACGTCATGGCGTCAAACGAAATCTCCTCAAACTCAGCGAAACAGCTTACAAAAATGTGGGAGAACCAGACGATGACCGGAGCCACGTCGGACATGGTTCATCACGTCTTACAAGAAGCAATCGTCTCCCATATCCTTGAGCCCGGGCAGCGTCTGACTGAAGAGCAGCTGGCCGGGCTCTTTGCCGTGAGCCGCACCCCGGTGCGGGAAGCGATCGTCAGGCTCGAAGCCGAACACTTTGCGCAACGTATTCCGCGCCGCGGGCTGGTGGTCAGCAGGGTGACGCCCCAGGACATCGTCGACGTCTATATTGTGCGAGAGGCCAACGACGGGCTCGCTGCCTTTCTGGCCGCGCAACATGCAACACCCGCCGACGTATCGAATCTTGAGTGGATCAACAGCCAGTTCGGCGCTGCGGCGACAGGCGCGGCTGAAAACATGCACCAGCTCGTCACCCTGAACCTGCAGTTCCACGAGGCACTCGCCGAGTCCTCGAACAATACCCTGCTCTTGAACATCGTGAAACAGGTCCACAACGTCGTGCGCCGATTCGGAAGCACGACCTTTCGGAAGTCCGGACGCGCGGAGACCTCGGCCGTCGAACATGCCCGGCTCGTCGAGGCAATCAAGGCCGGCGACGCAGAGCGTGCGCGCCAGATCGCCGTAGACCACATGGCGACGGCGCGCCGCATTCGCATCTTGATGCTTGAGCAAGAAGACTCGACTCCCGTCTAGGATCGCCTACGCCGCGTGGCAGCCAGCTTGACCGTCATCGGACATACCCCGGTGATAGAAACCGTGTCGTCATCATCCTCGGATATGGCGCTGACGCGGATCCAACAGATCACGAAGCCCGTCGCCAATGAAGTTGAAGCTCAGTACGGCCAGAAAGATGAATGCGCCGGGGATGATCGACTGCCACGGATTCACCTCGAGAAAGACGTACCCGTCCCGCAGCATCCCGCCCCAGCTCGGGGTCGGAGGCGGTACGCCAAGGCCCAGGAAACTCAGACTCGCCTCGGCAAATACGACCTGACCAGCGCCGAGCGAGGCCTGGATCAGAACGATGCTCACGAGGTTGGGGAGAAAGTGGCGAACCACGAGACGCGGCGGGCGCACGCCAATCGCGCTGGCGGCGACAATGAACTCCTGGTTTCGCAGAGCGAGCACCTGGCCGCGCGTCAAGCGCGCTGTACCCGGAATGCGTACGACGGTCAACGCGATGATGATGCTCTGGAGGCTTGCCCCTAACGCAAACGCGATGGTCAACGCCAGAATCAGGCTTGGGAAAGCCATCATCCCGTCCGTGGCCCGCATGATCACACTGTCGACCCAACCAAATCCATAGCCACTGATGAGGCCGAGGGCGACACCGATGATCGTGCCGCCAACGACGGCGCTCAACGCGACGAAGAGCGAGATCCTGCCCCCGTAGATGATGCGCGAAAGACTATCCCGTCCCAGGGTGTCGGTTCCAAAGAGATGCTCCCGTGTCGGTTCTTCTAACCGTGCCGTCGCGTCGATCTGGTTCGGGCTATACGGCGCGATCACCGGAGCGAACACGGCGCCCAGCACAAGGATCAAGAGCACCATCATGCCGATGCCGAGCTGCGGGTACGCGCGCGATCCGCAGCCACTCCAGCGGCAGGCTCTTTCGGGGCCGGCGCTCCGCGCCCAGCGTCTCGGCGCTGCCTAGATCCCTCAACGTCGAATCCGCCGTCGATCTAGCCATACATTGCCCGAATTCTTGGGTCCAGCAGACCGTAGGCGAGGTCGGTCACGAGATTCACCGCGACTACCATGAGCGTGATGAAGAGGACGACGCCTTGCACGACTGGCAGGTCCCGGCCAAATATCGCGTCGATGATCAACGTCCCCATGCCCGGTAGCGAGAAGATCGTCTCGGTCACCACGGCGCCGGCAAAGAGCCCGCCCATCTCAAGGCCGAGGATCGTGACGATGGGGATGAGCGCATTCTTCATAGCGTGCCCGAAGATGACAGCGCGCGAGCGCAGGCCTTTGGCCCTGGCAGTGCGCACATAGTCCTGGTCGAGCACTTCCAGCATCGATGATCTGACGTAGCGCGCCTGGGAGCCGATGTAGCCGGTCGCGAGTGTCAACGTCGGCAGCAGCATGAGCTTCAGGTTCTGGACCGGATCATCGAGAAACGGCACGTATCCCGATGACGGCAACCAACCCAGCTTGAGCGAGAAGGCGAAGATGAGCAGGATACCGAGCCAGAAGTTCGGTATAGAAAGGCTGATCGAGGCAAGCCCCGAGATCACGACATCAACCGGCGACCCTGGCCGCAACGCAGCCAAGGTCCCCAGTGGGATTGATATCGCCAGCGCCAGACCAAGCGCGAGGAACGTCAGCTCTAGTGTTACCGGAAGCCGATCACGGATGGTGTCGGTAACCGTCACCGGGCTCCGCCAGGAGGTCCCGAGATCGCCACTAAGGACGTGTCGCATCCAATCGAGATATTGGACCGGCACCGGACGATTTACCCCCAGGTCCTCGCGCATCCGGTCGATTGTCTGCTGATCGGCAGCCGTGTCCTGTCCAAGGATGACAAGCACCGGGTCTCCGACGACCATGCTCATGAGCGCGAACGTCGCAATGGAGATCACGATCAGCACGGGCAACATTTGCAGTAGTCGTCGGAGAACGTACCGGAACATGTCAAGCCCTATCAGCTGGAGCTAAGTGAGAATTCGCGCAACCGGAGAATCAGATCCGGGTGGTAGACGAAGTTCTGAAGCTCCGCCCGACGAACCGCAAAGACCGATGGCCAGTGCTGGAACGTGTAGTCAGCCTGCTCGATAATCAGCCGCTCCACCTCGTGATAGATCTCGGCGGCTTCGGCCGTGTCGTAGATGGATGCAGCCTCGTCGAGCAGCTCGTCGATCGTTGCGTTGTCGGAGCCAGTCGTGTTCTGGAAACCCGTTGAATACCACAGGATTCGCAAGAGCCCGTCGGGGTCCGCCCGGGGGGCCCAGCTCGTCGGCACCCAGTTGCTGACGTCCTCTTTGGTCAGCGTAAACGCATCGGCAGCATTGACCGTCTCAATTTCAACGGTAATACCCAGCTCTTGATACTGCGCCTGGAGCAACTGGGCGAGTGTCTGATTGAACTGCGTGTTCGAAGCAGTGAGGGTAAAGGTTTCGCCTGCCATGCCCGAAGCTTCGACGAACTCCTTCGCGAGGTCGAGGTCGAAGTCCAGCCCCTCGGAGTCAAGGCTCGGGTCGTAGGCCCAGCCGCCACCGAGCGGGTGGGTGGCTACGCGCCCTGTGCCCCCGTACATCACTTCCTTGATCTGCTCGCGGTCGGTGGCATGCGCGATGGCCTTGCGGAAGTCAGCGTTGTCAAACGGCGGCTTGTCGAGGTCGAAGTGCGTGCCGGCGAAACGGGCGCTCTGCAGCTCTTCGATCACGAGGTCGTCTTAGTTCTCGACTGTCTCGAGCAGCGTCGGATCAACGCCGTCGATGATGTGGGCTTCGCCAGTTCTAATCTGCGTAAGCTGGACCTGAGTCTCGGGAACATGGCGGATCTCGATGCGGTCGAGATACGGCTTGCCGTCTTCCCAGTAGTCTTCGAAACGCTCGAGGGCTATGAAACCATCGGGCGCCCACTCCACGAACTTGAAGGGACCGGAACCAACGGGGTTAAGGGCGAACTGATCACCAAGTTCCTGAGCGGCAGTCGGCGACACAATGAAACCGGGCCGTTCGCCGAGCGTCGCCAGAATCGGACGCCAGGGCTTCGACAGGTTGACCTGGACAGTCACGGCATCGAGCGCGTCAACAGACGCGATGGCCTCTGAGAGCTGGCTGCTGAGCGGCGAGTTCACTTCGGGATCCAGCACGCGCTCAATGTTCCACTTGATGGCTTCCGCATCACAGGGGGTTCCGTCATGGAACACGACACCTTCATGAAGGTTGAAGGTGATGACCGTGCCGTCCTCGCTGAAATCCCAGGACTCCGCAAGCTCTGGAATGATGTTGAAGTCGACATCGTATCCAACCAGGTTGTTGTAGATCAGGTACAGGGCGTAGCGCTCGGAAAACTGCGCTGAGAAGTGCGGGTCCAATGTATTGGCATCGAGGTTTGTCGCATACACTAGCGTGCCGCCGGTCGCCGGCGCTTCACCTGAGTCACCTTCCGTTGGCGATGCCTCGCCCTCGTCGGCAGCCGTCTCCGTCGGATCTGCTCCGTCGCCATCCTCGGACTCCGTCGCCTCCCCTTCGTCGGCAGCCTCGGTTGGCGTGGCCTCTGAACCACCATCATCTGAGGTGGCCGTCGCCTCTTGGGCAGCGCCGCCCGATGTCGCGGTCGCATTGTCGTCATCATCGTCGTCGTCATCGCCACCACACGCAGCGAGAAGCGCGCTTGCGACGACGCCAGCCGAGAGGCCGACGAAAGCCCGGCGAGAAATCTGATGGCGTTGGAACTGATCGAGATAGTCACTTGGATTCGGCATTAGTCTCCTCCTCAATGCCTCACGTTGATATGCGCCTAGGTTCGCCATACGGCTCGAATCTCAAGACCTGCATCGCAAACCAACCGCGTGCCCCCCGGTTGCATTCGCGACAAGAAGCGGGTCCTGCATTAGGCATCGAATACAGTGTATACAGTCCATACAGACTGTCAAGCGCTACGTTGCCACCGCTTCTTAATTGGACGGGCTAGAGGCGGTTACAAGCTCATTGCAGGCTTCGGCCAGCACCGCATGCCAGCACGTGAAACTGCGCTTCGCGCCACCGGAGGCTGGAGCGAGCGGTCTGAAATTCGTCATTCGTTGCGGACCTATTGCAATGCAAATGCACTTCGGATACTCTAGTCACGCTCGTGATTGAATACACTGTATACACTCCCGAATGACCAGCGATCGTGCAGCCTACGCTGGAGGGAGATGGGTAAAGACGAAGGGATACCCGATGCGAATACAAGTCAAAGTCGGTGACACGGTAGCCGAGGCAGCCCTGTTCGAGGACAAGGCGCCGAAGACGGTCTCAGCCCTGTGGGAGCGCTTGCCGATTCAGGATCGCACCATCCAAGCACGTTGGTCCGGCGACGCCTGGCGCACGGAGGGCAACTATGAACTGCTCACCCAGGCAGATCCCGTCGAGAACGGGGCTGAGCGGCTCAGCGCCGGCGACGTCATCTACTATCCTGGCTATCGCAGCGGCCTGCTCAAGGTCGCCATCGCCTACGGCAACGCCCAATGGCTCGCGCCATTCATGGTGCCGCTCGATGTCTCGCACATCGGGAAGATCGACACGAACCTGGATCAATTCGTCGAGCAGTGCTCGCAAATCATCTTCCAGGGCCCATTCGAAATTGAGATCTCGCGTATCGAATCCTAACCGCAGATATTCCGTATGCCGCGTGGCGCGGACGAGACTCTCGCCGGTCGTGGCCAACGCGCGTTCGGGCACGGCGTGCACGAGCGCGAACCAGTAAGAGCAACAAGACAGCAGGTCACAACGACCAGAAAGGAACCAATTCCCAATGCGCATCCAGATCAAAGTCGGAGATGTCGTCGCCGAAGCGCAGCTCTTCGATGACAAAGCGCCGAAGACCACGAAAGCTCTCTGGGAGCACCTGCCCATCACCGATCGCACGATTCAGACCCGCTGGTCAGGCGACGCCTGGCGCACCGAAGGAAACTACGAGCTACGGCCCGAAGGTGAGCCCGTCGAAAACGTCGCCGGGCGGCTGAGCGCCGGAGACATCATCCACTTCCCTGGCTACCGCGGAGGGCTGATCAAGGTCGGCATCGCCTATGGCAAGGCTCAGTGGCTCAACCCGTTCATGGAGCCGATCGACGTCGCGTACCTCGGGAAAATCGACACGAACCTGGACGAGTACGTCGAACTCTGCCAGCGAATCATCTTCGACGGTCCGCTCGACGTCGAGATTACGCGCATAGAGGAATAGCCGTAGCTCGGAGGGGAGGCGTCAATGCTCTTTGGCCTCGGGATTCCAACATGCAGAGAGGGACTCGCCTATCCGGTGAGCTTCGCCGATCTGTAGCAGACGGCTGAGCTAGCGCGCGCCGCGGAGCGGCATGGATTCGACGCGCTCTGGGGGAACGATCACCTGGCGACCCAGCGCGTCCTGCTGGACACGCTTGAGAATCCACCTGACTTCTACGAACCGCTTGTTGCATTCGCGTATCTTGCCGGGCAGGTGCCACGCCTGCGCTTTGTCGCGGCAACCATAGTCGCCCCGCTGCGCGATCCCGTGTTGCTGGCGAAGCAAGTGGCGACGCTCGATCAAGCATCACAGGGACGCTTCACACTCGGCTTGGGCATTGGGGCGTACCGCGAGGAGTTCAACGCGCTCTTCCCCAACCTCAAGGGCGCGCACCGTGGCCGGATGATGAACGAGACGATCGCGGTAGTGCGCGAGCTCACCACGAAGCGGCGGGCAGCGTTCGACGGGGAGTTCTATCAGTTCACCGAGATTGAGATGTTCCCAAAGCCTGTCCAAGATCCGCTACCGATCTTCGTGAGTGCCAGTACGCCGGCCACAATCGAGCGCGCCGCCCTCCGAGCTGATGGATTGATTCTGGCCGGCGCATCGCCCGCACGCGTTGCCGACGCCGCAAGCCACTTTCGGGCAGCGGCCGAGGAGGCGGGGCGCGACACCGATATGCTCCAGGTATGCGCGCAAGTGTGGGTCGGCGTCGGAGCCGACGATGCGGCAGCCACCGCGACATTACGAAACTCCCAGCACTTCAAACGACTGGAAGCGCTACGACCGGACAAAGATGCGGAGACGCTCACGCAGGAGTTCCAAACGGGAAATCTCCTCGGTGATCCGGACGCCATCAAGGCTCGCATTCGTGAGTATGAAGCGGCCGGGGTAGACCACCTCGGACTGGTCTTCCTGGGCCAGCAGATCGATGATCTGCACGCCCAGGTCGAGTTGTTCGGTCAATCCGTCATCGCCTCGTCCTAACGACGGCGACACCTGGCACGACTGCGTGTCATCGTCCAAATGAATGGAAGTTGCCTCATGCCGTACATAGACATTGATCTCGACGGAACCGTCTACCGCGCAGCCCTGCTGGAAGATCGCTCGCCAAACACCACTGCCGCGCTCTGGTCAGCACTGCCCATCGAAGGCCGTGCCGCGCACGGGCAATGGAGCGGTGCGATCTTCCGCATGCTGGAAGAAGCCCCGGTCGAATTTCCTGCCGGCGACCGAGGGGCGGGATTCCAGTACCCCGGTCTGGTTGTGATCAACCCCGGGAATCGTGAGATTGCGATCTGCTACGGACAGGGCCGGCTAAACCTTCCGACCGGTCCGTTGAATCCGATTCCCGTGGCCGAAATCGGCGGCGACCTCTCCGCAATCGTCGATTTTGGCGTGAGCCTGCAATTCGATGGCGCAAAGTCGATCCGTATCAGCGCGTCCGAAGACCAGGAGTCACAGCTCGCACCGCCGCCGAATCCGGGCGGTCGGGTAATGGATGTGACGCTTGGCGCAAGCACGACACCAGCCGTTCTGCTCAAGGACATTTCGCCGGTCGCCTCGGGCGCATTTGGCGATCTGCTGCCTCTTCAGGGACGGGCGACCAATACCCACTCGAGCGGACCACTCGTCCGTTTCTGGAACGATGAAGGCGGGCCCGAGGGTGAGACGCCACTGGAGGTCGAGGATCTGGAACGCGGTCAGGCAATACTCTACCCAAGCTACCTCTACTACTTGCCGTCGCGTCCATGGCGCGGCGTTCGCATTCCCATCGAGGCAACTGCCATGGGTGGCGCTGTCAGCCGCGGGACGACGCAGCTCGTGCCCTTCGCGCGCTTCACCGGAGATTGGTCGGAGTTTCGGGCGGAAGCCTTGCGCTTGATCGTCGATGGGGCTAAACCGATGGAGTTTCGGCTTCGAGACTAGACATCACCACTTGCCTCGTTCAATGCTTGACGCAGTACCAACACCGACCCGGTCAAGGTATCAATGGGTTGGTACGAGCTTCCAGCAACCATGACCCGAAAGGATGAGCCCTTGAGCAGCCAAATGGAAATGAGCAAGACAGAGCGTGTCATGGCGGCCGTCGCCGGGCACAACGTCGATCGCCTGCCCGTATGCTTCTGGCATCACTTCAAGCCAGCCGGTTCCGGGCGGCGCATGGCGGAGGTAACGTTTGACTTCTTCGCCAACCAATTCGATCTTGACATCCTCAAGATCATGCCGGACATCCCATATCCCGTTTCGCGCCGCTCAATCAAGAACCTTGACGATTGGCGGCTGATCGAGCCCATCGACAGCGTGCGCTCGCGCTTCTTCAATCAGCGCGCAGTCAGCATCCGGGCGTTGCGTGACATCGTCGGCTACGAAACGCCGATCGTGATGACCGTCTTCTCCCCGCTCTGCGAAGCGCTCCACTTCGTCGAATCGTATGATCTGTTCTTCGAACACTACGATCAATCACCGGCGGTTATCCACGAGGCGCTCGCAACGATGGCCGAGAACCTCCGGGCTCACATGCAAGACTGCATCGACGCCGGCGCAGACGGGGTCTTCTTTGCGCTGCAGGGCTGCACGGACGCGATCATGTCCCGTGACCGATATCGGGAGCTCGGTCGGCCGTACGACTTGCTTGCCCTCCAGGGACTCCAGGATGGATGGCTTAACATCCTCCACGTCCACGGCAATGAAGATCTCCACTTCGAAGAGACGCTCGACTATCCGGTCAGCGTGATGTCCTGGTCCGACCGGCTCGCGGGTCCGAGCCTGGCGGACGCGCGTGCCCTCACCGACAAGTGCCTGATGGGTGGTTGGCACGAGTTTGGGCCGCTCTCGAATGGCCCGGAAGATGCCATCCGGGAGGAAGCACAAGACGCTATCGAGCAGACCGGCGGCCGCAAGTTCATTCTCGCAAACGGCTGCTCCGTCCCGGATGACACGCCTGAAGAGTGGTTGCATGCTGCCCGCAATATGGTCGAGTCACTCGATCTCTCGTAGACGTTCCGTAGTCGCTTGAGCGAGGGGCTTCGGTACTGGGACACCTAACCGTGAAATACCTGGATTGAGCTAACGTGTTCTCAACCGTCCGCCAGCACTACCAGCTCATTTCGGCCATTGCGTTGGTCATTGGAGTGGCGTTGATCACGGTGGCCGAGATGCCGAGCATGCACTGGACACGCGTCTTTGGGGCCACCGCCATCTCGCTCGGGGCGCTGGGACTCGGCATCTACGTGGGCCTGACACAACCGGGCCGCTATGCCGCCGCCCGGGCACGCCTGGCCAGCATCAAACAGCAGATCGGCATCGTCATGTTGGTCGTGCTCTTTCTGCCTGCGCTGCTCGGTCTCGGAGCAGGCATCGCTGGATTGTTCAACAGCCCTGGCGGCACCGGCTGGGTCATCGCGACCGGCGCGCTCATCCTGGCGTTGATGCTCGCGGCCACGGTCGCCGCCTTCGTCATCGGTGTCCAGGCGCTCACCGGCCACAGTCCGGTTGAAGGCGACGACGCGGCATGACCGCAACCCGTGAGATCCTCTGGAACGTCGGCTCCCTACAGGTCCTCATCCTCTACATCCTGCTGGTTCTACCAGTCGCCTTCCTCGCCTTCGGCGTCGCCCGCCGGGTGCAGATGTGGCGGCGCGGCCAACCCGACACCAGCCGCTTCGACCGCTGGCCCGAGCGTGCCCGCGCGGCGCTCACCAAGAGCATCCTCCACGGCCGTATCGTCCGTCGCGGGAAGCTCTATGCCGGCCTGATGCACGCCAACATCTTCGGTGGCTTCATCATCCTCCTCATCGGCACCATCATCGTCCTGATCGAGGAGGACATCACCGTCCCGCTCTTCGGCTGGAGCTTCTACCAGGGCGACTTCTACCTCGGCTACAAGCTCATCGTGAACCTCGGCGGCGTCATGCTCATCGTTGGCGTCCTGCTGGCCTTCGCCCGCCGCTATCTCATCAAGCCGAAGTTCCAGGAGACCGGTCCCGACGATCTGCTCGTGCTCGTCTTCTTGCTGCTGCTGGCCGTCCAGGGCTTCACAACCCAGGCGTTGCGGCTGGCCGTCGAAGGCGATCCCTGGGGTCCCTGGTCCTGGGTCAGCTACCCGATGGCGCTGCCGTTGAGCGCGCTCTCGACCGGGACGCTGGAGACGCTGCATACCGCCAACTGGATCAGCCACTTCGCGACGACCTACGTCTTGCTGGCCTACTGGGCCTACAGCAAGATGATCCATCCCTTCACCAGCCTGGCCAACGTCTTCTTCCGGCGTTTCGAGCCGCTGGGCGAGCTGCGGCGCATCCCGGAGATCGAGGCAGCCGAGGTGCTGGGCTACGGCAAGCTGGAGGACTTCTCCTGGGCGCACCTGATGAATGTCGACGCCTGCATGCACTGTGGCCGCTGTCTCGAGTACTGTCCGACCTTCAACACCGGCAAACCGCTGCATCCGCGTGATCTGGTGCTCGAGCTGGCCAGCTTCCAGGCCGACCAGGGCGGTATCTGGAGCGGCGAGCTGGGCGGCGAGGCCAAGACGGCGCGGCATCGTTGGGGCAAGGGCGCTGAGCGTGAGCTGATTCCCGGCGTCGTCTCGCCCGAGGAGCTCTGGGACTGCACGACCTGCGGCGCCTGCATCGAGCACTGCCCGGTCTACATCGAGCATGTCCCGATGATCGTCAGCATGCGCCAGCACCTGGTGCTCGAACGGGGCGAGTTCCCGAGCGAGGTCACGCCGACCTTCAACAACCTGGAGCGCTTCGGCAGCCCCTACCCGATTCCCCAGAGCCAGCGTGACGACTGGACCAAGCGGCTCGCCGAGCCGGTCAGATACATGGCCGAGTTGGAGGAGACCGAGGAGGTCGAGTACCTCTTCTTCGTCGGCTGTCTGGGCTCGTTTGACGAGCGCAACCAGCGCACGACGCTGGCGTTGTGCCGGATACTCCAGGCGGCGGGGGTCAACTTCGCGATTCTCGGCAAGGAGGAGACCTGCACCGGCGACCCGGCCAAGCGCATCGGCAACGAGTATCTGGCCCAGATCATGGCCGAGCAGACGGTCGAGACGCTCAACAGCTACAGCTTCAAGAAGATCGTCACCGCTTGTCCGCACTGCTTCAATGCCATCGCCAACGAGTTCCCGCAGATTGGCGGCGCGTACGAGGTGATCCACCACAGCCAGCTGCTCAATGACTTGCTTGCCAGTGGCCGGGTCAGCCTGGATCCGGAGTCGGCGATGGCGCGCGGCAAGGTGACCTACCACGACCCCTGCTACCTGGGGCGCTACAACGGCGTTTATGATGCGCCGCGCGAGGCAGTGGCGGCGATGCCGGGGGCGGAGCTGGTCGAGATGCGGCGCAACCGCAACCGGAGCTTCTGTTGTGGTGGCGGTGGTGGCCGGCTGTTCATGGAGGAGCAGCGTGGCAGCCGGATCAACCAGGCGCGGGTGGCGGAGGCGTTGGAGACGGGGGCTGAGCTGTTGTGTGCGGCCTGTCCCTTCTGTATGACGATGTTCGAGGACGGTATCCGCGGCGTTGGCGCCGACGATGACTTCCAGGTCCTCGACCTCGCTGAGATCGTCGCCGGCTCGATGGTCGAGGAGCCGACTGTCAAACAGTAGCTCGAACGCGCCGGCGCTCCAATGCCCATTGAGAGCGTATTGCTCGTCATGACGAGTGACAGGTCTACTTGAGACACTCGGTTGTTGTCCCAAGGAACTCCAGGCTCGTCCTCGCGCCTCCTATGGGAGCGGCAATTCAACGTGCGAAGCGGACAGAGCGAACATCTGCTCGCGTCTCCGCGTGGAGAGTGTGAGATACACGCGATGCCCGTCTCCAAGTCCGAAGAGTGAAGCACGGCTGCCCCAAGCACAGGGCAGTCAGACCCTGCATGGCATCTGACCGGCTACTCCTTATGCCCCATCAGTCGGTACAATAAGTAGCATAGGCGAGATGGACTTTGGTGCGACCGTACGCGGGTAACGGTACGGTGCAATGATGTCCTATTTCGATCTGGTACCCGGCGACGTTACGTACCGATATCAGGACCGCGTTTCGTCTTCGCGTGATTCTGGAGCGTGGACCGGGCTTGTAGCAGTTGACAACCCACAGACGTCAACGCGCCACGATGAGATTACACAAGCTGGAAAGTAACGGCTTGGCGACAACTAACGCAGCCGCGCAGCCGCACCAAAACTCACAGGAGGGTTCGCAGCGTCCAAATGCGCCGCTCGCGAGCGATTTCCTCTTCGCGACGAGCGACTGGGTCTACTCTGTCGCTATCGTCATCTTCGCATTCCATCTGGGCGCTGGACTTGCAGCAGCCGCGGCGGCGCTGCTCATCCATGCAGCCGCGCGCTTGCTCGTCATTGCGGTCCCGATCGTGCTGCCTCAGTCCAAACGGCGGCTGGCGTTGATCGAGGCGCTACGCGCTGGGCTGATACTCGCGCTAGTCTTCGTAGCATCTGCCGACGCATTGTGGATTGTCCTCGTTGCCGCGAGTAGCATCGGGTTCATCGGCGCATCGATCGACCAAGCCCGCGGGCAGCTCGTTCCGGCGCGACCGGTCGTGGGCGACAGCCAGACCGTGCGGGCGCGTTTGATCTGCCGCTGGGATCAACTCGCCATGATCACGGGATCGCTCGTGGCCGGCGCGCTCATTGTTGCCTGGAGCGAGCTGCCGGCCTTTGCAGTCGCCGCTGGGCTTGCGCTTGTCGCCGCAGGCATACTCCTGCGGTTGCCCGAAGAGGGCCTCCGCGCATCCCTGACAACAGCTCCCGCAGCCCCCAGACGAACGTTCGCGCGGAGTGGCGTGCCACAGGCGCTGCTTGTGGCGCTCGCGGCCGGCGCGGCGCTTGGCATCGCCCTGCGCGTCATGCTTGTCGAGATCGTGCTCGACGAACATGGCCACACCGAGCTCGTCTACGGGCTCTTCATCGCGCTGGCGGGGGCCGGGGCGTTCGCGGGTCCACTATCGATCCCGCGCCTGCTCTCGCGCTTGCCGGCTGCGCTCGTACTCGGCTGTGTCACGGCGGCGCTGTCCGTGGCGCTCGTCACAGCCCATCTGGCGGATCCGCTCGCGCTGGTAATCCCGGTCATTCTCGCTTGTGGAGTGCTGGCTGTAACCGGCGAGCGCGCCGGGGAGACGATACTCCGCCGCACCGTGCCCGCCAGTGAGCTCGATGCCAATTTGCAGCTGTTGGCAGCCGTGACAGTTGCTGGTCAGATCGTCGCGTTGGCGACCATAGCGAGCCTCGATCACATCTCCGGCAGCCTGGCGGCCGTCATTGCGCTCACGACGATGAGTATCGTTTGTGCCCTCATCCCGATTCTCATGTATGTACGCGAACGCAATCGGCCGCGGGCGAACAACGGCGGCTGACATCTATTGAAGGGGCCGGCACGGCTTGGTCTACATCGAGCGCAGTGAATTCTTCGACGTGTCGCCGCAAGCCTACCGGGGCTTTGGCACGCCTTCCAGCCATCCGGAAGCGCGCTCGCCACGCGGGCAAGCGTTGCGGCGGTGGCTGGATCAGCAGGTCGAGATCGTCCAGATTCCGGTGACGATCCCCGACGACGCCCTGCAACTATCGATAGCCCAACCTTCTGCGGAGTCCCGGAGGCGCTTGTTCGAGCTCGCGCGCGAGAATCCGGAACAGCAGCTGCCCTACTGGGCGGATATCTGGCCCTCCGGCCTCGCTCTCGGTGCCGTCGCACTACAACGCTCCAACGAGCTATCCGGACGCCAGGTGCTGGAGGTCGGCAGCGGGCTCGGCTCGACAGCTGCCGCGGTCCTGTCAACCGGCGCGGAACTGACGGTTCTCGACTACTCCCCGCTCGCGCTCGGGCTGTGCCGGTACAACGGGCTGCTGAATACCGGCCGATCGCCGCGCGCGTTGCCGGTAAACTGGCGGCATCCCGCGCGTAGCGTTCTCCAGCGGCTGGACGCCTCCGGTCCCTTTCCCATCATCATGGCGGCCGACGTGCTCTACGAGAGCCGTGACATCGAGCCGCTCATTGCGTTGATCGAGCGGCTCCTGGCAGACACCGGTGAGCTGTGGATCTCTGAGCCTGGGCGCAAAGTCGCGGCGCGCTTCCTCGACACGCTCGCGCTGCGCGGCTGGCGCTTTACGTCGACGACGGTCGACTACGCCCGCCCGGACGGCGACCACGATCGCATCCATATCCACACGATCCGGCGCGATCAGGCTGGTGACCGGGTTCAGTTCCGGAGCATTGGCGGCTGGCGGGTGTGACTCGGCACGGCAAGCGACATTGGCGAAAAGCGTCCGTCCTGGCAGTCTTGCTGGCGCTGTGCGCCGTCGGCTGCAGCGGCCCTGACGCGACCAGCGAGGATGTTGCTGGCACATCGACACCGCTGGTTGCCGAGGCAAGCCCCAGCGCCACCGGCACGGCAACGATCGCTCCACCAGCTGGCAGCGCTGGCCCAACGCCCACGCCTGTCTCCGGGTCGCCAACAGACAGCCCGGCTTCCGCAACCACTCCTGCGCCATCCGCTGACACCGCGACGCCGGCGGCTTCGCAGACCGTCGTCCCAGCGGAGCCTACGGCCACGGCAGGTCCAGCATCGACGCCGACCGGCACGCCTCCACCAGCATCGTCGGAACCCGATCCAGTCAATGCCGCTGTGCGGTTCGAGCAGGTCGCCACCGGATTCATCGAGCCGACGTACCTCACCCACGCCAGCGACGGCAGCGGGACGCTCTACGTCACAGAAAAGCGCGGGATGATCTACACCCTCGATGGCGCGCTCTTTCTGGACATCACCGACCGGGTCATCAACACCGGGCTGGCCGGAAACGCGCGCGAGCTGGGCTTGCTGGGGCTGGCATTCCACCCCGAATTTGAATCCAATCGCATTTTTTATGTCCACTACAACGACCGCAATGGCGACACCGTCGTTTCGCGTTTCGAGGCGAACTCCAACGGCGCAGGGGAACCGGCAACCGAACGGGTGCTCCTGGCGCTCGATCAGCCCGAAGACCATTTCAATGGCGGGACTATCCTCTTCGGTCCCGACGGCCACCTCTACATCGCGCTCGGCACCGGCGGGAACCGGCCGGAGGATCACCTCAACTCGCAGGACCTCGGCAGTCTCTTCGGGAAGCTCCTGCGGATCGATGTTGACGCTGGCAACCCGTATGCCATCCCGCCAGACAACCCCTACGTCGATACTGCCGGCGCGCAACCGGAGATCTGGGCCTACGGGCTCCGCAATCCCTGGCGCTTCGACTTCGACGAGGCGACCGGCGATATCTACATCGCCGAACCGGGACAATTTGGCTTCGAGTGGGTGCATTACCAGGCGGCCGGAGCCGACGGCGTGCCAGCCGGCGCGGTGAACTACGGTTGGCCCGTCTATGAAGGGTTCCACTGCTTCGATATCCCCTCCGGGACATCTAGCGACGCCGGCAATTGCAGCCCGCCGGAAAACTACCAGGCGCCGATCATCGAGTACCCGCGCGGTCAGAACGGTGGCTGCGTCATCGTCGGTGGCGCGGTCTACCGTGGCGCGACGGTGCCTGCGCTGAATGGCGCGTATCTCTACAGCGACTTCTGCTCGGCCGTCGTCTACGCGGCCTGGCGCGACGGCGCGGGAGCGTGGCAGACGACCACGCTGGCAGATCTACCGGGACTCGCGAGCTCGTTTGGCGAGGATGAGTCCGGCGAACTCTATCTGCTCAGCATCTCCGACGGCACGATCTACAAAGTATCTCCCGCTTGAGCCGACGATTCGATAGCCAGTGGCGGCTCTTGTTATCCTTCACAGGTTATGGATAGCAACAGACCAGCCAGGCTTGGAGACGACGTGACCGTAGCGGGACAAACGACATTTCACATCATCACGATGGGCTGCTCGAAGAACCGGGTGGATTCGGAGGGCATGGGCCGCGTGCTCAACGCCCGTGGGCTGACCGAGGTCGCCCAACCCGGCGACGCCCAGATCGTCATCGTCAACACCTGCGGCTTCCTGGAGGCCGCGCGCAACGAGTCGGTCGGCATGATCGACCGGATGCTCGGTGGCCGCCAGCAGGATCAGGTGGTCATCGCAGCTGGCTGCATGCCGGCGATGCCGGGCCACGAGCACGAAATTCCGGACGGCGTCGATGCGGTCATCACAACGCATCAGTGGGACCAGATCGGCGATGTCGTCGGCGGCCTGGTTGAGCTGCCGGATATCGAAGTCACCGGCCGCGACGGTATGTTGACCTCGTTCCCGCGCTCAGCCAGCGGCGGCCCGGCAACACCGAGCGCCTACGTCAAGATCGCCGACGGCTGCGACCACAATTGCCACTTCTGCGCGATTCCGCTGATCAAGGGTGGGCAGGTCTCCAAGCGCCCGAGCGATGTCATTCGCGAGCTCCAGGAGCTGGCAGCGGGCGGGACCAAAGAGGCGGTGCTCGTCGCGCAGGACACGATCCGCTACGGGGCGGACATCGGCATCAAGCATGGCCTGCCAAAGCTGCTCCAGATGATTACCGAGGAAGTGCCGGACCTGCCCTGGCTGCGGATGCTCTATATCTACCCGACGCCGCTGACGCTCAAGATGGTCGATACACTGGCCGAGCACGACCAGCTACTCAACTACATCGACATGCCGATCCAGCACGCCAGCAAGGATGTCCTGCGGCTAATGGGCCGGCCGAGCAACCCGGATATGACCAGACGGCTCGTCGACCACGCCCGCACCAAGCTCGACGACGTCGCGATGCGGACGACCTTCATCACCGGCCACCCCGGCGAATCCGAGGATGACTTCGAGCAGCTTGCGCGGTATCTGGAGGAGATGCAATTCGACCACGTCGGCGTCTTCACCTTCTCCCACGAGCCGGGCACGCAGTCGGCGCTGCTGGGCGACACCATCCCGCCTGCAGTCGCCGAGGAACGGCGTGACATCCTGATGGAGATCCAGCAGGGCATCTCGCTCAAGAAGAACGAGCAGCGCATCGGTCAGAAGCTCGACGTACTTGTCGAAGGCACCGGCGAGATGGAGGACGGCTACGGCAACACCGAGCCGATCAGCGTCGGCCGCGCCAGCTTCCACGCACCGGAGGTCGACGGCCTCGTCTTTATCCCAGGCCAGCTCCCGGAGGGCCAGCTCGTCAGCGTGACAATTGAGGAAGCCAGCCCCTACGACCTTTGGGCCGCGCCGCTCAATCGCAACGCCACCCGCCGCGCCTTCCGCACCGCCGAGCAGGAGGAGCAACGCCGCCAGCAGGTCCGCGCCACACGCCCCGACCAGGCTGGCCGCCTCTCGAGCGAACGCGCCCGTGCCAAGCAGATCATCCCGCTCGTCCCGGTAGATTAGTCGGGCATTGAGGAACGATGAGATCTACCAACCGGCAACGTCAACACCATCTTCCTCCCCCTCTCCCCGCGTAGCGCAGCGAAGCAGTGGGCGGGGTACCCGCCTAGCGGGTCGCGGGACGGGGGGTGAGGGCGGCTGTTCTCCTACAAACTACGCACTACAAACTACCCGCAGAGTAGAGAATTCCCTCACTCGGGCCAAACCGGCTGAAACATCACCCACTGCTCTGGAGCGCGGCGAATTGCGTCCTCCAGCACACCAACAACGCGTTCCATGCCTGCGCGGACATCCCGCTCACGGTCATCGGTCCGCTCGATGTAGATCGGGTCAATGATCCGGAAGTAGAACTCGTGCCGTCGATCGCGGATGCTCTTGCGGTAGGCAAATACCGGGATGAGCGGCGCGCCGGTTTCCCTAGCCAGCTTCACCGCGCCGACCGGCAGCGTCGTTGGCTGGCCGAAGAAATCGACCGGGTAGCCTTTTGCGCCGAAGTTGCGGTCGCCGACCATCGCGACGAACTCGCCCTTCCGCATCGCCTGGACAATGTGTCGGATTGAGTGGCTATTGACGACCTCCAGGCGTATGCCGAGGCTGCTGCGCCAGTAGGTGACACCGGCGAAGAGATAGTCCGGCACCGTCGAGGAGGTCAGCACCAGCGGGCGATGGCGGCTAGTCAGCACATACTGACCGATGAAATCGAACGCGCCCATGTGTGCGCTCACGAGGATCGCCCCGGCACCCTTGGCCATCGCCTCGTCGATCAGCTCCCAGCTGCCCTCTTCAACGTAGTGCATCGCTTCCAGCCGCTCGCGGTCGAGCCGTGGCAGCGACGCGAGGTCCCAGAAGTTGCGGCAGGATGTCCGGAAGACCCAACGCGCGCGCTTGCGTAGCTCGCGCTCGGGCAACGCGCCGGCATACACGGCCCGCAGATTGTCCATGACCGCGCGCCGGTACGTGTGGAACCGCAGGAACATCCAGACGGCGGTGATATCCGCCAACAGATAGCCCAGGCTCAGGGGCAGGTGGAACGCGAAAAAGCTGAAGACGCGCGCGGCGAGAACGCTCGCGCGGACGCTGTAACCCGTGCCGAGGCCGAGATCACTTAGGGCATTACGAGATCGAACCGCCACGATGTTCTGCCTGCTCTGCTGCCATGTCAACAGACACTGCGGCATCACCGGAAGCTGCCTCGCCCGGTTGCTCTTCCTCGCTGAAGTAATACATAGCGTCGTAGAGCACCGGTAGGCCGCGAATCACGCAGATAGCGACCGACGAGTAGACGATGAACCAGACGATGCCACGAAAGACCTCTACATCATATACCGAACCGAGGAATCTCTCCGGGGCCGTTTCCCACGCCAGCATCCAGGCGAGCAAGACGAACGCCAGGCCCTTCGACCAACCGTAGTAGGCACGGCTGAAGCGACCGGAGGTCAGGAACTGGGTGAAGGCCGAGCGCATCATCGTCGACTCGCCGAAGGGCGTCATGCCGCGGCCGAGCATCGCAGCTCGGACGACGTCGACACTGAAGGAGCGTGTGATGACGATCAGCGGCGCCCAAACCGGGATGAGTTGGAGGTGGGCAAAGACGACCCAGAGGACGTTCTCGACAACCCGGTCGCCGGCGATGTCGAGCACCGCCCCGAGATCGCTCGTCGAGCCGCGCCGCCGGGCTACCCAGCCGTCGAGTCCGTCGGCGAGGATGACGAGCGCGATGAAGATGCCAGCGATGAAGATCAGCCAGTAGTTGTCGCTGTAGAGCATGGCGACAGCGACGAAGAGCAGAATTATTCGACCAAAGGTGATCAGATTGGCCATGTGCCTCCCAGCAAACCCCGGCCGGCTCCCCGGGTCGGCCTGGTCGCGGCAAGATGTGGCCGGTCAACCTATCCTAACATGGCTCAGATCAGTCCCGTCGTCGAGATCATGCCCGCCAGGATCATCAGCGCCGTGACGAATCCCGCCGCCAGCAGCAAGCGCGCCTCGAACGGCCGCTCAAGCGCAGCGGCAAAGGTCGCCAGCGCGCAGTTGACTGCGATGAGCGCCCCGGCGGCGACCGGGTAGATCCAGACGCCGTCAATGATCCAGACGCCGTCGGGTCGCACGAACCACGTCGGCTCGCCGTTCGCGTCCCAGGTTACCGCCAACGGCGTGTTGACTGAATCGACCTTCCAGGCCGCCATAAAGACGAGCACGATCAAGACCAACAAACTCAGGGCCAGCAACCGCGACGCGACCGGATCACCATCGACGATACGCGCCCGAAACAGACGGTAGGCCAGCGGGCGCGGGAACCTTATCTGACGTCGCGGCGCGAACCGCTGCGGTGCGGGCGCAGTCGGCGCCGGCGGGACTTCCACCATCGGCGTTGCAGGAAGTGCTGCCGGCGTCGGAGGCGCGTTCGCGTCGGGGGGCACGAAGGCGGGCCGGCCCGCGCCGCCGCGAAACGCTTCGAGCGCCTCAACGAAGAGGACCGGGCGCTCGGGCGAAATCGCCACGGTTCCGCCACCGGTAGTGCGTATGCGCACGCGCTCGTGCGGCGGCGTCGTCGCAAATGTGCGCCAGTAGCCGTCCGATGTCTGGTTGAGCGAGTCGTAGTATCCGGGCCAGTAGCGTTCGTAACCATACACGTCGATGAGGTCGCGGGGCCGAAAAACGACGTCATCGATTTCGCGATAGGGGATGCGAACCTGGTGTCCGGCTGAGACTATCGAGAGCACGGCGTCATCCAGGGTGTAGCGCAGGGTATACAACCGCACGGCCTGAATGCCGACACCTACCGTCATTGCCGCCGCGCCAAGCATCGGGACGCCCCAGAGAACACGGCTGAACCCCGCGCCAGCCAGAACGCGCTGGAAGCAGAGCAGCGTCAGAATCATCCCAATGGCGAAAAGCGCTATGCCTATTAGCTTGCCTGCGCCGGGCTCCGGTAGCCAGGCGCTGCGCCGGTCAGGGAACTGCGTTTCACTGGGACGCGAGACTGCTGCGGGAGGAGCGCGAAACCGGCCGGGGTCAGGAATCTCGTCCAGAGCCCCGGGCCGGTCGTCCACGTCTCACCACATTCACTGCGTCATCGGTCAGGAGCCAAGGAGACTCGGCGATTCGATCTCCTCCGGCAAAGGCACTTCCGCCGAAATCGACGCCGACTCCTGCTGGTCGTCCAGCCACCGGTTGACTGCGCCCTGTTGGAGCGTGCGGAGAATGGACACTGTCAGCGGCCGGTCATCCTCATGACCTGTGACGAGGATGATGTGCCAGCCGAATTCTGATTGCACGGGTTCGGACAGCTCGTCAACGTCGAGCGAGAACGCCGCTTCCTCAAAGGGTGGTGTCATGATGCCGCGCGGGAACCAGCCAAGATCGCCGCCGTTGATCGCGCTCGACGTGTCGGTGCTGACTTCTTCGGCCACCACCGCGAAGTCTTCGGATTGCAGGCGCGTGTCGATGAGCTCAATCGCAGCGTCCCGGGTCGCGACCAGGATGTGGGAGGCACGGACCTGCTCCTGGCTCTCCGGGATGTCCTTGATGAGCTCTTCGTTGAGCTTCAGCCGTCCCAGCTGGGGTCGCGCAATCAGGCGCTCGAAGTCGCCGCGGCTCATGCCGGCACGGTCGAGGAAGTTGCTGTCGAGCAGCTCGAAGCCCGCCTCTGATGTCTCGATAGCCTCTTCGCGGTTTGGCGTCGAGGTCGGTTCGAGGGTCGGAACAGGCGTGAAGGTCGGCGGCGCATCGGGATCGGGTGTCGCCGTCGGCGCTTCCGCCGTCTGCGTCCCGACAGCTTCCGAGGTTGCGATGAAATCAGGCGTTGCAGTCTCGTCGGGATCAGCAGCCGTTTCTTCACCCTCGGCGGCCGTCGCTTCCGGCTCCGCTTCAACCGTAGCAGTCTCGGCGTCTGCGGTCGCGAGACCTTCCGCCGTGGCGGTGGACTGCTCGAAGAAGCCCTCGATGGTCTCGGTCGCCCAGGCTGCCGCCGTCGGCGGAATGGTGGACGTCGCGGTCGGCTCCGTCAGTGGTACCGGGGCGAGCAACTGATCGATATAGTCGTCAACCTCTTGTTCGGAGAGCACAATGCCAAAGTCATCCAGACCCTGCATCACGAGCTGATCCTGGATCATCCCCTCGAGCGCTTCTGGATTGATGTTCTTATCGCCGTTCTCGAGGTCTTCAAGCTCAAGGGCCAGCGCCCCGATCTGCTGCTGGATGCCGACGCGCTGGTCTTCCGAGGAGACCTGCAATTGCTGATTGAGGCTCGTCACTTCCTGGAGCAGCGTGTACGTGCGATATTTCTCGTAGTCCTCGCGCCGAATGTCGACGCCGTTAACCGTCGCATAGGTTTCTCGGGGCACGAGGATGTACTGCCAGATGGCCCCGGCCGCCAGCGAAAGCACAACGATGAGCGCAACGGCAGCGGTCGCGTAGATCAAGATCCGGCGCTGCCGCTCCTCACGTTCGGCACGTGAGACATACCGTCCATCGTTGGCGCTGCCGGTGAGGGATGCAAACCACACACGGACACGCTCAAACATGGATGCCTACCAATTTCCGTCCTCTAGCGGTACGCCGGACATTATCCCAGCGCGTTTCCGTTAGCGTCGTCGGCCGCCGCCGCGCCCGCCCCGGCCACCACGGCCGCGACGTTCACGCTGGGCCGCCCGGCCATCATCGACGAAGGGCAGCAGGCCCAGGTGTCGCGCGCGCTTGATTGCCTTCGCCAGCGAGCGCTGGTGCTTCGCGCTGATCCCGCGCCGCCGGCGTGGTTCGATCTTCCCAAGGTCGGAAATGAACTGGCGCAAGAGCGCCACATCCTTGTAGTCCACATGCACGATGCCGGCTTCGCCGATTGGGTTCACCTGCCGGCGCGGGAAGCGCCGCCCGCCTCGCCGTCCACTCATCTCACTTTGCCTCTCACTCGTAGCCGGCCCATGCGTCTCCCAGCGGGCCGCAGTTGTTAGAACGGTACGTCGTCGATATCGTCTTCAAAATCGTCGGAGGGACGGCTCTGTGGCCCGCCATCAGCGCCGCCACCGCCACCATAGCCCCCACTCGGCTGGCCCATGCCGCCGCCAGCACGAATCGCTTCACTCTCTTCGCGTGTGTTGAGCATCTGGAAGTTATCGCAGTTGATCTCGACATTGGTGCGCTCGACGCCGTCATTGCCAACGAAGGTATTGATCCGCGGCTGACCGTCAACGAGCACCTTCATCCCCTTGGAGAGGTAGGTGTCCGCGACCTCGGCCTGCCGGCCAAAGACGGCCACACGGTACCAATCGGTCTCGTCGACATAGTCGCCGCCACCGGACGGTCGCCGGCGATTGACCGCAATCGAAAAGTTCGTCACCGGCGTTCCGGAGGGCGTGTAGCGCATTTCAGGGTCTCGTCCGAGATTTCCGACGACAATAATGCGGCTGTATCCTCGCGACATGCTCTGGCTCCTTGCCTGGTCGAGACGCGCTATTCCTCTTCTTCTTCGGTGTCCTCGCCGTTGTCGTCCGATTCATCCTCATCTGTAGCGGAATCATCGTCACTATCATCGCTAGCGTCGCCGTCACTATCGTCGCCAGCGTCGCTGCCACTCTCGGCAGCGGCGTCATCCGTGGTCTCGGATGGAGCTTCACTAGCCGCTGCCGCGCGCTCTTCGCCGGCAGCGTCATCCGACGAATCGTCTGTCTCGTCGGCTTCCGGCTCATCTTCGTCCCCGTCGATCTCTCGCACGGTGAGCGGATCGAACTTGACGATCAGATGCCGGATGATCGCTTCGTCCAGCCGCAGCTCGCGGTCGAGCTCGGTAATCGCGGACGGGACAGCGTCAAAGTAGTAGAGCACGTAGAACGCGTCACGGAAATTCTGGATCGGATAGGCGAGCCGGCGATGGCCCCAGGGGCTATCGTGGGTGAACGATTCGATCGTTCCCTCTTGTGCCTCGATCAGTCCGTTGACGCGCTCGACGACATTCGGCAGACCGTCTTCAGTCACGGTCGGCGCGACGACAATCATCATTTCGTACTTGCGGGGTTTCGGTGCAGGACGTGCCACCTGGCGCAGTTTCCTTCCAACGGGTTTGTGTTGCCTGACGTGGCGCGCGGACAAGCGCAGGTCCGCGCCGTGGCAACACTGAAAGGTAGTCTCTCAGTTCCTCTGCCGTGCCATTGCGAACGGCAATCACGAAGTGTAACAGATCGTGCTCAGGCGGATTGCGGCGGCGCTTGGACGACCTGCACACCGGCGCGGTCGAGAGCGGGCGCAAGCACCGCGCCCGGCACATCCAGCTCCGTGGCGGTGGCCTTGATCGACTCGGCAACGCCGGCGACGCGCTCGTCCGCGACAAGCAGCAGCACCGTGGGTCCAGCGCCAGAGAGACAGCCGCCAACGGCGCCCGCGCGCCTGGCGGTGTCGATCACCGGGGCAAGGTGCGGGAACAAGCGCGCGCGGTAGGGCTGGTGGAGCCGGTCGTCCATCGCCTCGCTCACCAGCTCGGCGTCGCCGTCGCGCATGGCCTTGACCAGCAGCGCGGTCCGCCCAACGTTGGCGCTGGCATCGCTCAGCGGCACGCGCTTCGGCAGGACGCCCCGCGCTACGTGGGTGAAGGCGGCAGATTCCGGCACGAACAGCACGGGCTGCCAGGGCAGTTCTTCGGCTATCTGGGCGGCCAGAAAGCCGTCGCCCGTCGCGATAGCCGCCGTAACGCCGCCCAGGACAGCCGCGGCGATATTGTCGGCGTGGCCCTCGATAGACCCGCCGAGGTCGATCAAATCGTCGGTCGCGAGCGCTGTGCCGGTCGCGAGCATCGAGCCAATCTGGAGCCCGGCGACGAGCGCGGCAGCAGACGACCCGAGCCCGCGCGCAACCGGAATCTGGGCGTCCATCTGCAAAGCGCATGGCTCGATGGGGATCCCGAGATGCCGTGCGGCGTGCTTGATGCCGATCTCAACCAGATCATCCCCGCCAAACAAGTCGGTCGCAGAGCGGCTTCTGGTCGGCGGCAGCGCCGGATCAACCCGGATCGTCAGATGCACGGCGAGCGCGATCGCAAGGCTATCGAAGCCCGGCCCGAGGTTAGCGCTCGACGCCGGCGCGCGCACCTCAAAGGACATCCGACATCGCCTCATCAAGCGCGTCCAACGACGAATCGATCACTACGGGGCGGTTCGATAGCGCCTGTGGCGGATCAGCCAGGTGATAGTCGATAACGGTATCGCTATCCTTCATCAGATTGCCGGTGAGGATCGTCAACACACGCTCACCCGCGTCAATCACGCCCTCGTTGACGAGCCGACGGATGCCCGCTAGCCCGGCTGCGGAGGCTGGCTCGCAACCAATGCCGGCCCGGTCGATCTCTGCCTTCGCGTCGAGCAATTCACTGTCCGCGACCGCCAGGACAAGACCCTCTGTCTCGCGGATCACGCGCCAGGCTTTAGCGTAGTTGACCGGCGCACCGATCTGGATCGCGCTGGCGACGGTCTGCGCGCTGACCGGCTCAAGCCCGTCGAAGCCGCGTTCGAACGCAGCCGCGAACGGCGCTGAGCCGGCGGCCTGGACGACGGCGACCTTTGGCATCTCGACGATGAGACCGGCGTGCAGCGCCTCGCGCAACGCCTTGCCGAGCGCGCTGACATTGCCGAGATTCCCGCCGGGCAGCACCACCCAATCGGGCGCTTGCCAGCGCCGCTGCTGCAAGGCCTCCAAGAATATCGACTTCTGGCCCTCGAGCCGAAATGGATTGAGCGAGTTCAGGAGATAGAGCCCGTAGCGGTCTGCCGCCGAGCGCACCATCGCCATCGCCGCGTCGAAATCCCCGCGCACCTGGATGATCCGCGCGCCATAGGCAATCGTCTGGGCCAGCTTGGCCGCCGATATCTTCCCCTCCGGCACAAAGACGACCGACGGCAGCCCTGCCGACGCTGCGTATGACGCAACCGACGCGCTCGTGTTGCCGGTGGAAGCGCAGGCCACCACCGACGCGCCGATCCAACGGGCATGGCTCACGCCCACCGTCATGCCGCGATCCTTGAACGAACCCGTCGGGTTTTCGCCCTCATGCTTGAACCAGACCTCGACGCCCGCCAGATCATCGAGCCGTGCCTCGTGGTAGAGGTTGGTATTCCCTTCGGGCTTGGAGACGATCGCGTCGTCCGGAAAGTCCGGCATCAGCTCGCGATAGCGCCAGACGCCGGAGCGATACGGGGCGTCAAGGCTGCCCAGGCGCTCGTCGAAGAGGCCAGTCGAAACGTCTGGGATGTCGAGTGCGACTTCGAGCAATCCGCCATTGTCGTCGGCGAGCTGCTGCGTATCCGGCGGATAGAGCGTGCCGTGCTCGATTGATCGCAGTTTCACCGTCACCACCTGCTGCTACGTTCCGAATCCTCGCTGGCGATTGTAATACTGTTTCACTTTGCTATTGGCGCGAGTCCTGTTGATCGGCGCAGGGCAGGGGCTCGTGCCCTGCCGGCGAGCGGCGCGATGTACGGACGGTCAAGAGCGTGACACCCGAGCCAAACGACAACCGGCCCGCTGAATGAGCGGGCCGGTTGTTGCATTCCTCTGAGGAATTGGCGCTAGCTGGTCGTGCGATGCGGGTCCAGCGCGTCGCGGAGGCCGTCACCAACGTAGTTGATCGACAGCACCGCAAGGAAGATCGCCATACCCGGGAAGACCACCATCCACCAGGCCAGCTCCATCCAGTCCTTGTTGTCGAACAGGAGGCGGCCCCACGTCGGGACGTCCGGCGGGAAGCCGAGGCCCAGGAAGGAGAGCGATGATTCGGTGATGATCGCCGTGCCGACGCCGAGCGTGGCGGCAACGATGACCGGGCCGAGCGCGTTGGGCAGGATGTGCTTGAAGATGATCGACGAGCGCGTCGCGCCGATGCAGTAGGCCGCCTCGATGAACTCCTTCTCCTTGATCGAGAGGAACGAGGCGCGCACCAGCCGCGCGACCGGCATCCAGGATAAGAGCCCGATGATGCCCACAATGAGAATGAACATACCGACCTCTAAGCCGAACCTGTCGCGCATCGAATCACGGAAGAGATAGATCACCAACAACAGCAACGGCAACGTCGGCAGCGAGAGCATCATGTCGACGAAGCGCATCAGCGCCGAGTCGACAAACCCGCCGAAGAACCCGGAGATCGCGCCGATAGTTGTGCCCAACGTCATCGAGATGATCACAGCGACGATGCCGACGGCAATCGAGATACGTCCACCGGTGAGCACGCGGGCGAAGAGATCGCGGCCCAGGTCATCGGTCCCAAACGGGTGTGTCGCGGACGGCGCGCGCAGGCCGTTCGCAAAGTCGATGTTGCCAGTGCCTTTGGTCCAGACCATCGGGCCGAAGACGACGGCCAGGATCAGGAACAGGAGGATGAACGAACCTGCCACCGCCAGCCGGTGACGTCGAAACTGCCTCAGGGCATCACGCCAGAGTGTGCGGGGTTTCTTCGAGCCAAGCTGGCCCAACGCCAGATCACGTACTGCAGCCGTCTGCTGTGCATCAGCTCGCGCGTCAGTTGCTTCTGCCACTTCAGCCTACCTTTCTACGCAGCCGAGGACTACGAGTACTTGATCCGCGGATCGAGCCATCCGTAGATGATGTCCGCAATCATGTTGAAGATGACGACGAGAATCGAGAAGAGGAACGCGAGCGTCATGACGACCGGCGTGTCATTGTTGATGATCGAGTCGATCAGCAGCCGGCCCAGCCCCGGCACGCGGAAGATCTGCTCGGTAATGACAGCACCCGTAATCACGCCTGGGATCTGCAGCGCGATGATCGTGACGACCGGGATGAGCGCGTTTCGGAGCACATGCAACCGGATAACGCGCGACTCGCGCAGCCCCTTGGCCCGCGCCGTGCGGACGTAGTCGAGATGGAGATTCTCAAGCATCGACGCGCGCACATAGCGGGTCAATGTCGCGCCCGAGAAGAGCCCGAGCACAACGATCGGCATGATCGATTGCTTGAGCATCGCCCAGATCCATTCGGGCGACCACTTGTCTTGC
>JAUIIK010000154.1 GCA_030431755.1 Chloroflexia bacterium
GGTCTGGCCGCCAGATGAGACGTAGTAGCCGACCTCGTCAGGGCCGACCTCGGCCTCCGGGCTATCGACGGACACGGTGGCGATACCCGCCTCGGCCAGCGTCACCAGCGGCAGGATGTGACCGACCGTCGAGTGCGGCTGTTCCAGCATGATGACCTGGCCTTTGAGGTCGTCGAGCTCCGTGATGCCGGCGGCTTCGGTCGTCACGAAGACACCCATCAGGTTCGGCGTGCCGCCTTTCCACTGCCGTAGCGCGAAGGTACAGCCAGCCGCATCACAGACATCGAGCGCCGGAATCGCGGCATCGAGATAGATGTCGGATTCGCCATCACCGAGCATGCGCGCCATCTCGTCGGTGTCCTGGGCGATGACGACCTGCCCAGCCGTGATGCCGAACTCTTCGAGGTTGGCTGCGAGATAGTCCGCCAGAGGCTGAAACTCCTCGATCTTCTGGGCCGGGTTGCTGTTGTCGACGTTCGAGACGACGATCGTCGCGCCGCCGGTCTGGCCGGCGTTTTGCGTCTCCGGCGTGGCGGTCGGGTCGTCCGCGTCCGCCGTCCCGCAAGCTGCCAGAATGGACACAAGGAGAACCAGCAGCAGGCCGGTCCGAAGTCGTGGATAGGAGTAGTGGTTCATGGTGTCTGGGTCTGCCTATCTAGTTGCATCGGGCTCGCAATTGCCGCGCGAACGCGCCGGGTAACTCGGGATGCTGTCTGAAGCAGGAGTCTACACCAGCAGGCGCCGCGCCCCGTAGTTCGCGCATTCACCAGCAGAGCGGCCCGCACGGGGCGGGCCACTCGCTGAGGTGAAGGGATGAGAAAGGGGCATCGACCCGTCAACGGGTCCTCTATGAGTTTGGTCGGGCTTCATCGCCCAGATCGCGGCGCCCTTGCCGCTTGCTTCGGCCGCACATCCTCGTGCGCCAGGTGGAGCGGTTATATCGTTATCTGTTTCGCGGCGCGCTTCCGGGGCTGCCCCGCGCGACCGGCCATCAAGCGATGGTGACTCAAGCATAGGCTCGACCGTCGGCTATGCGAATCGTGCCCGCTGGCCAATCGACCATCGTAGTTTCTCGATAGCGCCGGGGGATTCGTGCAAGAGGGCTGATGCCGAGCTAGTGTCCCAGCCTCAGCCGATCTCTTTCTCCATCAAGTCAGCGCTATCGCGAGGTGACAATCTGTTGGAACCCAGCTCCTCACACGAAACTCCACGGCCCCAACACTGGCATCCCGAGGTAACGAGGGATCTCGCTGCGAGCGTGCCGTATGCCGGTGAGACAGACGGCCAACATCAGCGCTGCACCGACAGGAACATCTCCACCTCGGAGCGTGACACGAGCGCTCGAAGATCCCTCGTCGCCTCGGGATGCCAGTTTCGGAACGTGCTTCATGAAGGTGGGCTGATAGGGCACGATGGAGCAAAGAGGGCGCGTGCCCGTTTCCATCGCCCAACGTGATGCCGGAAGTGTGTGAGACTCAGCCAGCCCCACCGCCGCCGGTGAGCCGCCACAGAATCTCGCGCGTTCCGAAATCCTTGGGACGGAGTGGCCGCCCGGTTGCCTGCTCGTAGCCTTCGAGGTCGCTCAACAGATGCGCTGGCGAGACGACTCTGGCCGCGGCCCCCAGCAGCGTGTGCTTGCGAGCCGGGAGCGCCGCCGGCTCCCAGATCCACGCTGGCATGCCGTGGGCAATGATCGCTCCATCCGCGTCCTGCTCCAGATAGACGAAGCTGATCTCCTGACCGTCATTGATGTAGTCAGTCTGCGCTACCAGCTCGCGCTCCCGCATGAACTCGGCCTCCTGCAGCGCCCGGTCGATCCGAGCCCGATGCCGCTGCCAGGTCACAAGGTCGATATCCGCATGGGAGCGCGTAACCCGCCCCAGCAGGAAATCGATGGCCCAGCCACCCCGCAACCAGCACCGCGCCGGGAGCCGCCCCAGGATCTCATCGATCTCCCGGATAACCTCAAGCTGCGCGGCCGCCCGCTCATCCACCGGAATCCCCTCGGGCAGTTGCGGCTGCGTCAAGAGCCGGTCCACAATCCCAGCACCTGCCGCAGGATCGCGAATTCGCCGGTGTGATAGGCGTTGTGGTCGGCAACGAGCAGGATCTCGCGGAGGTAGGTGTAGCCGGGCGCGTGGGGCAGCTCTGCGGTCAGGTCGAGCGACTCATCCCGCGCCAGCGCGATCACCTCGGCCAGATCGGAGCGGATGGCGTCGAGCGTCGCGTTCCAGCCAGCCGCGTCGGTCGTCGCGTCCTCCGCCGGCCAGAGCCCAACCGGGAACTCCGGCGAAACGTGCACCGGATCGCGGGTGAACTCCAGGATGTCCCACTGGCAGATGCGGATGTGTTCGAGCAGATGCCAGAAGCTGTAGGGCACGTTCGGCGGTTTCGTGTTGATCTCCGCCATCGGGAAATCGGCCACCGCCTCCTCCAGCGCCATGTGCGCCCCGTTGCCCTCCAGCACATACACCAGCCGATCTCGCATTAGTTCCGTTCCTATTTCTCAATCCCTGAACCCATTAATGGGGCATGAATTGGCTCTATTGCGTCGCGTATTGCTCGTTTGTCAAGAATACTTGACATCCGCTTTTAGCGTACGTTCGCGGAAATCTACAAGGTATTGCGTTTAAATTGCGTCCTATTGCGTTTCGATTGCGTTTTAGTTCTCGTCTGGATCTGGTCCCGGATACCATCTGGCTGCACGTGTGACGCCTCGGCTGTGGACTTGCCGATCTTCCTTTAGCTCTCGCAGCAATGTCTGCACTTGATACTTTGACAGACTGGGAAGAACCTGATGTAGGTCCCGAAAACGGCTACCAACAACTCGGTTGTCGCCGATGTGCATTAGAAGTAGTTGCTTGTTGGTGTCACGATCCAATCCGCGCTTACGGGTGTATGCTCCCGGTTCGTCAATGTGCTTATAGAATCGGCGGGCAAGAAGATATCGAGTGCCGCGCCCTCGGCCCACTCGTTCGATGATCCCAAGCTCGAGTAGAAACTGTTTTCTGCGTTCTACTTGCTCAGGCACTTCCATCTCGCGGTGGATATGATCTAGGACAATCAAGTCATCTACCGATACTTCTTCTGCCGTTTCTCGTGATAGGGATTCGAGCATTTCAATGAATCTCGCATCCTGGATATGACCGCTTAGGGTGAGTCGCACTAAATGGTCGTCGGTTCCGGAGAAATCCGGTGGTAACTTGCCGTCCTCAATGCTCCGCTTAAACATGATGTCCATGCCTTGGCCAGATCGCTCAACGAGTCCACACCGTTCAAATGTCTCCGCCAAAAGCCGATTCCGAGCTTCTCGCCGCCATACGATATTCTCTCGTGTAATACCCGCTGGAAATCCTCCGGGGCTCTCAACCTCAAGTCTATGTGGAAACTGACGGACAAAGACTGATCCCGGAGCCCGATAGTCCCGATGTGTCACGGCATTTAAGAGTGCTTCGCGCACTACTTCTTCATCAAAAGCGCGTATCTCTCGCCGAAACAACCCGCTTTGAAAGTGAAAGGCGTCATTGCGGAGCGCGACGCTATTCCAAAGATCGTCTTGAACAAGCAGAAATCCACTGCGGAAACTCATCCGTTGCTGGGATCGAATTGACGAATCTTGCGACCTGTATTCATAGATAATCTCGGCTTGGGCAAGATGACGGCTAAGCGCTTGCCTGGTACCGAAGAGGACAAGCGCGGCAACTGTTACACCCGCATCAGAAACCAGATGAGCGTCAAACAGCAATTGCTCCAGCGAGCGAGTGCGTAGATCTGAATTCCCAGAATCTTCCGTCCATAATCGTCGGAAGTGCTCAATTGCGCTTCCATCGAGATCACTCATAGTGACACCATCAATGATCTCTGCCGAGTAATCGGGTATTGATTCTGCAAAGATCGCCTGAAGCTGATCCGGTGTCATCGGAATCAGCCCTTCGCCACCTCTCATTAGGTACCGGCCCTTGTCACTTAGGGGAATGCCACGAGGACGGGAAGGAACCTTAAAGACTAAGACACGGCCGTTGGGATGCGGAAACTCATCAACCTCAACGCGAATTCGCAACTCTTGAATGAGATCTGCCTTAGTTGCCTCAATCTTTCCAGCAAACGCCTGTGACCCGACGACTTTGCGAGGCCGAGCATCTGAAACGCCAAGAACGAGGCGGCCTCCACCCTCGTTTCCGAGGGCCACGCAATATTCAACCAATCGCCGGAACTTGAATCGCGTTCTTGCCTCTTTGAACTCGATACGCTCATCCTCTTCTGGCGTTGCCATCCACGCCTCGAGTTGCTCAACTTGGTTGCGAGACACTATTTTCACTCATTTCTCACGCACGGCATTGAGGGTAGATAAGCGTAGCACTCATACGTACGCGGGACGAGCGGGGCTAGTGGTCTCGGCTCTCCGCCTCAGCCTTCAGGATCGCGATGCGTTGGGAGAGGACACGGTGCATGTAGGGCTGGAGGATGAGCTGGTCGAAGAGGCGGCCGGGCCAACCGGCAGGGACGGTGTAGCGGAGGATGTCGGTCATCCGCGTGCCGGCGCCGTCCGGCTGGAAACCGTGGAAGTGGCGGAAGGTCGCGAAGGGGCCGGCGAGCATCTCGTCGACGAAGTAGCGTGGCCGCTCGAAGGCGGTGAGGCCGACGGTCATACGCCAGCCGACACCGAGGTGGCGGGCCTCCCAGGTCACCGTCTCGCCGAGACCGATCAGACCGCTCGTGACGCCCGCGACGGCCCGTTCGGCGGTGCCGGGCGTCGACCGGATGTGGGCATCGATATCACGCGCGAGGTCGAAGCACACGTCGACCGGCGCGTCGATGCGGGTAGTGAGGCTAGCGCTCCCCATCTTCTCGCCTCCTGCTCTCAAACGTCTGTGTCGTTGTAGCGCTATCCCAGGACGGAATTCTCACCAGACAGAGTGGCGCTTTGGCTCCCAATCCATTATCATTGAACCATTACATGAATAATTATTCATGTATATTGAGACTAAGGATCAATACCATGGCAAGACCAAGCCGCAGCGAACAAATTACCTCCCGAAGCGACCTGCCGGCGTGCGAGGAAAACATCGTTCATCTCGACGCCGTCGTCGCTGCCCGGCGGGATCTCCCCGGCGCGCGCGACCTGACCGGCATGACCGAGATCTTCAGCGCCCTGGCCGACCCCACCCGCCTGCGCATCGTCGCGGCGCTGGCATCGACCGAGCTCTGCGTCTGCGATCTGGCGGCCACCGTCGGGCTGAGCCAGTCGGCCGTCTCCCACCAGCTGCGCGTGCTCCGCGATCGTGGACTGGTGCGCTCCCGGAAAGAGGGCCGCCGGGCCTACTACCGTCTCGATGACGACCACGTCAGCACGCTCTACCGGCAGGCTTTCGACCATGCCCAGCATCGAGACGAGGTGACAGTCTGATGGTTACTGTAAGCGTCACGCTCTCCGAACAGCTCCCGGCAACTCACCGCGACTGCGAGCATTGCCTGGAGCGGCTCATCGTCGAGATGCGCCAGGTCGATGGGGTTGTCGACATTCGTCCCGGCGAGAACCGCCGGCAGGCGACGGTCATTTACGATCCCGATGTCACCGACATGCACGAAATCGAGACGGCCTGCCGCAACGCCGGCCAGGCCGGATGCGAGCTCTATGCGCGCCGGACGCTTCCTATAGAAGGCATGCACTGCGCCGATTGCGCGGCGCGGCTCCAGACCGGCGTCGCCCGGCTAGAAGGCGTGAACGCCGTCGAGGTGAACTTCGTCGCAGCCCGGATGGACCTCGAATACCGCGACGATCTCCTCAGCGACGATGCCATCGCCGACCGCGTCGCTGAGATGGGTTACCGCGTCAGCGAGGCAGACGCCGACGACGATGCAGGGACGGGCACCTTGCGCTCGTTCCTGCTCGAACCGGCGCTACGACCGACGCTGGCCGGGGTCGGCCTAACGCTGCTCGGCATTGTCGCTCTGGTCGCTGGTGCTCCAGAACCAGTGCATATCGGCGTCTTCGCGACGGCGGCGCTGATCGCCGGCGTGCCGGTCGCTCGTAGCGGCGTCAATGGCCTGCGGATCAACCGCCAGCTCGACATCAACATGCTGATGACGATTGCCGTCATCGGCGCGGCGGTTCTCGGCGAGTGGCTTGAAGCGGCGACCGTCGTCGTCCTCTTCTCAATCGGCGAGGCGCTCGAAGGCTTCGCGATGGACCGCGCCCGGCGCTCGATCCGCGGCCTGATGTCATTGACGCCCGACGAAGCGACCGTCCGGCGCGCTGGCGTCGAGGCGACAATGGCGGTCTCCGAGATCGTGCCCGGCGACATTGTGATCGTCCGGCCCGGTGGCCGTTTGCCGGTCGATGGCGTCATACAGCGCGGCAGCTCGCTGCTCGATCAGGCCCCGGTGACGGGCGAGAGTGTGCCGGTCGAACGCGGCATCGGCGACCAGGTCTTCTCCGGCACGATCAACGGCAGCGGCGTCATCGAAGTCGAAGCGACCCAACCGGCCAGCAACTCAACGATCGCCCGGATCGTCCACATGGTCGAGGAAGCCCAGGCCAGCAAAGCCCCGGCCCAGCGCTTCGTCGATGTCTTCGCCCGCTACTACACCCCCGCTGTCGTCGTTGCGGCGACACTCGTCGCGGTTGCCCCGCCGCTGCTCTTCAGTGGCATCTGGGGCGACTGGTTCTACCGCGCCCTGATCCTGCTCGTCGTCGCCTGCCCCTGCGCCCTGGTCATCTCGACGCCCGTCTCGATTGTCTCGGCGATCGCCGCCGCGGCCCGTAACGGCGTCCTGGTCAAGGGCGGCGCGTACCTCGAAGCGCTCGGCTCGATCCGCGCCCTCGCCTTCGACAAGACCGGCACCCTGACACTCGGCAAGCCCGAGGCGCAACAGGTCATTTCCCTCAATGGAAGCGACGAGCACGAGATCCTGCGGCTGGCCGCGTCCGCTGAACGCTACTCCGAACACCCCCTCGGCGCGGCTATCGTCCGGGCGGCGGAAGCGCGCGGCATCGACCTGACAGCGACCACCGTCGTCGACACCAGCACGACGACCGGCGCCGGGATCTCGGCGCGGATCGACGGCCAGCTGGTCGAGGTCGGCAGCCGCCGGTTGCTCGACAACGGCCGGCTCACGCCCGTAATCGAGGAACAGCTGCTCGCGCTCGAACGCCAGGGGCAGACGGCCGTTATTGTCTCGGTCGACGGCGCGCCCGAAGGCATCATCGCCCTGGCCGACGAGCTCCGGCCGGAAGCGCGGGAGGCCGTCGCGGCGATCCACAGGGCTGGCATCGAGCAGACGGTGATGCTGACCGGTGACCGCGCCGAGGTCGCGGCCGTCATCGCCGGCAACGTCGGGATCAATGCGGTCGAAGCCGAGCTGCTGCCGGATCAGAAGGTCGCGGCCGTCGCCGGGCTGCTGGACCGCTACGAGCGCGTCGCAATGGTCGGCGACGGCGTCAACGACGCCCCGGCGCTGGCCCGTTCGACGGTCGGCATCGCCATGGGCACGGTCGGGACCGACACCGCCCTGGAGACGGCCGATGTGGCCCTGATGGGCGACGACCTGGGCAAGCTGGCCGGCGTCGTGAAACTCTCGCGCCGCACCAAGGGCATCATCATCCAGAACATCGCCCTGGCTCTGGCGATCAAGGGCCTCGTCCTGCTCCTCGCCGTCGCCGGCCTCGCCACTCTCTGGCAGGCTATCTTCGCCGACGTCGGCGCATCGCTGATCGTGATCCTGAATGGGCTGCGGTTGCTGCGGCAGAGATAGCTGGACACACAGGTCGTGATATTGCAGCGCACCGCACCCGCATGGTCATCCTGAGCGCGGAGCCTGCACTCAGGATGACTTGTATTGGCGCCTGGCAGATTTCCGAAAACGGCTGTGGCCACCGTTGAATCTTGGTAGCGCGTGGTATGTTGTGCCTCCTATACAGGTCACAATGGAACGCGAAGGACAAGTCCAAAAGATGCCAGCGGAACTCACGATCTTCATCACCTCCCCCCTCGAAGCAGAGCACGTCGAGCGGCTGAAAGCCGTTGATCCGGAGCGGGTCGAGGTGCTCTACGAGCCGGATCTGCTGCCGCCGGTGCGCTACATCGCCGATCACAACGGGGTGGCAGGGTTCGAGCTGAACGCGGAGCAGCAGGCGCGCTGGGATGCGAACGTGAAGCGGGCCGACATCCTCTTTGATTTCCCCGGCGGGTCATTGCAAGGCGACCTGATGTCCGATGCCGCGCCGCAGCTGAAGTGGGTCCAGACAACCAGTGCCGGGGTCGGTCAGATGATCGTGCGGATGGGCTTGCAGGATTCCGATCTGCTGGTGACGACCGCCAGCGGCGTCCACGCCGGGCCGCTGGCCGAGTACGTCTTCATGGTCCTGCTCAACCAGGTCAAGAATATGGCGCTGATCGAGCAGGGCCGCGAGGAGCGCACCTGGGAGCGCTACTGCACCGACGAGCTGGAGGGCAAGACGCTCGCCATCGTCGGGGCCGGCCGGATCGGACGGCGGGTGGCCAGGATCGCCAGCGCCTTCGGGATGCGGACGCTGGCGACGGCTCGCACCGTGACGCCGGACCGCGCCGCCGAGCTGGGCGTCGACGAGCTCTATGGTCCGGACGGGTTGCACGAGATGCTCGGGCAGGCAGACGCCGTCGTCCTCTGCGTGCCCCACACGCCGGACACTGAGGACATGATCGACGCCGATGCACTTGCGGCGATGAAGGATGGCGCAATGCTGGTCAACATCGCCCGCGGCCAGGTCATCGATGAGGATGCGCTGCTGGAGGCCCTACACTCGGGCAAGATCGGCTTCGCGGCGCTGGACGTCTTCCGTAGCGAGCCGCTGCCGCCGGACAGCCCCTTCTGGGAGCTGCCGAACGTCCTGATCAGCCCCCATTCGGCCAGCACCGGCTACGGTGAGAACGGCCGCATCACCGACATCTTCTGCCACAACCTGCGCTGCTACCTCGACGGCCGCCTCGACGACATGTGGAACGTCCTCGACAAACAACGGATGTACTAATCATGGGAGCCGTTGCATTACAAGAGATCAAGTCGACGAGCCGCTAGTTCCAAATCAGAGCGAAATGCTGGAAGCATCGTTGTCGTGTAGAGTCCATCGATCTGATTGCTCTCTTTGAGCAACCAGATTCGTTCCAAATCAGACCGTCTGCTGAGCCAGCCTATCCCGTCAACAACGGCGAACACGAATTGTCGAGGGGATCGAACTTGAGCCATCTCCTGGATCTCTCGAACCGCGTCGCTGAGTTTGCTTCCAGTCGAGTCAAAGCCCTTCACTGCACAAACCAGCAGTGCCTCTGATCCTCCTGACGGAATGGCGACATCGCACGGCGCATCTTGATAGTTTCGTCCGATGAATCGAGTTCCCCGTTCTACAGCGAGTCCCAATTCGTGGACGATCGCTACAACGTCATCTTCAAGCGCCTGTCCTCGGCGTATGGCTGCACCGGCTCGTCGGCGTGAGCCACTGCGCTCGATCAAGATGTCAGCGTAGCTAAATTCCTGGTCGCGCAGCGAAGCCAAGCTGGTGATGATCTCAAATTCCTCATCAAAATACGCGACTAGATCATTCGGGCGGGTGCGCGCCAACGTTATCCAGCCTGAGGTTCCGAAACGATGCCGCAGTCGGTTCTTGAGTTGCTCTTGCGTTAACCCAGCGATCAGTCCAAGGACTGGCACAACATTGGGCCGCTGTTGAATCAAGGCTCCTATGGCCGGGGGATCTAACTCGGGCAAACGAAGCAGACTTCCGATTGCTTCACGGAGTTCCTGGGTATCAGAATCATCGCCGAGCGTTGCGCCACCTAGTAGGCTCAATTCCTGCTGGAATTGCTCGAACGAGGACACCGGCATAGCTAAGTAGCAACGAGAATGTATTCGTTGACCCGACGTCGCTTCGCCGCCGCATGCGTGCCGAACGAATAGCGATGATCAACAGAATGGACGATGACCTTGTTCTTGAACTGTAGAAGAAGCTCTTGGAGTCGCTCAACTGACGGATATGCATTCGAACTGTAGGAAAGCACGATCACACTCTGGTTGAATCGCTCAAACAATTGCGCAAGTGCTGCTTCCACTGTCTTTCGATAGGAAAATGGCGTGTATCGCTTCACAAGCTTCTTGGTTGTCGTTTCCTGCATAATCTCTTGCCCGCGCCAATAGACTGACAGGCCTTCAAGAAAATGATACCGCTTGATGTAGCAGTTATCGTCCCGTCGGGGAGCATATGGTGGATCCAAGTAGACGAGATCGAAGTTCACTCTTGGCGATTCAAACACGTCGCCCACCAAAGCACGGCATTCGACGCTACCAGGAAAAACAACGCCATTGTAGTCAGCTACAGCTTCTTGAAATAGTTCTGCAAGCGGAGCTCGCAAGCTGCGTCGACCGTCATCATAGCGAAAGTCAGTAACGGTAAAGACGCCCCGTGGCTGCTTTCTCGCCGCCGCTAGACACAGCGCGGAAATCGCCAGATCACGCTTGTAGCTCGGCATGCAATCTATGTGTGACCAAGCACTATCCAAGAACTGGTGATCCTCATCCGGAAAATACAGTCCCTTGAAAGTCTGATGTATGAAATCTCGCCCATCAAGAGATGGGCTAAGAATTTGCTGAACGTCATTTGACGTTAGGATTGTTGACTGATTTTCGACGGTAGATCGTGCCACAGTAGCGGCAAAGTTGAGAAAATCGTTCGAGGTTACTGACTTGCCCATAGCCTTCATCGCATATGAAACCACGCCGCTCCCACTGAAGGCATCAAGTGCGCTTTCGAATTCCAGTTCAGCGAGAATCGCTACGAGTTGCGGAATCAAACGGAACTTCGATCCCATGTATCGCAGTCGAGGAAAGTTCGCCACCCGGCTGACGACCGCATCTAGATCCTGTATATCGTGGGATAAATCGAGCGCCTGCTGCATGGATATCAAGCCTCAATCGAACATTTGATCTATGTACGAACATTCGAGGGCGATCATACCATGAGTCAATGAAGGAGAGGCTTTGCAGAATACAAAGATGGATCACTTGTTCAACCAAGCGATCCATCGGTGGTGATTCAAGCAGAAGGTTTAGTCGGCGTTCTTCCACTGCGGTTTCGGCGGGGCCGCGCCATCGGGGACCGGGGCGCTGTAGGGTTTGCCACCAGTGACTTCGTGGTGCTCAGCTTTGGCC
>JAUIIK010000155.1 GCA_030431755.1 Chloroflexia bacterium
CGAGCGAACCGGCGTCTTCGATACCGGCTTCACGGGCCAGGCCACGGGTACGCTCGCTGCGGCCATCGAGGCAGGTCAGTACCTCCAGTCCACTCTGAGCCAGCACCGCGCCGATCGAGTGTCCCATATCACCGGGGCTCATTAGCCCAATTGTCGAGATAGTCATCGCGCATCCTCTCCAGATTGCTGTAGATAGTCTCTATAGGAGCATATCTACCGTCCAGCGGCAACGGGTGCTGCATATCTCGCGACGCCTGACGCCCCTGGCCGCCACCATCCAAATGGGTTACTCAAACCAGTACAGGAGGCACTCACGCTAATTGTCGCAATCGCCGATGATTATCAGGATAGCGTTCAAGCGTTCATGCGAACGCCAGAGGTGAGTGCCCTGCGTCAGATGGCACAACATACAAGCGTAGCCGGGAGCAATGCGAAAGTAGTACGACGTTGGATTGCGAATTGCGGTAGCACAAACGGATGTCACACCCCAGCACGAACCCACTCAATGGCGCAGCACGCAAGCCTGCGCCGAACCCGCCCGCTGGAAAGATCGGGGCGTTGACATGGGCTGCTCTCAATCCGCTGCAAGCGCTTCGGGATAATCGCTTGGACACAGCGCGGGCATTGCTAGCCGCCCGGAGCGATGCGCGCACGATACGTCCCCAGCTCGACGCGGTCCTGATCGAGAGTCTACGGCCCTTTGTGCTTGGTTCCGCCATCTGCATCTTGCTCGGCGCGATCTACATCAGCGTCCTGTTGCCGCGACCGCTCAACTTTCTCGGATTCGCGCTCGGCATCGCGCTGAGCATCGGCTACGCGAAGGTCTACCAGGCGCTCCATCAGCATCGGATTCCCGATCACTTCGCCCACCCGCTGGCGGCGTCGGTAACCGGCGCGGGCTACCTGCTCCTGGCATTCAGCTTGTTTGCTGACCGCGACGCGCCCGGCGACCTCCGCTTTATGGCGCTGGCGCTCACGATCGTCATGGCTAGCGCGCTCTACCTGACGCTGCGCTGGCTCACCAGCGTCATGGCCGTCTTCTTCGGAGCCTGGATCGCGATCAATATCGCAACCGGCTACGACTTCGACTGGATGCGGCATCTGTCGGGGCTGCTCTTCATCGCGATCACGACCTTCATCAGCTACGCCGTCCGCAAGCGCGCGATCGTCCGCATGATCGAGATGCAACATGAGAACGAGCGACAGTACAACCAATTGACCGACGCGTTGGAGCGCGCGCACCGCTCCGAGGCGGAGCTGCACGTCGAACGCTATATGGCGGATCAGATCGTCGATACGATGGGCCAGGGCTTGGTGCTGCTCAACGACAGCGGCGAAGTCGAGTACACCAACAACGCGGCCGAGGAGATCTTCGGACACACGATGTTTGAGCTAACCGGCGTCCCGGTGGGCACGCTCCTGCGCGGCAAGGATGGCGCGCCGCTACCGCAAGCCCTCACGGCCGGCGGGCCGCTCGCTGAAGAAGAGCAATCGTTCGAAGCACTGGTGGCCCAGCACGACGGCGACGACGCGCACCTCCTCGTCTCGACCGTCGCGCGGCCAGGCGGCGGCATGATCGTCACGCTGACTGACCTGACCTTCCGCAAGCAGTTCGAAGCCCGGCTTGAGCGGCTGGCGAAGTTCGACGCGCTCACCGGGCTAGCCAACCGCACCAACCTGATCGACACGATTGAGAGCGCCGCCGAGGGCCAGGCGGAGGAGCAGCGCAACATCGCCGTGCTCTTCCTCGACCTCGACCGCTTCAAGCAGATCAACGACACCTTCGGCCATGCCGTCGGCGACCGGGTGCTGATCGAGTGCGCCGAGCGTATTCAGCAGTGCATCCGCGCGCAAGACACCGCGGCTCGCTTCGGGGGTGATGAGTTTGTCATCTTCATCGATGGCGTCGTGGACTCAGGCGCAGCCGTTGAGATCGCGGAGCGCATCGTGGCGCGTATTGAAGAGCCCTTTGTCCTGCCGGACAGCATCCAGCACCTCTCCGGCAGTGTCGGCATCCACTTCGGCGAGGCGCGCGCCACCGGCTCCGAAGAGATGATCCAGCAGGCTGACGCCGCGATGTACGAAGCCAAGCGCGACAAGCTCATCAGTACCGTGGTCTACGGTTCGGGCCGGCCCGAGCGGGCCTCAATGGTCGCCTGAGCGCGGGGCCACAACCTCCTCAACAAAGACTGCACGCGGCGCGATACGCCGGCTACGCAGCGCCCCGCCCATAGCACTTGTCCGGACATGGTGTACATGCGGCAACCGAGCGCCTGTACTCGCAACGACTGAGCGGCTAGAATTCACTCATCGAACAACGGGTAGCGTGGAATCCACCGGCCGAGAGACATCCGGCCACATGGGATTTCATCAAACAGCAAGTGGGAAAGGGGCTAGACGCTTCCACTGCGGGCGTGAACAAGCCGGAGCAGACATGCGCGATTGCTGCTGCCGGCGCAACGGGGTATCGCGCGAAAGGGGTTAGTTTTGGACGACGCAGGCGGATTACTCGGCGCGCTTTTCTATGTCGGTTTCTTCGTGCTCTTGATCATTGGGCAATGGAAGGTAAATGAAAAAGGCGGCCTGCCGGGCTGGTGGGCAATCATCCCGATCTTGAACCTCTATGCACTCTTCAAGATTGCCGGGAAACCCGGTTGGTGGGTGCTTCTGATGTTCATTCCGGTCGTCAATTTCGTCGCCTGGATTCTTGGGATGCTCGACCTGGGGAAGGCCTTCGGGCGCAGCACGCTCTTCGGCATCGGCCTGGTCTTCCTGAGCGGCATCTTCCTGATGATCCTGGGATTCGGCGAGGACAAGTACCAGGGAGATTTTGCCCCGGGCAGGATCTAAGCCAGGCAACCTGATAGCGGCACGGGGTATGTAACCCCGTGGAGACGACGAAGCGCGGACCACGTCTCGGTCCGCGCTTCTTTGTGTACATGCGCCGAGAAACTGCGACGCCTAAGCATCGAGTGCGCTCGATACCGAGCAACTGCGCGCCGGCATAGGCTGGGAATGGAATCACAAGAACGGCACAGGAAAGGAGCACATGACAACGATCCAGCGCATGGCTCTATGCCATGTTCACACCCAGCCTGTACCTATTGAGGAGCATTCACATGTTTGCAAAACTGCGACACGCACTGCTGCGCCCGGCGATGATCGGGGCGCTCGTGCTCACGCTCGTCGCGTTCTCCGCGCCGGCGGCCATGGCCATCCCCATCGACGACAACCCGCCGATTCCGACACCCACGCCAACCCCGCCACCAACCAACGCGCCGGACCTGACAGTCGAGAGCTTCAGCTACGGCTCATTCAACACCTGGTTCGGCAAGGTCTACTATGTCGATGCGCGGATCAGGAACCAGAGCAACTACGCCGCCGGTCAATTCTCGGTCCGCAACCTCGCCGGAAGCGCGACCACCACGCGCCAGATCAACGGCCTGGCCGCCGGTTCGTTCGTCGACGTGCGGTTCTTCCGCACCACCTGTGAGTCGGGCGGCAGAATCGTCGCCGATGTCTTCAACCAGGTCGTCGAGTCCTCGGAGACAAACAACCAACGCAACTGGTTGCTCATCTGCTAGGGCGATTCTCAATTGTCATCGGCGGCGTTGGCTGCCGACTCCTCCAAGAACAGCGTAAGGATGGGGCTCGTCCCCATCCGCGCTTCCCTACACACCCAGGGCCGGACGCGGCTCGTCCTCATCCCTACGCGTGTGGCGATCCACGGCCATGGGACCCGCAGGGCACCTGCATACAAGCACCGGAACCGCTAGCTCCGCAACGCTCGCCAGACGCGCTCAGCCGTCATCGGCAGGTGGGTCATCCGCGCGCCGGTCGCGTCGTGGATGGCGTTGGCGATGGCGGCCGCTGCGGGGATGACCGGAGGCTCGCCGATGCCCTTCGCGCCGTAGGGGCCATGCTTGGCCGGGTACTCGTGGATGTCGATATCGACCGTCGGAACATGGCTGGCTTTCGGCAGGGCGTAATCCATGTACGAGGCCGTCAGAGGTTGGCCCTGGTCGTCATAGAGCAGCCCCTCGTAGAGCGCCCAGCCGAGCCCTTGGGCGATCCCGCCGTAGATCTGACCATCGACCTCGGCCGGGTTGATCGCCTTGCCGGCATCGTGGAGCGCCGCATAGCCAGTGAGGTCGACCTGGCCGGTCTCGCGGTCGACCCGCAGCCGGACGATATGGACGGTCACGCCCGGGGCGCGCTCGATGTTGGCGGCGTTGCCCTGGCCGTGGATCGGGCCGTGCCGGGCGTTCATCCCGGTCGTCAGGCCGACAACCTGCTCCAGCGTCAGCTGCCGGTCTGGCGAGCCTTTGACCCGAACCACGCCATCGACGAGCTCCAGATCGTCCGGCGCGACCTCTAGCTCCCCGGCGGCGACGGCAAGTGTCTGGCGGCGGGCGTCCTCGGCCGCTATGACGACGGCGTTGCCGACGGTGTAGAGGATCTTGCTGCCGCCGGTCCCGCCCGAGTGCGGGGCAATGTTCGACGGCGCGGTTCTGACCCGCACCTGCCCGGCCTCGACGCCGAAGGTCTCGGCCGCGATCTGGCCGAGTGCGCTGTTCGTGCCGGTCAGGTCAATCGAGCCGACACTGACCTGGAGGCTGCCGTCGCCGACAAGCCGCGCAGTCGCCGAGGCCGGCTCCGTCGAGCCGCGCATCATCCCAATCGAGACACCAACGCCCTCGCCACTATCTTTCGGCGCGGTCACCAGCGGATGTCGCGCCGCAGCGTCGAGCAGCTTCGACAGCTCTTGCTCGGGCCAGGGTGAATCGTCGGCCATCGGGTCGCCGGTCTGCGCCGCGTTCGCCTGGCGGAGCGCCAGCGGCGAGAGGTTGAGCTGGCCGGCCAGGTCGTCGATAAGCTGTTCTAGCACGAAGGCCATCATCGTCAGGCCGGGCGCGCGGTATGCGGCCGCGCCGGGGCGGTTCGTATAGACCTCGGTCGAGCGAATCTGGAGATTTGCGGCGGGATACCAGCTCCCAATCATCGTCCCGGCAAGCTGATAGGGCGAGTGCGCGAAGTAGCCCGTGTCATGCACGATCTCGGTCCGGATGGCGGTAATCTTGCCGGCGACGTCGGCAGCGACAGTAACGTCGTAATTGGCGCGCGGCGCATTGATCGTCGCGATGAAATCATCGCCGCGGTCGAGCACGAGCTTCACCGGCCGCCCGGAATGCAGCGCGAGCATCCCCACCAGCGCCTCGAACAGGACGAATTTCGCCCCGAAGCCACCGCCGACGGTCATCGGCTGGACGACGATGTCGGCTTCGCTCATCCGCAGCGCAGCGGCGACGAACTGGCGCACCGCGAATTGGCCCTGGGTTGGAGTGTAGATCGTCAGCGTGCCGAAGTCGGCCAGCGAGCCATCGGCGTCGGCGATGACGGCCCGCGGCTCCATGTAGCTCTGGTAGACGCCGTCGGAGGTGAAGCGCCCCTGCGCCACTGCCGCCGCTTGCGCCAGGGCTGCGTCGACATCGCCGCGCTCGAACCTGGCAACGCCGCCTGCATTGCTCTCGGCCGACGGCCGCAGCCGCTCGCTCTCCGCGCCGAGCGCCGCGTCGAGATCGGCGACGACCGGCAGCGGAGCGTAGTCCACACGCACGAGGTCGGCAGCCTCGCGCGCGGCGACGGCCGACTCTGCCAGCACGACAGCCAGCTGCTGGCCGGCAAAGTTCACGACCTCGTGGGCCAGGAAGAAGCTCTCACGCACAAGCTGCTCGTCATCGCGGGTAAAGGCGGGCAAGTCCGCTGCTGTGACGACATCGACGACGCCGGGATGGGCGCGAGCGGCGTCGCGGTGGATAGCGGTGATCCTGGCATGGGCCTGCGTGCTTAGCACAAGCTGGGCATGGAGCATCCCCGGCAATACGAGGTCGGCGGTATAGCGTTCGCGCCCGGTCAGCCGTGGCCCGGCATCCTGCCGGCGTTGCCGCTGTCCGATCACGCGATAGTCTGTTGCCACCAGCTGCCCCATTTCATCCCGCCCTGATCGCTCACCCGTGTATAGAGCGGCCGGCGGCATCCGTCAACGCATGGAACCGATCCACCTTCATCGGTGTAACAGAGATAACTGCAAGCCGTACCAATGAAAGGCGAGTACGATGAAGATTCGTAGCATAGCCATCCTGGCCGGGTTGTTCGCCGGGCTCCTCGGGGGCTCCGGAGCGGCGCTGGCAGGCGGCTGGGCCATCACCTCGGTCGACACGCAACCCGGGCAGTTCGTTGCCGGCGAAACCCACACAATCGAATACACCATCCTCCAGCACGGCGAGCACCGCACGACGCTACCAAACACCTCGCTAACATTCAGATCCGAGCATGGCGACGTGCTGGTCTTCCCCGGTGCCGTCGACGCCAAAGCGGGCCGTCATGTGGCGGAAGTCAGCCTGCCAGCGAGCGGCGCATGGACCTGGACCGTCAATCAGGGCCTGTTTGGCGAGCAGGAGTTGGGCGCGCTGACTGTCCACTCAGCCCCGGCGACAACAACGACGCTCTGGACCTCGACGCTCGCCCGGGCAGCGTTGATCGGGGCACTGGCAGCCGCGACAATGCTCCTGATCGCCCAGGCACTCATGCTCCGCAACCAGGCGAGGGACACGCACCGGCGGGTTCCGGCCGTCGTCCACGCCGGCGGGCAATAGACGGCTGAGCCGGCCCGTACGCCCTCGTGGGGTGGAGTTCGTCTTCATGTATCAACCGGAGTCGTTCACTTGCACGGCTCCCGGATTCGGTTGGCACGTAGCGCCATGCAGCAGACGCCACAGCATCAACCTGGTCATCCCGAGCAAGGCTTTGCGCCCGAGGGATCTTGTTGCGAGCGTGCCACCGACCGGTGCAGGAGACGGTGATCGACCACGCTGTAGCGACCGTGACGGTCTTCGTCGGAGCGCGGCGCTGTTGGTCGTAGATCCCTCGGCACAAAGCCTTGCTCGGGATGCCAGGAGCGGAGCGGTACGTGTGTCACGGGAGTTGCTGCGCGACGTGCAGCGGAGAGAACAGGCGCAAACTTCCTGCCCTACACCGAACCTGATGCGTGAGAGGTGCGATGAACTCCACCCTACGGACCCGGCGGCTGTGAAGCGCATCGAGTGATCCAGAAGGGTAACGTCATGAACATCCGGCGCGGGCTGTTCGGTGTCACCGGAGTGGTTGTCGTCTTGCTGTTGGCCGGAACCGGCTATGCCTGGAGCCGCGACGGCACCGACGAGCCTGCTGCGGCAACAGATGTGGAAGTTGGGCGCGAGCTCTTCTTCTCCAAGGGCTGCGCTGCCTGCCACGACATCGCCGACGCCGGCATCAACGCCGGCTTCGAGGCCGGGCCGGATCTCAGCAACCTCGCTGAGACTGCCGTGCTCCGCGCCGGGGACCAGTCGGCAGAGAGCTATGTACGCGCGTCGATCCGTAGCCCGGACGCCTACGTCGTGCCGGGCTACGGCAGCGGCTGGGGCATGCCGCAGCTCGCGCTCACGAGCAGCGAAGTCGAGGCGCTGGTCGCGTTCCTGCTGGATGGAACCGCCCGATGAATGGCACGCTGCACACTCGCAACGAAGCCACACATATTCTAGGGACAACGGGGGACGGTACGCGGCGTCCGGCGGGGGTATCATCATGATTGCGTACCCGGTAGCTGGATGTCGTGGTCGGAAACGTGATGGATACCCCAGTTCGGCTCGGTCTACTGTACCTCGGAAGCCGCCCGGCAACGCGTGTCGTCGAGATCGCTCAATTTGCTGAAGCGCGCGGATTCGACTTCTTCTGGGTGCCCGACGAGCGCTTCTTCCGCGATGTCTATGGCCTCTGCGCCGCCGTCGCCGGAGCGACCACGACGATTCAGATCGGCCCCTGCGTCACCGACCCCTATACCCGCCACCCCTCGCTGACGACTATGGCCATCGCGACGCTCGATGAGCTAAGCGAGGGCCGCGCGGTGCTGGGGCTGGGCGCCGGCATCTCGGGATTCAGCGAGCTCGGCATCCGGCGGCGGCAGGTCGCGCGGCGCTCCGCCGAGACGATCCACCTCGTCCGCCGCCTGCTCACCGGCGACGATGTAGAGATTCACGGCGACGTCTTCTCATTCAGCGGCCGCCTGCACTTCAGGCCGCCACGCGATGACGTCCAGATCTATCTCGCGGCCGGTGGGCCGATGATGCTGCGGACCGGCGGGATGCTCGCCAACGGCGTCATCATCGAAGGTTGCATCGCGCCAGGCACGCTCGAACGCGCCTGGGACGTGATCCAGCTCGGGGCAACCTACGTCGGGCGCGACCCGGCGTCGATTGATCTCGTCGCGCGCATCGACGTCGCCGTTGACACGACGCTAGACGCCGCCTACGACGCTCTGCGGCCGCGCGTCGCCCGCAAGCTGCTGGCCGCGTCGCCCGGTTTCGTCACCTTCCTGGCACGGGGCCTGGTCGTACCGGAGGGGCTGCGCGAGACGGTCGCGGACATCGGCTACACCTGGGACGACGCGACGCTGGCAGCGCTTGCGGAGCGGATCCCGGACAGCTACGTCGACGCCTTCGCGATCGCCGCCACGCCCGACGCGCTGGGCCCGCGTCTCGACCAGCTCGTGGAGCGCGGCGCGACCCAGATCATCGTCAATCCCGTTCCGACGACAGCAGACGCTGTGGAGCCCACCATCGCAGCCGCCGCGGCTTGGCGGGCGGCGCTGGCGGCTCATCCAGCGTAGCCCCGGAGGACCCGAGGCCAGACAACGGCCGCAGCACGGGCATCGACTCGACCGGCCGCAGCATCTCACGCACACGCTCCCGGTCGACCGTCGCGAGCCATGATTCCCGTTCTTCGAACGAGAAGCTAACAACCAGATCCGTGCCGTTGTGGGCCCAGGTGATGCCACAGCAATACTCGACCCCGGCATGGAGGAAGGTAAATGGGTGCGATACGTGGGTGATCATCCAGGTATCCGGGTCGAGGATGATGAAGCGGTGGAAATACTCGCGGCGATGGTTGTCGGACTCCGCGACATCGTGGACGATCGCCAGCAAGCGCCCGTTGAAGGGGATAAACGGCGTCGAGCCGCGGTAGCTGCTGAGATCGGCTCGGGCAACCTTGTCGCTGACAACCGTGCACTGGCCGGTCTCAAGATCGGGCTGGAGGACGATCGTCGGCTGCGAGAGATAGAGCAGGTACAGTTCGTCGTTGTGGACCAACGGCATCCAGTTCTTCTCTTCGATGTACATCCCATCGTAGTCAAGCGCGATAACCGACTCCACGCGCTCGCAGTTGCTGCTGTATCGGCCCAGCAGGACACGGTAGAAGTTCTTGTCCGAGAACTGCCGCGAGTTCGCCGTGAACCACCATTGGTTGCGCCAGCGGAAGAGCCGCACATCCTCCATGCCACAGACCTGCGCCTCGCTGGTCGGGACGATGGCAGCGTGTTCATAAACTCGATCGTTGATCCTCTGGACATTGCTAATGTTGAGATCGCGATCGAGTGTCAAGGCAACGTTGCGGCTGAAATACTGCCCCTCGGGATCACGGGTGATAAACGCGCTGCCGAGCTCGTGATAGTAGTTGACGAAGCGATTGATCGAGATATAGCCGTTCGCCGTGCGTTGGATTGAACCAACGGTCGAGCTGAAGGAGTCATCCCAGTAATCCTGATGAATACGCAGTTGGCGCGTCTCTCCGACGTTTGCCAGCGGCTCTGCATAGTGGATCAGATTACCCGTGCTACGTCGGCGCACAGCCTGCGGCACACCATGCCGGTGCACCAGCGCGTCACACGCCGCGAGGCCCCGCGCGCGCTGGTCGGTGTAGTAGGCGTTGACAGCGATCTCCTCGATCACGCGCGTCGCATAGGCATCGACCTCGACGAATAGCCGGTCATCAGAAGGAAAGCCAACAGCTAGCGCTTGCTCGGCGGCCATGTGCGCAACATGATGCTGCTTGTTGAAGCGGGCGTGCCGGGCGAGCTGGGCGAGCGGTTCCGCGCGCGTGGGCCGACGGTTCCAGGCAACCAATAGCTCGCCGAAGCCTTCGGCGATGTGCCCCAGCTCGACGAGACACATCGCCGCCCGGTACTGGGCATGCCAGGTCTCCTCCTCCCAGCCGCCGATCTGGACCCTGCGGCGGTAAAGCTCCCTAGCGCGCTCGAACTGCTTCAGGTCAAAGTGGCTCTGGGCGAGGTAGAAGAGCGTACGCGGGTTGTCCGGGTCGGCTTCCAGATCCTCGTTCAATAGCCGGATATCGCGCTCGAACTTGTCATCCTTCGCGCCCCCATCCCCAACATCGTCGATCCAGAGGCTTGCGAGCGGCTCAACCGCGCCGTCGTGCTCGCCCAGCGCCCAGTACTCGTGCGTCGCGCCGACACAGATCCAGTCGATATCGAGCCGCGCCAGCCGGATGTTTTCGTAGTCGAGCGAGCCGTGCCGCTGCCGCACGTTGTATCCGGCGGCATCGAGAGCGTTGGCGTCGAACTCCTCCGAGACGCGCACGACCATATCGGCGTCGAGGAAGAGCGCGTAGGAAGAGGCCAGGTCCCAGCCAAGCTCGAGCGCGTGGGCGCGCGCTTCCTCGAACGAACGGCTGCGATTCTTGCCGAAGTTCTGCCATTCGTGGCGCGGGATGCGGTGCGGGCGGCCGGCGTTCGTAAGGGTCGTTTCAATACGTTCGATGGTGTCATCGTCGGAGCCGGTGTCGCATATCGTCGCGGCGTCTATAGCAGGTAGCGCGGCAGCCAGGCAGCGCTCGATGATCTTCGCTTCATTGCGCACAATCATGCAGAGCATGATGCGGGTCACAGTGGTCACTCTACCGTCCTGTTGATACCGGTTTTCTGCAAGCGAAACGCCTGCTGCCATTCGAGCACAGCAGGCGCTTCGTTTTGAACACTCGTCAGGCGACTGCTCTGGGCTGTCCCTCTAACGCGAAGCCGCTAGAAGTTGGTGAACCCAGCGCCGCCGGGCGGTCCGGTGTCGCCGGTGTCGCCGGTCGGGCCGGTGTCGCCGGTCGGGCCGGTTGGACCCTGGTTGCCGGGGATACCCTGCGGCCCCTGTGGGCCAGACGTGCCGGTATCGCCAGTGTCGCCCTGCAAACCGGTATCGCCGGTCGGCCCCTGGATACCCTGCGGGCCAACCGTGCCCTGCGGGCCCGTTGCGCCCTCAGAGCCGGTATCGCCAGTATCG
>JAUIIK010000006.1 GCA_030431755.1 Chloroflexia bacterium
GGGCAGCCACGACGGCCAGAACATCAGCGCCATGATCACGACGCTCACGCCAATCGACGCGAATGCTTTGATGCGGTAATCCCGGAGCTCGTCCCGGTGGCGCTGCTCATTCGCGTCGACGACGTCATCGTCTGTCGAGCCGGTTGTGTGAACACGCGCGTGATAGCCGGCAGCTTCGACAGCGGCGATCAGGTCGTCGACCGACGCGGCCGCGGCGTTGTAGCGGATCGTTGATTGCTCTGTCGCGAGGTTGACCGGTGATGACGTTACGCCGGACACGCGCTCCAGCTTGCGCTCGACACGCTTGACGCACGAGGCGCAGAACATGCCCTCGATGTCGAGCGTGACCTCGTCCTCGCGAACCCCGTACCCGGCAGCTTCAACGGCAGCGTAAAGGTCGTCGCTGGAGGCTTGAGCTGGGTCATAAGAGACCTTCGCCTCTTCCGTCGCGAGGTTGACTGCGACGGCGCTGACGCCGGGCACACGCTCTAGCTTGCGCTCGACGCGCTTGACGCAGGAGGCGCAGAACATGCCCTCGATAGGTATCGTTGATTCGCGTGACGATGTTGTTGATGCGGTCATCGGCGATCCCCTCTGTTGCCAGCCTCACGAACAATGATACCCCCTAGGGGTATGCAAATTCAAGGCAAGTGACATGCCGATCCGGTGGGATCACCAAGCCGGGACATTGTTGAATCGCTGGCGATAAGTAGTCACTAATGATGGGTCATACTGTTTTGTTTTGTAGGTGGCACTACCTGGCAGACGTCGGTAGGGGCGTGGACCCAAGCGGTGCCCCTACATTGATCGCGACAATCTCACCGTGGATCGGTATTACTTGGGAAGTGATACGAAATCCGGGTAAAACGTTCCTGTTCCCAGGTTCGCGTCTTCGCAACCAGCGACGCACCGCGTCGCCATACCCACCGTGCTCCTCTCGGCGGATGAGGAACTCATCGCCACATTTCCGTATGATGAAGTCCCCCTGCGTTACCTGGGAACTCGTTCGCAACGAAATTGTCATTTCGACGCGTGAGAGAAATCTCAGCGTCACGCGTTGCTGGTGTTCGCCTCAGATTTCTCATTTCTCTCGAAATGACAAGCGCGATGCTTATTGAGTCATCCGGGGGGTGCCGGACTGTCGGCTAATTCACGTGTCACAGAACACTAGATGCCTGCGGTGAGGATCGACGGGCCGCTTGGCAGATTCGATTCCGGGTCCGCCTCGCGCGTCACGAGCACATTCGAGTAGCGCTCGAAGAGGTCGGGCGGATCGATGACGATCTGCGCCGTGCCGGTCTCATTGGGGTCGAGCACACCGATCTTGACGAACTCGTTGTTGTCGAGCCCGGTCTGCACCCAGACGACGAACTGCTCGTCCTGGTTGATCGCCGGCAGGTCGCGAGCCACGAGCATCGCCGCGTTCTCGCCCTGGTCGACGAAGAGGCTCCCGCGTGCGAAGGGCGCATCACCGGACGCGATGAGGTCGATAACCTGGCGGTTGTCCGGCGGCACGACCAGGACGCCGGCCGACTGTTCCTGCGCTTGCTGGAACTCGGCGATTTCGTTCTGTTGCTCGGTGATCTGATCGTGAATGATGATCGTGTACATTGCGAAGACAATCGCGACGACCGTCGCCGGCATGGACGTAATGAGCGCGATGCGCGGGATCGTGCGTTTCCAGTTGCGAGCCGGCGTGGCCGGTTCCGGCAGTTCGAGCGGCGGTAGCGTCGCGTTCCAGGCAGCCTTGCGATAGTGCTTGAGCGGCACGTTGGATTCGATGGCGTCGACTTCGGAGAGCAGCGCCGCACGCACGCGCAACGGAACGTCCTGCGGTTCAGCAGCATGCGCCAGGCCGGTTGTCGCGATGCGGTAGCTGTCGAGCTCTTTTTGCCATGCGGGGAAGCGTGGCAGGTTGCGGGTGATGAATTCCCGCTCTTCCTGGTCGAGCGCGCCGAGGGCATAGGCCGCCAGCATTTCGCTGATTTCGGTTGTGGGTACTTCCGGCAGCCCGTTCACGCGACGATCGATTCTAGTTACTGCTCGTCGGGCTCAAGCTCCAGTCGCAGCTTCTTGAGACCGAGACGCATACGTGTCTTGATCGTGCCGAGCGGTATATCGAGGTGGGCCGAGATCTCGCGTTGCGACATGCCGTTGAAGAAGGCCAGTTCGATGGCTTCCCGCTGCGCGTCCGGCAGCGTCAACAGCGCCGTCTGGATGCGAACTCGCAGAGCCGAGGCCTGCGCGGCCTCTTCGACATTGGTGGCTTCGTCTACCAGCCCGAAGAGGGCGTCCGAGACATCCACCGAATCCGACTTCTGCGGTCGCCGCTGGCGTTTGCGGATCTCATCGATCGCGAGGTTGTGGGTGATGCTGAGGAGCCAGCTCCCAAAGTTGCCGCGCGAGCGCTGAAAACGATCCGCTTGGCGCCAGGTCCGTACGAAGACCTCCTGTAGTATCTCCTCCGCCAGCATGGGATCGGACACGATCCGCATAGCGAATGAGTAGACCACGCGGGCGTAACGGTTATAGAGCGCTTCCAGCGCGGCCGTGTCGCCCAGGCTAACCCGATGTACCAGTTCGGCGTCCGACGTCTCAACCGGTGGCGCTGGGTCAGCGACCCTGCGCATTGCCGGCAGACGGCGAACTTTCTGAGACGGCTGACTCATGGCCGGTACTCCAGCCCGGACAGCTGCCTCTGCCTCAATATACGCTCGGAGGCCTCAAGTGGGATGTACGTGAGACGGTACTTTGGTTTCATCTTCTTCCGGCGCTGTCGATCGTAATGCCTCGCACGGAGGCCTGCTCCTCTTCCCTGCGAGCCATTGTAGTGCGAAGGGTCGTAATTCGTAAAGCCTCTATCCGCAATTTTCGCTACGGTCGTGTCTGCGCGTCAAGGACTGCGGTAACCACGCCTTATTCGGCGGGCACCTCGTAGTTGATGATGTTCTCCCACTGCTGAGCGCTGGTACGGCAGACGACGGCGACGACCTCTTCGGTATCGCTGAGGTTGTAGACCTCGTGCGGCATGCCAGGCTCGATGAAGATGAAGTCGCCGGCCTGGTTGTAGATCTCGCGCTCCAGACGCTCGCCGTAGATATGCTTGAGCTTCCCCTTGAGGATGTACAGCCCAACCTCGAAGTCGACATGGATGTGCGCTTTGGCGATGCCGCCCGGCGGCACTGTGGCGACGTTCATCGAGAATTCCTTCGCGCCAACGGTCTTTTCCGAGATGCCGACGTTGTAGCTGAGACCGTTCCAGCTCTCCTTGTCGATGCCGGGCCGGATTGTCGAGATGCCGTCGGTAATCTCGATGTACTCGCTACGCTCAGTCTCCTGGGCCATCCTGCGTTCCTTCCGTTGCTTCATTCAAGCTTCGGCCACATTGTAGAGCCAGGGAGCGGTCGTGCCGTCCCAAGTCGCAAGTCCCCGGACCGCCGGGCGCACCGGCTGCGCGGAGCATGACAAAAGTCCCAATTGCGCCGGGCGAGATTGACAGCCGAGCCCACAGATTCCAAAGTAAATGCGGGGCAAGGGATCATATGCAAGCAGGTAGGTAGGGAGCACGGAGCGTGTCTGTGCATGGCGATGTTATGTTTTCCGAAGCCCCTGGGGAGAATGCCTTTCCCCAGCATCTCGTCGAGCCAACCTATCAGAACCGGCTACGCGTGCTCGGCCGGCACATCGATGCAGAACGCCTGCATTCGATCACACTGATCGAGATCCCCGCCGGATTCGTCCTGCGGGCGACCCGTGCAACCGATCCCTGGCCGGTGCTCTTCGAGTTCGACGACCGCAAGCTTGCCAAGCTGCTCCGACGCGCCCCCGAACAACGCGGCATGCCCGCGCCCTACCGGGAGGCGAGCTACCTCATCCCCGACGGCTACGAGAACATGCTGCGGGCCCTGGGCTTCGAGCTTGATCAACGCATCGCCGAGAATGTCGTGATTACTGAGCTACCGAGTCTGCTGGCAGTCACTGGCTTCGAGCCGGTGCTGGGGTACGGCGAGTCATCCTACCGACCGTTCTCCGACCCGCTCGATCCGCATGACATAGTCGACATGATCCAGCGAGCGCTCGACCGGCGCGGCAGCTACCAGCATATTCAGGACTACATTCCGCCGAACTTCCGAGGGTAGGTTTGTGATGCAGGAACGCCAGACAGGACACCAGCCATACGCCCAGCGACTACGCGCAATCGGCGCGCGGCTCGACACCGGCGGCTACCACGCCGTCTCGATCATCGAGGTTGACGGCGGGCTCGTCGTCCGGGCCAGCGCGCCCGGGTCGCGAACGCCCGAGGTGCTCGAGATCCCGGATGTCGACACCGCCAACCCGGTCCAGCTCACACGTATGCGCTCAGGTTCGCCACATCGCCTCTTCCCCGACGGTTACAAAGGCTTTCTGGCGGCTCTCGGTCAGCGGCTTGACCGTGGCGGCGCGCAGGCCATCGCAATCGTCGAGGGCACGGACTTCGTGACTGTCGGCGGCATCCAGCCCGTCGCCGAAGCGGACGGCGACATCACCTTCGAACCGCTCGACATTCTGCTGCTGGCCACTGATATCCAATCCGTCGCGACGCTTCCGGTTGAGGTTGACGAACCGGTGATTCCGGATGCGGCGGCGCAGCCCGCGCCAGTCGCCGCCGGTAGCCACTCCATGACAGGTCAGCTCGCCGAACGGGTTGGCAGGGCCGTCGAGGCTATCCAGCGCTCGCTGTCGCTCGTCCTGCACCCGGCCCGCCAGCGCGGTTAGACCGCTCCTGGCCCCTTCACGAATGCTCCCGGCAGCGCGCCGGTGTGACTCGCGTTTTCAAGTACGCGCGTGCCATTCACCCAGACATCGCGGACCCCGGTCGAGAGCTGGTGCGGGTCGGCGAAGGTTGCGTTATCCCGGACGGTATCAGGGTCGAAGATGATGACGTCGGCGTAAGCGCCGGGACGCAGCAGTCCCCGATCCCGCAGGCCGAGCCGGTCGGCGACGGACGACGTCATCTTCCGGATGGCGTCCTCAAGCGGGATGACCTTGCGCTCGCGGACGTAGTGCCCGAGCACGCGTGTGTAGGTCCCGTAGGCGCGTGGGTGGGTCGGGCCGTTGGCAACCGCCCATTCCGGATCGAGCCCGCCGGCGTCAGTCGAGATCTTGATCCACGGCTGGCGCAGCTGGAGCTCGATGTTCTCCTCGCTCATGCCGAAGTAGATCGTGCCGATGCGCTGCTTCTCGGCGGCGAGCAGGTCGAGGATGGCGTCGACCGGCTCCTGCTGGCGCATCTCGGCGATCTCGGTCAGGCGTTTCCCGACGTACTGCTGGTGTTCCGGCAGGTTGAGGCCGACCGGCATCACGCCCTCAGGACCGGTCTCGTCGAGCATCGCCTCCCAATCGCCGGATGGGTCGACCACTGCGGCACGGATGCGCGCGCGTTCATCGGGGTCTGCGAGCTTCTCGTAGAGCTTGCCGCCCTCTTCTGCCCAGGGCGGTAGGCAGGATGAAAGGCCGGTGCCGGAGGCCGGATAGGGATACATGTCTGAGGTGATGTCGAGTCCCTCTGCGCGGGCGGCGTCGATGCGCTTGATGACTTCGGGCATCTTCGGCCAGTTCTTCGAGCCGGCGGCTTTCAGATGGTAGATCTCAACACTCACGCCGGACTGCCGGGCGATCTCGATGGTCTCGTCGAGCGCTTCGATGAGCGTCTCGGCTTCTGAGCGCATGTGCGTGATGTACACGCCATGGTGCTCGGCGACGGCCTTGCAGACGTGAACGATCTCGTCGGTCTCCATGTAGGCGTCGGGCGGGTAGATCAGCGCGAATGAGACGCCGAACGCGCCATCCTCCATCGACTCGGTCATTACCCGCGTCATCACCGCCCGTTCGTCGGCGTCGGCCGGGCCCATGTCCATGCCTTTGGCGTAGCGGCGCAAGCTGCCGCCGCCGAGGAAGGAGCCGACGTTCGGCGAGACGCCGCGCTCGACCATCGCGTCGAGCCAATCACCGAAGCGCGACCAGTCACGGGCTTTCTCTTCCCACTCGCCCAGATCGTGTGAGCCAAAGCCGCGCGGCACCGGGAAGTCGATCCGGCCGCCAAATGGCGCGGGCGTCCAACCCTCGCCCATGATCTCGGTCGTCACGCCCTGGACGATCTTCGACAGGCAGCGCCCGTCGATCATGAGCGGGATGATCGAATGGCTCTGGATATCGATAAAGCCGGGGCTGACGACCATGCCACTGGCGTCGACTCGGTTGGCGTCGACCCCCGTGCTTTGACCGCGGCTAAGGACCGCCTCGACCCTGTCTCCTTGCAGCAGTACGTCACCGTAGAACCAGGGGTTGCCGCTGCCGTCGATGACTCTGCCGCCGGTTATCAGCGTTCGCTCGTCGCTCATGTCTACCTCTTCCCACTGTGTCATGGTCCCGGCGCATCGTAGTCCGAGCGCGTCGACGCTGTCCTGGTTGTGTTGACATAGCCGTGGGGCAGGCTTATTATCCTGGGACAAGTTGACTTGGCGTTGACCGGAACGAGTAGGTTCCGACGCCCGTTGCAGAGAACCGGCGGTTGGTGCGAGCCGGAAACGGGATCGGGATCGAATGGCTCCGCGAGCCACGCGCCGAACCGCAATTGCGAAGTAGACCGCGTCGGATTCCCCACCGTTATCCGGGGCGCTGGCCAGGCATATTGGCCGGCACCGAGTGGACCGTCAGGATCGACGGTCAACGAGGGTGGCACCGCGGGTGCAGCTAACGATGAGCGCCTCCGTCCCTCTGGGATGGGGGTTTTTTTGTTGCCCTCGAAGAACGAAACAGGAGAAATCAACGATGAGCAGCGCAACGATGGAAGCGACGAAGCCGCAGGAAGGCGCGCGGACCAAGCCGCGCATCCTCTCCGGCATTCAGCCGAGCGGCATCCCAACGCTGGGCAACTACCTGGGGGCAGTCCGGCATTGGGTCCGGCAGCAGTACGAGGCCGAGAGCTTCCACCCGATCGTCAATCTGCACGCCATGACGTTGCCCTATGACCCGAAGGATCTGCACCAGCGGACCTATGACCTTGCAGCGTCACTGCTGGCCTGCGGGATCGATCCGGAAGTTGCCGTCTTGTTCGTGCAGTCGCAGATACCGGAGCACACCGAGCTGACCTGGATACTGTCGACCCAGACGATGTTCGGGGAGCTCAGCCGCATGACCCAGTTCAAGGAGAAGTCGGGCGGCGAGCAGCCTGAGCGTGTCGGCACCGGCATCTTCTTCTACCCGGTGCTGATGACGGCGGACATCCTGATCTACGACGCGGATCTGGTGCCGGTTGGCGATGACCAGCGGCAGCACGTCGAGCTGGCGCGCGATGTCGCCCACCGCTTCAACTCGGTCTTTGGCGAGACATTCGTCGTCCCGGAGGCAGACATCAAGGAAGAGGGCGCGCGGATCATGGGGCTCGACGACCCGACGATGAAGATGAGCAAGAGCGCGGCCAGCGAATACAACTACATCTCGATGAACGACGATGATGACACGATTCGCCGCAAGGTCCGCCGCGCCGTCACCGACTCGGGCAGCGAAGTCAAGGCCGCGCCCGACAAGCCGGCGTTGACGAATCTCCTGACGATCTACTCCCAGATCACCGACCGCACCATCGCCAAGATCGAGCAGGAGTACGAGGGCAAGCGCTACGGGGACTTCAAGAACGGGCTGGCGGACGCGCTCGTTGAGGCGATCGCGCCGATCCGCGCCCGGATCGAGGAGTTCCAGGCCGACCGCGCCGAGCTCGACCGCATTCTGGCGCTTGGCCGCGACAGATCGCGCGAGATCACGGTGCCGAAGCTTGAGCGTGTGCGCGAGGTGACCGGGTTGGTGACGTAGGGACGTTTACCCGCGATCGTTGCATGCGACAATCACGTAGGGCCGGGGCTCGACCCCGGTCGCTCTCGAATATCGTGCCGTAGGCCGGCCGGGGACGAGCCCCGGCCCTACGAGGTGAAGCGGATTGGTTAGCGGTTCCACGGCAGGTGGTTTAGCAGAAGCAAAGAACGGGTGCGGTCAATTCGCGACCGCACCCGTTTCGTTGTTGCGCGACCCTGTTTACTGCGCCGGCTCGAGCTTCTGGTGGTTCTCGGCGGCGGCGCGGATGCCGTCCCAGCCGTAGCGCATCGGGATGTATTGGACGTTCGACCAGAGGTCGGCCTGGTCGCTGTAGTGTCCGCTACCGGCGTGTCCGGAGCTGCCGAGTGGCACGATCCAGCGGCTCGCTTCCCAATCGCTCGTGTCGAAGATGTAGCGCGCCACCGATGTCCCGGCGACGTTGTAGCTCACGCCGGGGTAGATGCCCGCCGCTTGCGGCGTATCGCTGTCGCCGCCGATCGTGACCGACGGCGGGTTCAGGCTCTCGCCGAGTGAGGCGTCAACCAAGGCCATCGGATGCGTCGGAGCGGTGCGGTGGATGGCCTCCCACCGCCAGCTCGCGAGGTCGTCGCCAAGCTGGCTACGTAGATCGTCGATCGCCGTATCAAATGCCTGTAGCAGCAGCTGGTTCCAGGTTGTTCCCTCTGGCAACACCGTAGCGTCGTTTTCACGGACGAGCTGCGGGACGATCCAGTAGAGGAAGCCAATCGGTCCCACCAGCGGCGGCTCCTCGGCCGCGAACGGATTGGACTTGAGCGACTCGAAGACCGGCAAGCCCGCGACGAGCTTCGTCAGCTCGTTGCGGAAGGCGATGTAGATCGCCGCCGGGCCGGAATCCTTGTCCATTCGCCCATCCCAGTCATGGAGCATCCGAATGCCCTCGTGCGCCAGCCCGGCTTCGTCCGCGGCCTGGCTCAGTCGCACGACGAAGAGCGAGCTTGGGATTGAGACGCGGTCGGCGTGAATCCGGGCCATGTCGTCGACCGTTGCGTCAGAGATGTTCTCGAGCCGGCTGATGATCCGCCGGGCACGGCTGTTCGGCGCGTAGTCGAGGGCGATGTAGTGCGGGTAGTCGTCGCCCACGATGCGGTTGTTCGCGGTCGCGACCCAGCCGGTGTCCGGATTCTTAACGCGCGGTAGCTCCTCGAACGGCACGTTGCCGGCCCAATCGTGGTTGCCGTCCCAGCCCGGTACCGGGAGCCAGCCGTTGGCCCGATTGCGGGTTGGCAGCCGCCCGCGGGTGAGATAGCCGATGTTGCCTTGCGTGTCGCCCATGACGAGGTTGTTGCAGGGATCTACCCAGTCGCGCATCGACTCATCCAGCTCATCGACGCTGGTCGCTCGGAGCATCGGCAGAAGGCACTGGAAGCCGGGGTTCGGGTCGACCAGCGCTGTGTAGCGGAAGGAGATGACCGAGCCCTGTGTCGGATCGCCGAAGACGACGTGGCCATTTCGTGTCTTGACGACTTCGACGTCGACAGCTTCCTCGCCGCGTACCTCGATCTGCTCAGTATGGTGCTCGGCGTCGAACCACTCCCGCTCGCGCTCGTATTGATAGGGCCGGCGAGGATGGAAGTGCTCGACATAAAGATCCTGATAGTCGGCGGCGGCGTGAGTGATGCCCCAGGCGACGTGTTCGTTGTGGGCGAAGTGGGGAAAGCCTGGAACGCCGCAGAAGGAGAAGCCAACGACGTCGAACTCAGGGCACGACAGATGATTCTGGTAGTAGACGTTCGGCACGTCGAGCGCGCGGTGCGGGTCGCCGGCAACGAGCGGCTTGCCGGAGGCAGTGCGGCTGCCGTGGACTGCCCAGTTGTTGCTGCCGGACTCGAACTCCGCCAATCGAGTGATCGCGTCCTTGCCGGGATCGAGATCGGAGATGTCGCGTAGCAGCCCATCGTATCCTTCTGCCGGCGGCACGATCAGCACTTCGTCGCCATAGGCCTCCGAGCGCATACGCAGCGCCATGTCGGGGCCGATGCCGGTGAGCAGGCGCGCCCGCAGGAGCTTGGCGAGACCCGTGCCCATGAGGATGTGGCGCACCTTGAAGACGGCGCAGGAGTGCCACGGTTCCCACGGCTCCGGCGTGAGGCCGGCGATCTTGAACTCGACCGGCAGCGCCGCGGTGGAGTCGATGAAGGCATTGACCCCGGCGGCGTAGGCGTCGACCATCGCGCGCGTCTCGTCGTTGAAGTGCTCGTAGTCCGTCTCGGCGCTCTCGCGGATGCCGACGCGGCGCGTGAAGCGGTCGAAGAGCAATCCGGAGCGTCCAACGACTTCGGACCAACGACCCAGCGCCCGGCGGCGGTCAAATTCCATCTGCCAGAGGCGGTCCTGGGCGTGGACAAAGCCTTGGGCAAAGAAGGCGTCGTGTACCGTCGTTGCGGCGACGTGCGGGATGCCGAACTCGTCGCGCCAGATGTCGACGGCACCGTCCAGCCCGGCGGCGCTGAGATCTCCGCTGTAGTCAGGTAGCGCGTCTTGCAGGTCATCAGCGCTGATCTGGTGTAGTTGACTCATCCGATTTCCCTCCGCATGGTGGCCGATTGCTATCAAAGTGCGTCATCATAACCTGTAGCGTACCGGCGGCACACAGCCTGGGACCGCAACGCCGCCGGTCGGTCGAGAGGATGACCAGAGATATGCGAGGCGACTACAAAACCGTTGGTGGCAAGCTCGTGACGGTCAACTTTGACCTGTCTGGCGGCCACCTCACGAATGTGCAAGTCAGCGGCGATTTCTTCCTCTACCCTGAGGAAGCGCTCGGCGACATCCGGCAGGCGCTCGAAGGCCTCCCGGAGTCCGAGGACGAACGGTCGATCGCCGCGAGAATCAACGCAGCGATTGGACCGGAGGTAGAGATGGTTGGTTTCTCGCCCGAAGCAGTAGCGCGCGCAGTCGGGAGGGGGCTTGGCCGTGACGATCAATAAGCACGATGTCCGGCTCTACCCCGAAGGCATCGAGAGCCGCTGGCGCGATCTTGACTGGGAGATCGTCGGGCCAGCGCCGCAACGACCGGCGATGAACCTGGCGCTTGACGAGGTGCTGACGCGGCGCGTCGGCCACGGTGACCGCGCGCCGCTGCTGCGCTTCTGGGGCTGGGCCGAGCCCTGCGTCGTCATTGGCCGGTTCCAATCAGTGTCGAACGAGATTCATCTGGATCGGGCCAACGAGCTGGGCATCCAGATCGTCCGGCGGGTGAGCGGCGGCGGTGCGATGTTGATCGAGCCGGAGAGCGCGATCACCTACTCTGCCTACTTGCCGCCGTCGATGGTTGAGGATCTGTCATTCCAGGAGTCGTATGCCTTCCTCGATAGCTGGATCATCGACGCGCTGCGCCGGCTTGGGATCGACGCCTGGTACGAACCGCTGAATGACATCACGTCCGCCGGCGGCAAGATCGGCGGGGCCGCGCAGGCGCGCAAGGACCAGGCAGTGCTGCACCATACGACCATGGCCTACGACATGACCGAGGGGTTGCTCACGCAGGTGCTGCGGATCGGGATGGAGAAGATTCGCGACAAGGGCATCCGCAGCGCTGAGGCGCGCGTTGGCCCGTTGCGACAGCAGACGCAGATGCCGCGGGACGAGATCATCGACCACCTCTACGACTCCTTCGTCGAGCTGACGGGCGCAAGCCCTGGAGCGCTCGGCGACGCGGAGATTGCGGAAGCCGAAGCGCTTGTCGACGAGAAGTTCGGGAACGACGAATGGACGTTCCTGTTGCCCTAGCCGGCGCAAAGCCTGGCCGGCTCGGGCTAGGAGGAGATAGGCGTGGCCGTCGAAGACCTGGGACGTGAGAAGAGCCTCGAAGTCATTGCTACTGGTTTCAGCGAGTTTCTGGAGCTGGTCCACTCGATTCCGGAAGCGGACATGCTCGTGCCGGAGACGGTCGGCACATGGTCCGGTAAAGACGTCGTGGCCGATATCGCGGGCTGGGAGCGCATTGTCATGCGCTACCTCGAAGCGAAGGACCGGGGCTGGCAGGGTTATTTGCCACCGGCTGAGCCGGACGGTACCTGGGACCAGTTCAATCAGTCGAACGTCGACCCGACACGGGATTGGTCACTGGCCGAGGTCGTGGCGGACTTTGAGAAGACGCATCATGCGTTCATGCGCGTCGCTGCGGCTTCCGAACACACGAACTGGCCGCCGATTGTCCGGATCACGAAGACGCACTACGAGGAGCACCACGACGATCTCCGCAATATTCCGAATGTTGCGAAGAACCGTAGCGACTAGCGCGCATTCGCAGGATCCGAACAACTTCTCATGTGGCGGCGCGGGTCCATCGGTAGAATTGGGCTGCGCCCGTTTCCCGGTGCGCTTGAAATCTAGCGAAGCATGAGCCCGCGTCCCAGGAGTGAGAAACACATGACCGATTTTGCCGGCAAGACCTACGACATCGCGATTATCGGTGGAGGGCCGGTCGGCCTCTTTGCCGCGTTCTATGCCGGAATGCGCGGCGCCTCGACGATCATCGCCGACTCCCTCGAAGAGCTCGGCGGCGAGCTGATGGCGATCTACCCCGAGAAGTACATCTACGACATCGCCGGGTTCCCGAGCGTCCTCGCGAAGGACTACGTCGGCCCGGCCGTCGAACAGGCCCTCTCGATGGGCGCTGAGGTGACCCTGCGGACGGAGGTCACCGGCCTCGAACGCGACGAGCAGAACGAGTTGATCCGGTTGGAGACGACAAAGGGCGAGATCGTTGCCCGGACGGTCATCATCTGTGCCGGTATCGGGGCGTTCGAGCCAAAGCGCCTCGATGTCGATGGCATCGAACGCTTCGAAGGTGGCAAGGGCGTGCACTACTTTGCGAAGCACGTCGAGGATTTCCGCGGCAAGCGGGTCTTCATTGTTGGCGGCGGCGATTCAGCCGTCGATTGGGCGGTGACGCTGGGGCCGATTGCCGAGTCCGTCACACTCATTCACCGCTCGAAGTTCCGGGCGCACGAGCACACAGTCCAGCAGCTGCTGCACGGTCCAGCCGACGTCTTCTACCCCGGCTATGTCGCCACCGGCATCCAAGGCGAGGAACGGCTAGAGGGCGTCACCTTCGTGAACACCGACACCGGCGAAGAACAGACAGTCGAAGTCGATGAGATGATCTGCGCAATCGGTTTCAAGGCAGATCTCGGGCCGCTCAAGACCTGGGGGCTGGAAACCGAGCGCAACCAGATCGTCGTCGATAAGATCACGATGGAGACGAACATCCCCGGTGTCTTCGGCGCTGGCGATATCGTGACCTACCCGGCCAAGTTCCGCTTGATCGCGACCGGCGTCGCCGAAGCGGTGACGGCCGTCAACCACGCCGTCACGCGCTACAACCCCGACGCCCGGCTCGACCCCGGCCACTCGACCAACATCATGGAGAAGAAGGCGCGCGAGGCCGAGAAAGAAGCCCAGCTCGCCGCTGCCGACGACGACTAGGGCGTACCTGGCTTCGGATGCGCCGCGAAGAACTCCCAGATCATTGCCGTTGCGTCGATGTCGAGATTCGTCGCACCGAGGCGCTGCCCGCGTGGCGGATGCCCCGGCCAGGTGTGACCTGAACCGTCCAGCGTGATTAGCTGGACCGGTTGACCAGACTCGCAGGGCTCCCAGGAATCAAGATATGGGATCGAGATATCGCCGGAGTTGGTGTCGGGCAGTTGCTCGCGTTCCGGTGCGGTCAGGCAGCCGTTGACGTTTGCCCAGAAGCCGGCCGCCTCTGCTGCCGATTGGTAGGCGCCAAGATCCTCGAAGCCCGGCACGATCTGACCGCCGTCATATGGCACGACGGTGTCGCTGGTGCCGTGGAAGGCGATGTAGCCGACCGATTCCGCTGGCTCACAGCTGTCGAAGCTCTGGCTGATGCTGGCCGACGCGACCAGCCCCACGGCGGCGAACCTGTCCGCCATGTGGCAGGCGCTGTGGAACGCGAACATGCCGCCATTTGAGAGCCCGGTCATGTACAGCCGCCGCTCGTCGAGCCCGTACTCCGCGTCGAGCGAGTCAATCAAGGCGTCCATGAATGCGAGATTTTGCGCCGCGATGTCGGTTCCGCCAATGGCGCTCCCGATGCCGGCGTCGATCCAGGCGCGCGCCAGCCCGTTCGGGTATGCGGCGATGAATCGTTCCCCCGCGGCGACCTCATCGAAGCCAGTCAGCGCCCGCATCTGTGACGCACTCCCCCCGAGACCGTGAACGACGATCACCAATGGCCAACCGTCATCGGGCGCGTCGCCGTCGGGTACGAAGAGCTCGTAACTACGCTGCGCGCCGTTGACGGTGAGCATTAGTTCCGGCGCCGCGGTGGCCGTTGGCGCTGGGGGCGCCGCAATGCTGTCCGGGTCGAAGTCGCAGGCAGCCACCGACGCCGAGGCAAGCGCGAGCACGGCCATCAGGACGACCGTCCGGCGTCTCATCGCCGGTTCCCAAGCACATAGGCAACTCCGAGCGCCCGCGCTCGCTCCGCGACTACCGCTTCAATGAACACAGTCTTAGCGCTGGTGTATTCATCGAGGTTGTTCGTGTCCGCCGCTAGCGTCTGCTTCAGAAGGGCATAGCGCATGACGAGGCGCTTGTCGGCTCGCAGGGCGTCACGAAAGAGAACGGTCCGTTGGGCCGCCCAGCTGCCGACAGTGACGAGATGTAGATTCGCGGCGACGTCCTCCCGCTTCCGCATGGCGATTCTCACGTCGTTTTCACTCGAGTCGATGGAGCGGTAGCCCAGCTTGTCCAGGGCTTCGTCGTAGAATCCCCGCGACCGCAGGTCAATGACCTCGGCCTGGAGATCGACGACGGGCTTCGCGCTAAGCCCGCTGACCGATGTGCTGCCGATGTGTTCGAGGCGGACGACATACGCGCCCAGCGCTCGCGCGATCGCTTGTTGTTCGCGTTCGTAGATCGCTGCCCAGGCCGGATCGTAGGGCACGATCTCGACCGCTGCCGGTGAGTTCGTCGTCATTGTGATTCCTCCGCGCGAGCCGGACCGGGTATCGGAAGGGTACATTGGATTGCGAAGTGTACTGGCATGACGGCCGTGATTCGCCCGGCGACGACGGCCGACCTGGCGGTGGCGTATGACGTTCAGCGCGAGGCGTCGGCGGCGGCCGGCATGGAGATCGGCAACGTCAACGGCCCGGCGGGCGGTCAGGTGCCGGCGAAGTTCCGGCATGAGCTGAGCGACGGACGCTTTCTCGTCGCTGACGTAGACGGCGCAATGGCTGGCTTCGGCGCGGTGTTCCAGCGTGCGCACGTTGCGTTCCTGGCGACCTTCTATGTCCGGCCCGACGCGCAACTCGCTGGCCTCGGCGTCGGTCAACGGCTGCTCGATCGTCTCTTCGACGGCCTCGGGCCGGTTCGCAGCGTCGTCTCGTCGCACGTCCACCGGGCGCTGGCGGTCTATGCCCGGAACGGGATGCTGCCGCGCTGGCCGCTCTACATGCTCAATGCCGACGCTGCCTGTGCGCAAGGACTGGATGATCCAGGCGTTTTGGTTGTGCCAGCCGGGCTTGGCGATCCAGACCTGATTGCCTGGGACGCCGAAATCGCCGGTCGTGGCGCGCGGCCAGCCGACCACCATTACTGGCGCAGCGAGTACGCCGCCGAGCCCTTGTGGATTGAGCGCGGCGCGGACCGTATTGGCTACGCCTACATCCAACACCTCTATGAGAGCCCGGACGCGCCCTGGAATCCTGAGACGGTCATGCTCGGTCCAATCGGCGTCCGCGCTGCGTCGGACGCGACCGCCGCAACTATTGCCGTTGCGCGGGCGGCCGGCGCACTTGCGCCGCGTGTGGCTGTGGACATCCCCGGCGCGCACCCCGCGCTACCGGCGCTGTTGGACTCCGGCTTCCGCATCCACTACCAGGCTACGTACTGTTCGAGTGCAGACGATGATGTCTTCGACCCGCGCCGCTATATCCCGGCAGACACGATCACGCTGTAGGCGGCGCTTTGTTGCGGCATTGTAACGAGTAGTTCACGGGTGTTGCGACGTTGTCGCTGGCGCGCCCGTAGTCTTGAGCGTGAGGCACACGCTCGTCGGGGGCGAGTTCCACAGCCAGCCCACTTCACTACGCCGTCGCCCGCCAACCGCTATTGCAGCCTGCTCATCGAGCGCCAGCCTCGCCGGCAGTGAGGTTGATTGTGGCGTTCGCGACGCCGGTTTCATTGGACTGCTTCGCGCTCGCCGTAGCGTTGGATCGCGCAGAGCCAGGGAAGAAGGCCATCATGCGCTACCGCTTCCATCACATTGAAGACGCTCCGAAAGACCAGGTTGAGGAGCATGTGCGGCAAAAGGCCGGCTATCTTGAAACGCGGCTGGCGACCTTCGAGGATGATCTCGTGCGGCTTGACATGCGCTTGAGCCACCACGTCAAGCGCTATCCGAATCGCCGCGACTCGTCGAGCTTCACCAGCCATCTCGTGCTCGACCTGCCGGGCCGCAAACTGCCGAACATCGGCGCGGATGGTCATGGCGAGTCCTGGACTACCGCCGTCAATGAGGCCTTCGATGTGCTGGAAGCGCAGCTCGATAAGACGCTGGCCAAGCTGCACCGGGAGCCGGCCATCCATGCCTATCAGCACCGGCCGTCCTGGGAGCGCGACGGCGCGGAACTGCTGGGTAACCCGCAGCCGACGGCAGACGACGTTGACCGGCCTTCCGGCATGCCGGGCGGCGAGCAAGAATCCTGACGACGTCATTCTGGGAGGGGAAGAGGCGGCATCGAGTCCGGGCGCAACCGCGCTCGGACTCGTTGTCGCCTGCCCGTGTTAGGCTGCGCTATTGCTGCGGTTGAGCATGAAGCGAGAGGCAAAGAGGGTGAGCCAGAGTAGCTTGGGCGTCGCGGTGTTGGGCGCGGGGGCATGGGCGGATTCGGCGCATATCCCCGGATGGCTGCGCGATCCGCGATCGCGGATCGTAGCGATTTGTGACCCGGTGCTGGAGCGTGCCGAGGCCTTCGCCGCGAAGTTCGACGTGCCCACTGCGACTGACGACTGGCAGTCCGTCGTTGCTCGCACCGATGTCGACGTTGTTGATGTCTGCACACCGTCACAGACGCATTTCGAGCTGTCGATGGCGGCGCTCGAGAGCGGCAAGCACGTCCTCTGCGAGAAGCCGGTCGCCTTCGACTTCCGTGAGACACGCCGGGCCGCCGAAGTCGCGCGGTCGAAGGGTCTCAAGACCAAGCTCGGCTTTACCTTCCGCTACAGCCCCGGTGTTCAGTACGCCTGGTCGATGATCCAGGATGGGTTCGTCGGCAAGCCGTTCTTCTTCAACGGCTACGAACAGAACTCGCAGTGGATCGATCCGGAGACGCCGCTGCGCCAGGTCGACCTCGACGCCGACCAGTCTGAGATCCAGGTCTCGTCGCTCGAAGGCTACGGCGCACCGGTGATCGACATCGGTCACTGGTGGGTTGGCGCGGACTACGAGCGCGTCGTCGGCACGATGCGCAACTTCATCCCCGAGCGCCGCGTGCGCGACGCCGACAACGCGATGATGCGGATGAACATTGATGATGGGACGGTCTATCTGACCGAGTACTCCAATGGCGCGATTGGCTCGATCCAGACGAGCTACGTGACCGTCGGTAACTACCCCGGCATCGAGGCTCGTATCTACGGTGAGGGCGGCGCGATCATCTGCCGGTTGGTTGAGGAATTCGGAGTCGCTGAGACGATCAAGGTCGCGACGCCGGACGATGTCGAGTTCCGCGAGCTGGAGATCCCACAAGAGTTCTATCCCGAGGGCGGCCACCCGCGCGAATCCTGGCGTTCGCTCTTCTACGCCAACCTGATCAAGGACTTCATCGACGAGATCGAGGAGGGCGGCGAGCGCAACCAGGGCAACTTCGATGATGGCGCCTGGGTGCAAGAGGCGATCAATGCCGTCGAGCTGTCCTACCGCGAGCGTCGCTGGGTTGATCTGCCGGTGGAGTAAACCAATAGCCAGACAAGTGCCGACGGCGAGCCGTGGTAGAGTCCGCGACGGCGGTTTGTCCGACGATGTAAACATGAAAGTACGCCAGCAGTGGAGCATGAACGAGCGGATGTCGTTGTCATAGGCGCTGGAAACGCCGCGCTGTGTGCAGCGCTTGCTGCCAGCGAGCGCGGGGCGAGCGTGCTCGTGCTGGAGCGCGCGCCATACGAGCAGCGCGGCGGCAATAGCCGCTACACCGCCGGCGCGATCCGGACGCGCTATGACGGTCTGGACGACTTGCTGAAGCTGGTTCCCGATCTCAATGAAGAAGAGAAGCGCAACACCGACTTCGGCTCATATACCGCCGAGAAGTTCTACGAGGACATGGATCGCATCTGCCAGTTCCGCGCCGACCCGGACCTCACGCCGCTCATGGTCAACAACTCGCTAGAAACCTGGCAGTGGCTGCATGACGAGCACCGGCTGCGTTTTGTGCCCGCCTACAGCCATCAGGCATTTCAAGTTGATGGCCGCTTCCGCTTCTGGGGTGGGATCACGCTACTGGTGTCAGGCGGCGGACCTGGTCTCATCGACGGTCTGATAGCTGCATGTGAGCGCCGTGGGGTCGCTATCGAGTATGGCGCGCGGGCAGTCGAGCTCGTCGAGGAAGAAGGCGTCGTCAAAGGCGTTGTCGTCTGCAAGGATCGCCAGCACCACACGATAGAAGCGGGCGCGGTTGTCATTGCCTGCGGCGGTTTCGAGGCCAATACGGAGTGGCGCACGCGCTATCTCGGTCCCGGCTGGGAATTGGCGAAAGTGCGCGGCACGATGCACAACACTGGCGACGGCATTCGCATGGCGATGGACGTCGGCGCGATGCCCTGGGGCAACTGGTCGGGCTGCCACGCCGTTGGTTGGGATCGCAACGCTCCGGATTTCGGCGATCTGAGCGTCGGCGACGGCTTCCAGAAGCACAGCTACCCGTTCGGGATCATGGTCAACGCCCGTGGCGAGCGCTTCGTCGACGAGGGCGCGGATTTTCGCAACTACACCTACGCCGAGTACGGCCGTCGGGTGCTTGAGCAGCCGGGCCAGTTCGCCTGGCAGGTTTTTGATAGCAAGGTGTCGCATCTCCTGCGCGACGAATACCGCATCCGCGAGGTTACGCGCGTCCGGGCCAACACGCTGGAGGAGCTTGCCGAGCGCCTTGAGGGCGTCGATGGCGAAGCCTTCCTTGCGACCGTGCACGCCTACAACGACGCGGTCCGCACCGACGTCTCATTCGATCCAACGGTCAAGGACGGCCGCTCGGCAGACGGCCTGCCGGTGCCGCGCCGCAACTGGGCCAACCGGCTTGATGAGCCGCCATACGAGGCCTACGCGACGACGTGCGGTATTACCTTCACCTTTGGCGGCGTCCGCATCGACACCTCCTGCCGCGTGCTGGACGAAGACCTGCGACCGATTCCCGGTCTCTACGCGGCCGGCGAGCTGGTGGGCGGGCTCTTCTACTTCAACTATCCAGGCGGCACCGGCCTCACATCAGGCGCGGTCTTTGGACGTATCGCCGGGGACACGGCCGGCGAAGCGGCAGCCACTTGAGCCATCCGGTTCTCAGGATCATCGCGCTCCCGGTCCTGCTCTGGGCCGTTGTACTCGGCGTCGTCCGCGTCGTTATCGCGCCGGCTGAACTCTGCGCCGATGGTACGCCGGACGAGTTCCGCGACACCGCACTCGATGCGGCAGCCTGGCTCTACCTGAACCAGCGCGATGATGGCTCCTATGTCTATGAGTACGATCGTGCCAGCGATGAGTTTCCAGATGCCTACAACGTCGTGCGCCATGCCGGCGTGACGATGTCGCTCTACCAGGTAGCCGGGCGGCTTGGAGATGAGGCGTCATTCGATGCCGCCGAACGAGGAACCGCCTGGCTGCTGGACAACATGGTCTACCGCGACAATTGGGGCGGCCCGACGAACGGCACGAATGTCAAGGTCGGCTCGGCAGCGCTGATGACGATTGCTCTGGCTGAGCGGCGGCTGCTGACCGGCGAGCCGTTACACGACGGCACAATGCGGGCGCTCGGCGAGTTCATGCGTGTCCAGCAGAAGGAGAACGGCGGCTTCTTCACCAAGTGGTTCGTCGCGACCGAGATGATGGACCTCCGGTCAACCTCCGCGTATTACCCAGGCGAGGCGCTCTGGGCGCTGGCGATGCTCCACGAAGCCTTCCCCGACGAGGGCTGGGACGTCGACGCCTGGGAGACAGCCGACTTCGTGTCGCTCCTCCGTGACGACGAAGAGGATGTCGAGTTCCCACCCCTCAACGATCACTGGGCGGCCTATGGCTTTGCTGAAATGGCTGAGTGGGGTCTGGAAGACCAGCACACCGATTATGCCCGGCGGCTTGCCGCCCGCTTCAGCCTCTTCATTCGCTTCGAGGCGCAAAAGACCGACGAGGGTATGAGCTTGCAGGTGCGTGGCGATAGCCGTCGCTCCTCAGCGCTGGGAACCTGGGTCGAAGGCATGGCGGCGCTCTGGCGGCTGTCCATGAGCGACGAACGGCTGGCCGATATCTCCGACGAGATCCTCGAACAGGCCCGTTGTGGCGCGGAGCTGCTCGCGGACCGGCAGGTCGGCGACAACCAACCGCCGCTCGAATCCGGGGCATGGTTCATCCACGATGTGACGCGCATGGATGATCAGCAACACGCCATCTCGGGCTTAATCTACACGGCTGATGGTCTCGATGGCCGGGGCCAGCGGGAGCCGGACCGATGACGCTCATCACACTCCTGCTAGTGCTCAACCTGGCCGCCGTCGCGGTGATTTGGCGCGGCTACCGCGACTGGCAAGCCCGCGATGACGCGTTGCGCGTGGGGACGGTTGTGGCGGGCGCGGCGCTCGCAGGTTTGGTTGCTGCGATATCCGTTGGCGAGTCAGTGCTCGATGCGCTCGACATCTCGGACGCGACCTTCAGGATCGCAGCTGGCGCAATTGTCGTCTTCGGCGCGCTCCAGGCATTTCTCGGCATCGGACTGCGGCACGAGCTTGCTTCGCGAGCATGGCTCATCGTTGCCAGTCTCGTCTGGTTGCTGGCTCCTCCCGGTGTGGTCGTGGCCGTCGCGATTGCGCTTGATGACGGCGTGGGCACTGCCGTCGGTGTCGCCCTCGTTGCAGTTGCCGTGGCGCTGACAGGCGCTGCCTGGACCGTGCTGATGGGCGAGCGCTATGAGCTTGCCGTCGGTCTGCTCCGGCGGACCATCGCAGCCGGCGCTGTCTTCGGCGGCGTCGACCTCATTCGCCAGGGTGTCCTGTCGATCTAGACTCCACTGCGTAATGCTAGATCACCGCTTGCAGAGAGTTCGCAAGCGGCACCGCAGGGATGGAGATTATCTCCGCGTTCCTGCATCAAGTCAAAAGCCATCCAGATGCACGCCGCGCCATACCGCAGACGCCACAGAAACACCATAGTCATCCTGAGCAAGTCTTTGCGCCCGAGGGATCTTGTTGCGAGCGTGCCACCCGCCGGTGAACCAAACGGTATTCGGCCGCGCTGCAGCGCCTGGAGATTCCTCTGCGAAGCCCGACGTTGGCAATCGTAGATCCCTCGTTGCCTCGGGATGCCAACCTTGGAGCCGGACGTGCGTCATGGATGATGGTTGGTGGCGTGTGGCGGAGAAAGCAAGAGTAATCCTGCTATCCGACGCTGACCATGATGCATGAACGGTGGAGTTCCTCACCGGGCCTACAATCCGCGCCAAGCACCTAACCTCAACGCGGCTTGGTTTGGCCCCTCATTGCGACACGCGATGCTGATGTGGCTCGGGGTTTGCCGACAACGACATCGCAGATACCCACGCCCGCCGTTACAGCGGCCAGACGAGCGGGATAACGGCGACAGTGATGAGCATCGCGACGACACAGAGGCCCGCGCCGAACTTCAGGTAGTTGGCAACGGTGTACCTGCCGGGCGCTTGCACGAGCAAGGGGGCCGGGTGGCCGACCGGGAGCAGGAAGTTTGCCGACGCCGCGATGATGACTGCCGCCGCGAAGGCGTGCGGATTCGAGTCCAGGCGGCTGGCGACGTCGATCGCGACTGGCGTCATGATGACGGCGACGGCGGCGTTGTGGATCGGTTGCGTCAACAGCATCGTGATGAGGGCAACCCCGGCCAGGATCGCGATGGTGCCGAAAGGCTCGAGCAGGTCGATCAGCCCCTCGGCGATCAGCTCCGCGCCACCGGTGTTGCGGAGCGCGATGCCGAGCGGGAACATGCCGGCGATCAGAATCACCGTGCCCCAGCCAACACGTTCGTAGGCATCCTGTGGACTCAGGACTCCAATCAGGATAGTTGCCGCTGCGCCAGCCAGCGCGGCGATACCAACGCTCATTAGGCCGAGCGAGGCAACCACGATAACGCCGAGCAGGATGAGGGCTGAGTACGGAGCGAGATGACGTAGTTCGTCCGGCGCTTCCTGCTGGGGCGGCGGGTTCATCCAGAGGTACTCCGGCCGCGGCTGAAACGCGCGCGTTGTGCTGCGCGGTCCGTAGAGCAGGAGCGTGTCGCCGGGTAGCAGCCGGTGGTCGGCGATGTCGGTTCGAATCGGGCGTTTGGTGTGCCAGACGGCGACTGCCGTCAGGTCGTGCTCATTGCGGAAGTCCAGCTCGCGCAAGGTCTTGCCGACGACCTCCGAGCGCGGTGGCACGATGACCTCGACGAGCTCCGCCTCGCTGAGTGGGAAGCGGCTGACCGAGCGCGGCGTGCCGATGAGCTCCAGATTCGAGCGTTCGGCGATCTGCATCACGCGCTCGCTGCGGCCGCCGATCAGGAGGATGTCGCCAGCTTCGATGGGCGCGGAGCCGCGCGTGACGGCGCTGGTGCTGCCGGCGCGGATCGTCGCGATGACGCTGACGCCGTAGCCCGCGCCTAGGCCGGAGTCGCGCAACGTCCGTCCGACGACCTGGGACTCCGGCAGAACGACGACTTCCCAGATACGGTCGGTCATGCCGTAGGTGTCGACGAGCTCGTCCTGAGAAAGGTACGACGGGCCGTCGTCATCGAGGGCAGTGTCCGGGAGCAGATAGCGGCCGAGCAAGAGGCTGTAGAGTGTTGCGGAGAGGAGGAATACGACGCCGAGTGGCGCAAGCTCGAAGAATCCGAAACCGGAGATGCCGCCGGACTGCAGCTGGCTGTTGACGACGAGGTTATGCGATGCGCCGATGATCGTCAGGTTTGCCCCGGCCAGCGCCGTCGCCGCTAGTGGCATCAGCAAGCGCGATGGCGACATGCCGATGCGTCGTGACAGCCGCATGACTGCCGGAATGAAGACCGATGCGGCCGCAACGATGTTGATGAAACCTGAGAGGATGCCGGGCCCGAGTGTGCTCACCAGCACGAGCCGCCGCTCGCTACCCTGGATCAGGCTGGTGAGCTTGTCGGCTGCCCAGACGATCGCGCCGCTCCTGACGAGCCCCGCGCCGATGATCGTGAGGCCGATGATCGCGGCGACGGCGTTGCTGCTCAGACCGGAGAGCGCTTCCTCGGGCGTGACGAGGTCGAGCGCGGCGACGGAGACGAGCACGAGAATCGAAACCACGTCCGAAGGCAGCCACTCAGTGATGAACATGAGCACCGCCAGCGCCAGTATTCCGAAAACCAGCGCAGTGTCGGCATCCACCGTTCGGTCCCTCCCTCTCCGCGGCGTGCTTGAATTACCTCGATATGCGCCGTGCTAGTTGTACCTGTAGTGAGAGGCCAGCGCCGGATTGAGTAATGAGTTTAGCCGGGAACTGCGAATTCTCAGGCGTGAGCATGAAGACGATGGCTTGGACCCCGATACACTGCTGGATGATCCGCTTGCCCAGTTCGAGCGCTGGTTGCAGGACGCGCTCGACGCCGGTGAGCTGCTGCCGAACGCGATGACGCTGGCAACTGCCGATGCTGATGGGCGTCCGTCAGCTCGCATCACGTTGCTCAAGGGGATCGACGATGGCGGTTTCGTATTCTTCTCCAACTACGAGAGCCGCAAGGGGCGTCAGCTCGCTGAGAACCCCATGGCTGCGCTCGTCTTCTACTGGGGCGCGTTGAGCCGGCAGGTGCGCGTCGAAGGGGTGGTCGAGCGAGTTAGCGAGCAGGACTCGGCGGACTACTTCGCGACACGCTCGCGTGGCAGCCAGCTCGGCGCGTGGGCGTCGCCACAGAGCCGTGTGCTCGCCGACCGTGAGGAGCTGGAGGAGCTCGTGCGTACAGCCGAGGAAGGCTTCGAGGGCGAGCAGATTCCGCTGCCCCCGCACTGGGGCGGCTTCCGCTTGCGCCCAACGATGATCGAGTTCTGGAAGGGACGCGCCAGCAGACTGCACGACCGCTTTCGCTACTCGCGGGCGGACAGTGGCGCATGGACTCGCGAACGGCTCGCGCCATGATCCGCATGTCAGGTGGCTGTCGGGTATGTGAGATGAGGGCGTCGTGACGCACAGATGGCCGGGCGGCGCGCGCTGCGTCGCAATGTTGACCGTGGATTTCGACGGGACCGGCAACGAAGTCGGTCAGGGTTTCGATCCGGTCGGCATCAGGGCGGCTGGTGGATACTCTGCCCGACGGGGCATCCCGCGTATGCTCGATATCTTCGAGCGCCATGAGATTCCAGCGACCTTCTTCGTGCCCGGCTACGACGCCGAACAGCACCCGGATCTGGTGCGGGAGATCGTCAGCCGCGGCCATGAGATCGGCGCGCACGGCTATCTCCACGAGCGCTGGGAAGTGCCGCTCGACGAGGAGGAACCGCTGCTACGCAAGGCGCATGACATCCTCGTCGACGTGGCCGGCGTCGCGCCGCGTGGTTGGCGGAGTCCCGGCGGGATGAAGAGTGCGCAAACCCTGCGCGTGTTGCGCGATCTTGGCTACATCTTCGACAGCAGCGACAAAGACTATGACCTGCCCTACCCGGCAATCGTCGCCGGCGAGCAGTCGACGGAGATGATCGAGCTGCCGAACAACACCTCCAGCCTCGATGACACCTATCTCTACGTCGAAGGCGCAGCGACGCCGGAAGAGGTGCTGGATCTTTGGCTGGCAGAGTTTGATGCGATCTATCACGATGGCGGCTACTTCATGCTGACCTACCACCCGCGCGCCGGATTCGGCTCCGGCATTCCATCGCGGGCCTCGGTCATCGAACGCCTAGTTCCTGCGATCAAGCGCTACAGCGATGTCGCGTTCATGCAGCTGGGCGCGCTTGCCGAGTGGTGTCTCGATCCGGCCAATGGCTTCCAGCCGGCCGAGCGGTGGATTGGAGCGCGGCCATGAGCGCGGGACCGATCTGGCCCAACGGCGCCGAGTGTGCGGTCGTGGTCACGGTCAACTACGACGGCGAGAGCGTCGAGCGCGGCGAGCGGCCAGAAGGAGAGCTCTGGGGGCGCTATTCCTACGGGCGCTACGCGACTCAGACCGGCCTGCCGCGCATACTGGAGTTGCTCGAACGCCACGACCTCCCGGCGACGTTCTTCGTGCCGGGTTGGGACGTCGAGCGCGATCCGGATATTGTTCAGGACATCCGCAACCGTGGCTTCGAGCTGGCCGGACATGGCTATCTCCACGAGGATTTCAGCCGGCTTGGAATCGACGAGCAGCGCGAGATTTTGGCGCGGAGCGAAGCAGCCTTCGAGACCGTGCTTGGGCAGCGACCGGCCGGTTGGCGCGCGCCGGGCGGGCTTATGACGGCCGAGACGCGCGGGTTGCTGGCAGAGCGCGGCTACCGCTACGACAGCAGCTTCTGCGACGACGACCTGCCCTACCGAGTGCAGACGGAAGCGGGCGCGTCGTTAGTGGAGATCCCCGTCTTTCAGACCGCCAGCGATAGCCACTACTACACCAAGCGCAGGTCACCGGACGTCGTCGAGCGGGCCTGGCGGACCGAATTCATTTCTGTCTACCAGATCGGCGGGCTCTTCAACCTGACCTTGCATCCACGCGGCGACTTTGGCTCGGGCCGGGCGGTGCGCCTGCGCGCTGTCGACCAGCTCATTGCGACGATCAAGCGCTACCCGCGCGTCTGGTGGACGACCTGTGGCGAGCTGGCGGAGTGGGCCGTGGCAGCCGGCGACGCGATCGAGACCTGGCCGGCGTGATCAGAACGAGGGACGCAGCCTGATGCTGTTCATGGTGATCGAGCATTTCAAGGATGCGGACCCGGTCCCGATCTACCAGCGCCTGCGAGATCAGGGCCGACAGTTGCCCGCGAGCGTCGCCTACGTCGATAGCTGGATCGAAGCCGGCTTTGGCCGCTGTTTCCAGCTCATGGAGTGTGACGACGCGGCGGCGCTCCAGACATGGGCGCTCCAATGGCGCGGCCTGGGCGAGTTCGAGATCGTCCCGGTTGTGCCGTCCGCAGAGACCCAGAGGATCGTTGAGCCGTACCTGAATGCCGACGACGGATAGCGTCAGCCGTTCAGGGCATTGGTCGCGTGGAACGGCGTAGGGCAGGGGCTCGTCCCCTGCCGGCTTGCGGGCTCCGGCCAGACGCGGCAGGGGACGAGCCCCTGCCCTACGAGGCGGTCGGTGGGCGTCTCGATGCGGTCAACGCCAAACGACAGGGTTCGCCCCAGGGATGCGGGCACAGAGGCGCTCGATCCCCAGGGCGATGAGCGCTAGAAGGCCAGGTAGTGGATGAGGACCTTCATGTGTGCGATGACGTCGTCCATACGGACGAACTCGTTTGCGCCGTGGGCGCGGGAGTCCATGCGGCCCGGGCCGGTGAAGGGAATATCGTTCCAGCCGAGTTCCTGGTGGACGTTGGCCATGTCCGTTGAGCCCGAGCCGCCCGACGCGACGAAATCGTCATCGCTGTAGCCGTGGACGAGCTTGTAGCTCTCGACCATCTTGCGCGTGTGCTCGCCTTCGAGCCCGGCGGTGCGCATCGCCGGATAGACGTGGAAGACCTCGACCTCGACATCCTCGGCGACGCTCTTCTCCATGCCCCGGTCGATGGCTTCGCGGATCTCACCGACGACGTCGTCGAAGTTCTCGTCGGGAATGTAGCGCCGGTTGATGATGAGGCTGCACGACGACGGCACGATGTTCGATTTGCGGCCGGCGTTGATGACCGAGAGGTTGAACATCGGCGTCATCTTGTCGGAGGGCGCTTGCGGGTGGGCCGGGCCTGGTACGTCGGATTCACGCGCCTCGACCACCTGCTTGAGCGCGTAGAGCTCGTTGAGAACCGGGATGATGCCGTCGATGGCGTTGACGGCGATGAAGTTCATCCCGGAGTGGCCGCTCCGGCCGATCGTCGTCACCGTCACGTCCACCGCACCGGCTGAGGCGAGGCCGATGCGCGGGTCCTGACCGCCTTCGAGACAGAGCATGTGACCCTTGACGTAGCCCTCCTTGGCAAGGTGCCAGATGCCGGGATAGCCGCCAATCTCCTCGTCGGTGCAGATGCAGACGATCAGATCATAGGCGGGGTCGATGCCTTCGGCGTCCATGACCTCGATGGCCGTGAGTAGCGAGGCGATCGCGCCCTTCATGTCGGCGGTGCCGCGACCGTAGATGCGCCCGTCATCCAGCGTTGCCTGGAATGGGTCGTAGTTCCAACCCTCCTCAATCGGCACGACATCCATGTGGGCGTAGATCGTCACCTGCTCGCCGTTGCTGGCCGGCGAGGTCCGCGTGGCCACGAGGTTGACGCGCGGGCCTTCCAGCGGCAGCGGAATGCCGTCTATTAGCTCGTCCGGAATGACGACGCGTTCCGTGTCAAAGCCGAGCGCCTGAAACTTCGGTTCGACGACGTCGACGAAGCGGTCGTAGTTCAGTCCGGGCGGAACGCTCGTGTCGATTGCGATCACGTCCTTGAAGTGTTCGTAGACGCGCTCGGTCATCGTTGCGGCGCGGTCGAATGCGGCTTGTTCGCGACTATCCAAGAGTTACCTCCGTTTGCAGGTCAATACATCCGGAGGCATTCTAGTGGTCAGGGCCGTGAAACGGGAACAGAGGCTAGAAGATGCCGAGGAAGCCGCCGCGCCGTTGCTCCGGCGTGCGCCGTTTGAAGGCATCGTCGAGCAGCTTCTGGACGTTGTCCAGCGTGAGGTAGCGCTCGAAGTGAATCAGGGCCTTGTGGCCGACGACGCTGCGATCCGGCTGGCTGCCGGCAACGAGGATGTGCGAGTCGAGCTCGCAGACGGTGATGCCGACGGCAGTCTGGTTGTCCAGCAGGTAGCCAAGCGCGCGGAAGAAGTCCTCGTAGCCGGTTGGAAGATTCTTGGAATGGGAATTGTACTTCTGACCGTGCCCGCGGTAGTTCAACGCTTCTTGCATCAGGCGCGCGAAGTCCGTGTCGGGGAACTCTAGAGCCTGTGGCCGGCGCTTATCAGGCGCAGTTGCGCGCACGATAAAGCCGCCGTCGATCTCCAGCACGGCGGCGTCGCGGAATTGGCCGATATCGAGGTGGTGGCCAATGACGCGCAGCCGGTTCTGGTAGGTCGGGCGTAGCAGCGCCTGGTTGGGCGTTCGTTGGTTGTTCGACGTCTGGATCATCCAGTTGTCTCTTGCCGGTGTCTTCCTTGACTCATCTAAGTATCGACACAAATTGGCTGTGCCTTGAGCGCTCACGCCGCCAATCCGGCAAGCGCTCCGTAAAGCTGGTGGCTACGATGCGGCCCGACGGCGTTTCCATTCGTCGCGAGCCACAATCCACTCATCGCGTTTGATGTCGAACACCCAGGTGTCGAGATACTTGCCCCTGCGCGGACCATCGAGCCGGAGTAACCCGGCGGCTTGATAGCCCTGACGGCGCAGCGCGGCGGCCGACCGTTCGTTCGAGCCAAACACGTACGACTGAAGGATATGCAATTGTAGATGATCGAAACAATACTCCAAAAGTAGGTGTTTGGACTCCGTTCCGTACCCTTTGCCGCGCCATTCGCCAGGAGCAAAGTACGAGAAGGTCTCGGCCGTGCCGTTTACATAATTGATGCTGAATAGACCCACCCAGCCGATAAGCTCATCGGTGTCGCGTAAGCAAGATTGGAGCGTGAGCGAGTCCGGTATGCTCGTATCGGCGTTCTCGTCGATCCATTTGCGAAAAGCGATTGGCGATTGCAGGTAACGGCCGTAGTCGTCGGTCCAATCGTCGATTTCGCGCGCGTAGAAGCTCGCCATCGTCAGAGCGTCGTCGGGCTCCTCGGCGCGCAGGTAGACTCGTTCACCGACCATGAGCGGGTTACGCATCAATGCCGCCTTCCACGGTTCCCAGTTTTTGAAAGACCAGGTTGTCCACGCGCACGCCGGCGGGGCGCGTGAAGTACTCACGCAGCGTCGCTTGATGGGACATCCCCAGCTCCTCCACAGCCGCGCGGCAGACCGGCTCGTCGGAGGCGACGTAGCACTGGACGGAGATCAGGCCCCACTCCTCAGCGAGAAATGGGACGATCAAGCGGAACGCAGCCGCCCGTAGCTCGTCAGCATCGTCGGCCCAGCGCGCGATCTTGACGACAAACTCGCCGACCAGGTTGCGGACGCCGATAGTGACGCCGCCGATGACCTCGTCGGTTGCCGTGCGGCAGAGGGCGTATTGGCGCGTGCGCGGCCACCACTCCCCGTGCCACTGCTTCAGCAGCTTTTCGCCGCGCGGCGAACCGATCGGGAAAGGTGTCCCAGCCCAGGCCGCGGCGACGTTCTTGTCTTCCTCGACGTAAGCTCTGATATAGACCTCATCGCCCGATAAAAACACGGCGCGAAATTCACGTGGTTCCACGCGGCGGCAATTCCCTCCACTTTGAGCAACAGCGCCATCGCGAACAGGGAACACAATCGTACCTGTTCGCGTTGCACCACAGAGGATTGCCGCGAGATTGAGAAAGGCAGGTGGCGGATGGAAGCGCGCATCGAACAGGCATTGGCGGAGGACCGCATCATTGACATCACGACGATCGGTCGTAAGAGCGGCGCGCCGAGCCGGAAGGAGATGTGGTTCCACAATCTCGATGGTGACATCTACATCACCGGCCAGCCCGGGAGGCGGGACTGGTACGCCAACGTGGTCGCCAATCCCGAGTTCACCTTCCACCTGAAGGTGTCGACAGCGGCAGACCTGGCCGCCACCGCCCGGCCGATCACAGCAGAAGGCGAGAAGCGCGCTGTGCTGGCCGCGATTCTCGCCAACCTCGACCGCTCGGATCAAATCGACCGCTGGGTCGCCGACAGCCCGCTCATCGAGGTGACGTTCGCCGCGCAGGGCTGAGGGACTAGGCGGTGGCCAGCTGGCGCACACAAGAAAGCGGCGCTGGTTGTCGGGGCCTGCGCCGCATTCCTGCGAGGAGACAGATGTCGTTGGCCAAACGATCGTGGCGGTCACGGTGAACGCATTTCCATGACCATTGCACTGGGGCTATCCTATGACGGCCCAGTACGGATGGGCTAGAAGCAATGGTCTCAGTTTCAGACTGGGACGAAATACTATATGAACGGGGAATCCATGGCTGGAGCACACCGCTTGCGCGTCGGACTGGTTGTTGGTCAGCGTGATAGCTGGCCGGAGCTGGTGCGCCGCGCCAGGCTTGCCGAAGACCTCGGCTACGACTCGATCTGGGTCGTCGACCATTTCTTCGGCGGCTCGGACGAGATGGGCGACACGCATGAGGCTTACAGCGTGTTGGCAGGGCTCGCGATGGTGACGAACCGCGTGCGGCTCGGAGTGATGGTCGCGGGCAACACCTACCGCAACCCGGTCGTGCTGCTCAAGCAGGCCGTGACGGTTGACCATATCTCGAATGGCCGGGTGGACTTCGGGATTGGGGCCGGTTGGTGGGAGCGCGAGCACGAGGCCTTCAGCTACGTCTTCCCCTCCGCCGGCGACCGGGTCTCGATGTTCGAGGAAGCGCTTGAGGCCATCGATAGCTTTCAGCGCAACGAGCGCACCAACTTCGATGGCAAGTTCTACCAGTACGTCAACACGCCCTTTGAGCCGAAGCCGATCCAGCAGCCGGTCATGCCGATGCTCATTGGCGCAAGCGGTCCACGCATGCTCGGGATCACCGCCCGCCACACCGCCATCTGGAACACCCGCAGCCCGCTCGACGAGGCGAAGGCCAAGAGTGCGTTGCTTGATGAGAAGTGCAAGGAGATCGGCCGCGATCCGAACGAGATTTTGCGCTCGGTCTGGCCAGCGGGGAGCCAGCTCGGATCGGTTGAGACGCTTGGCGACTACATCGGCAGCTTCCGTGAAGCGGGTTTCGATGACTTCCTCTTCGCCTGGCCCACCGATGACGAGGAGATGGCAACGGTCGAGGAGGCGGCCCGGACGCTGCTACCGGAGCTGAGGGGGTAGATGACATTTCCCGCGCCGGAGGCCTTTCTGGCCTTTACACTCGCTGGCTTGACGCTGTTACTCATTCCGGGTCCGGCGGTTCTCTACATCACAACGCTCGGTCTCCGCGAGGGGCGGCAACCAGCGGTGGGCGCAGCCGTCGGGCTGGGCGTCGGGAACTTCGTGCATGTCGTTGCGGCGACGCTCGGGATCTCGGCACTGCTGGTGTCTTCAGCGCTAGCCTTCTCGGTCGTCAAGTACGCCGGGGCCGCTTACCTGATCTACCTGGGTATCCAGGCGCTGCGTAAGCCTGTCACGGTGTCTGCGGACGTGACGCCCGAGCGGACCACGGCCCGGCGCGAGTTCCGGCGCGGGATCATCGTCAACACGTTCAACCCGAAGGTAGCGATCTTCTTTCTGGCGTTTGTCCCGCAGTTTATCGACCCAGGGCGTGGGGCGGTCGCCAGTCAGGTGTTTCTGCTCGGCGCGTGGTTCGTCGTCATCGGGATCGTCACCGACACGCTCTATGGCGTCACGGCGGGCGAGCTCGGCGCGTGGCTGAGGGCCCGCGAGGGTGTCCAGTGGTTCATCGCAAAGCTGAGCGGCGTGACCTACATTGCGCTCGGCGTCGTTGCCGCGGTCGCTTCCAGCGAACGGTCGAGCGCGGCTGCCCTCGGCCGCCGATGACCGACGCGCAGCTGCAACAGGCCAGCGGCTTGCTGGACCTCTTCAGCGATGCCGATCGGCTGCGCTTGATTGGCCGTCTCGTTGAGGGCGACGCGACGCTGACTGAGCTGGCAGCTGAACTGCGGCTGAAGCCGCAAACCATCGCAAAGCATCTTCGGAGCCTGGAAGAAGCGGGACTGGTGCTGCGCACGCGGGAGACGGCGAGCGTCACGTTCGACATCCAACACCTGCGGCAGCTTGCCGCCAATCTGCGTCCCGAGCCGTCGAACGAGTTTGGCGACGAGGCGGACGATGACGCTCGTGTGCTTCGAAGCTTCGTCGTCGAGGGCCGGCTAACCCGGCTGCCGTCGCAGCGCAGCCGGTGGCTGCCGGTTCTGCGCTGGTTGGCGGAGGGGTTCGAGTCGGGTGTCGACTATCCAGAGCCTGAAGTCAACGAGCGACTCGGCGCTATCAACGAGGACTACGCGCTACTGCGGCGCCAGCTCGTCGATGAGGGCCTCATGACCCGCGACCGTGGCGTCTACCGCCGCGTCGCCGGCTCATAGCCGAACGCGGCTCGGCGTCTGGGTCGAGCGGGCGATGGCGTTGAAGAACACGCGGTAGGTGCCGCGCGCCTGGGCGCGGAATTGCGCTCGGAAGCCGATCAGGATGACCCGGCCACGGCGCACCGGCACCTCGATCACCGCCGGTTTGCCCGCCAGCTTCTCCTCGCCGAGGATCCAGCCGCTCAGCCGCGGATTGTTCGCGGCATAGCGCGCCGCCACAACGCCGGCGTCGCTGCCGATCAGCTCGTAGACTGGGCTGCGGACAAAGGTCGCAACCTCGTCGCGCTGGAGCCCGAAGCCGAGCGGATGGTGGGTGTCGACGATCAGCCGCAGTAACGAGCCGGGACAATAGAACTCATCCCGCTTGGCCTTCTCAACCACATTGCGCACCGGCAGGTAGAGGTGGTCCTTGGCATAGTCGCCGGCCTGGTCGAGGGCGATGAGCGTGCCGCCCATCTCGACAAACTCCCGCAACGCTGCTGCGCCCACTTCGCCGAGTCCGCCGGTGAACTCCGGCGGATACTTCTCGTCGTACTTGTTCTTCTCAGGCAGCCCTTCATGGATGCTCTTGGGCGTTTGCTGCGGCAGGATGAGCGCGTCGTACTTGTCGTGCAGGTTGCCTTGTTTAACGTCGGCATCATGCAAGACCGAGTACTCAAAGCCGTACTGGTCGAGGATCCAGCGCACCCAGCCCTCGTCAATGTTCGCCTGCCAGGATGCGTAGATGCCGACGCGCGGCAGCTGTTGCGTGAGCGTCGCGACGTCGATGTGGCCGTCGATTCCAACTGCGTCGATGCCGGTGGTTGCCGCGATCTCGGCGAGCATCTGACGTGGATCTCCCCGCCGCAGAACGACGAACGACCCGGCCGGCATGTCGAATGCGTCAATGGTCTCAGCCGTGCGGTGCACGACGAAGCCCGCCTTGAGCAGGCGATTCATCGCGATGAACGACGCATTCGTCGCGCAGGAGACGAGATAGCCGTTGTGGCCGCTGCCGGCAACGCGGCCGCTGGGCAGCTCCGGGGTGATGACCTCAGTCTTAGCCTCGACCGGCCGCTTGACTTCGATGACCCGCACGCCCATCTGCAGGCCGAGCGTGTGGCCGGTAATGTCGTAGGGTGGCGCGGGCGGCCCGCCCGGATACTGGCGCAGATCCGGATAGGCCTGGACCTCGAGCAAAGTCTTGGCATAGCGGCCGGCCGGCTGGTTGACTCTGATGATGCGGGTTCCGGCAGGGTAGCGCACGTCATCGGCGGTGAACTCGGCGGTTGCCCGCTCGATCTCAACTGCGCCGAGATGCAGCGTCTCCAGCAGCTCGTGCGCCGTCACCGGGTCGCGCTGTTCTTCCGGGATGATGTAGGCGCGCGGACCCTTCTCCGTCGTGACGATGCGATTGTTGACGCGATAGTAGTTGCGCAGCCACTGACGGCGATTGCGGGCCGCGTGTTCGAGAAAGGCGAGGGCCGCGACACCGTCGTACTCGACGATCTGCTCCAGCGTCCACTCGCCGCCCTCCCAGGGCATCGGGTGGTTCCAGGTGCGCGTGGCCGGATCGAAGCCGCGCTCCTTGCTGAACTCCTTCTTCTTCACCGCGACCGGGGTCGCGAGCTTGACGCTGGCCGCTTCCGAGAGCAAGTCGACGCTGCCGTGGTAGTTGCCGTAGGCCAGCGAGGGCGAGTAGTTGTCGAAGATGATGTTTGTGGCGACGCCGGCCAGGTCTTCCGCCGTCATCCGGGCGGCGATGTAGGTGCCCAGATCGGCGAAGCCCTGCTGGATGATCGGGTCCTGGTTGGGGTCGAGCGGGTCGATGAAGGGCGGGACCATGAAGCGCGCGCCATCGCGGTACATCTGGTGCATGTCGAAGACCATCTGCGGATGCTCGCGGTTGTGAAGCTCGACATAATGGCGCGTCTCCGGCTGGGTGAGCATGAACCAGTCACGGTTGTTATCGTGGCCGACGAACTCGTGGTAGAGCCAGGGCATCGGCTGGCCCTCGTACTCGCTGTCGAGCCAGCGCATGTACCACTCGACCTCCATGTCGTGCCCGTCGGGGTTGTGGTTCGGGACGATGACGGTGACGACGTTTTCCAGGATCTCGAGTGTCTCCGGATCGTCCTTGGTCGCCAGCTCGTAGGCGAGCTCAAGGGACATCACGCAAGCGCCGATCTCGCTCGAGTGCTGTGAGCAGAGGAGGAAAGCCGTCACACGGCCCTCTTCGACCAGCTGCTCAACGTCGGCTGACGCAGTCTCGCGTGTGTCCCAGAGCTGTGCGAGCCTATCGCGCAGCTGGTCGCGGTCTGCGAGGTTTTCCGGCGCGCTGATGTGGACAGCAATGTACGGACGGCCCTGGGTCGATTCACCGAGAACCTCAAGCTCCACGCGGTCGGACGCGGCGGCCAGCCGTTCGTAGTAGGCGACGATCTCGCTCCAGGTCGGCAGGCGTCGCGCCGTGCCCATCCGGTACCCAAACTGATCCGCCGTCGTTGGTATGCCTTGCTCCGCCATCCAGCCGCACCCTGCTTCACTGCCCACGTCCGTAACACCGCCGCGTAGTCTAACGCAGTGCCGGATAGTTCCGGTTGCCGCATGGCGTAGGCTTGAGTCGTAAATGACCGTTACGCGGTTACCGCCAATGAAACAACAGGTGATGTGTGAGCAACGGAGTACTTACCGCGGGCGACATGCGCGCGCTTGATGAGCTGACGGAGACGATTCTGGCGAACGGTCCACTTGTGGCCTTTACCGGCGCTGGCATATCGACGGACTCGGGCATTCCCGACTATCGCGGCAAGAACGGCCTCTGGACGACCGGCTCGGCGCAACCGGTGACCTACGAAGAGTTCATGGAGGACGAGGAGCGCCGCCTGAGCTGGTGGCGCGAGCTGCCCGAGCGCCTGGAGAACCAGCGACAGGTCGAGCCCAACGATGGCCACCGCGCGCTCGTCGAGCTTGAGAAGGCCGGCCTGCTCGGCGCGACGATCACCCAGAACATCGACGGGCTCCACCGCAACGCCGGAACCCATCCGGATCGGCTCGTCGAGCTGCACGGGAACTTGCAGACGATTCGCTGTACCGAGTGCGGCACGCTCTGGATGACGCGCGACTTCCTGGCGGAGTTTGGCGGCAGGACGACGCCTCCGCCATGTCCGGTCTGCGGGGGCATCGTCAAGAACGGGACGATTGCCTTCGGCCAGCCGATGCCGGTCGAGGAGCTGAAGCTGGCCTTTGCGATTGCCGAAGAGACGGGCGTGATGCTCGTCGTCGGTTCGACGCTGCTGGTCAACCCTGCCGCGCGCGTCCCGGCGATCGCTAAAGCCGCCGGCGCGACGCTCGCCATCGTCAATCTGGGTGAGACGGCACTGGATGCCTACGCCGATGTGCGGCTTGAGGCTCCTGCGGCGCCGGCTCTCGTCTACCTCGCCGCGCAGGTGCTCGAGCGCCACGAAGCGCCGGCGCGCGAGTCACGCTAGCTCAACTTCAGAACGAGACGGTCACGGGGAATCGCCGAATTCTGCCCAGTCGCCGTGACGTCCGCCGGACGCGCTTGCCAGAGCTGAGTGTGAATTCCGATGTTGCTCATCTCGACCTGCCAGGCCGGGTCGTGTGACGGCGTGTAGGTCAGGCAGCGACGTTCGAAGCACTGCACAAGCACATCGACGTACTCGCCATTCTCCGGCACTGTGGCCCAGAAAGCCTCGGTGATCGGATGGCCGATCGCGAAGACCGGCGGATCGAAGAGCAACCCATCGACGATCTCACCATTCTCGACGACGGCGGCGGATTGCCAGAGATAATCCTCGAAGACGCTCGCCGTGGCCAGGCCGGTTGCGTCGGAGGGCTCACCGGCGACGACGCCGTAGGCCGCCATCGCGTCCCGCGCGACGAGTTGCCCGCCGGATGAGAGCCAACTGTCGATTGGCGTACCGGCATCCTGCGGCTGCCAACTAATCTCGGCCAGATCAGCGTAGTGGGGGCCGGTCGGGCGGATATCTCCAGCGACCGGTAATGTTGCGCCTTCTTCGATCAACGTCGCCGCCAAGCGCCCCGGCGTGATGTACCAGCCGCTGTTCATCTGCGAGTAGGGATGGTTGATCTCCATCGAACCCTTCTCATAGAGCCGCTCGTAGCGCGCGCCGGTCGTCGAATCGGTGGAGGCCAGCTGCGTCAGCTCAGTGAGCGGCGCGCCCCAGAGCCAGCTACGCTCTTCGACGCCCGCTGCCACCAGGCTGTCGGTGCGCTCCCAGAGGCCGTCGAAGTGCTGGGCGGCACGCTCCGGCGTGTCGGCCGGTCGCGGCATCGCGGCGCTGAAGTCCGCCAGGGCAATGGCGTCGTTGTACCAGTTGAGGTCAGAGCCCATCAGGACGATGATGACGTCGCGCCCGTCGATCCAGATGACCTCGATCAGGCAGCGACCGCAGTCATCGGTCCAGCCAGTCTTGCCGCCGGTGACGTCGTCCCGCAGGAACGTCAGCTGATTGCCCTGAACAAAGCTGTAGCCCTCGTCGCTGAACTCTTCCGCGCCGAAGATCTCGCGGAAGTCGGGCACTGTCAGCGCGTAGCGCGTGAGCGTCACGAGGTCGGCAGGTGTGCTGAAATGGCCCTCTTCGTCGAGCCCGTGGGGGTTGGTGAAGTGCGTGTCGTCCATGCCGAGCTCGGCGGCCTTCTCGTTCATCCAGGCGACGAACTGGGCGCGCGCGCCATCGTTCTCGAACGACGCGCTGCCGCCGACGGCACGGGCGATGGCCATTGCGGCGTCATTGCCGCTGGCCAGCAACAGGCCGTGCAGCAACGTTCTAAGCGTTGGTGTCGTGCCGACGAAGATACCGGCTGAGGACTCCGGCACCTTGTCACCTTGCGTAATCGTCACCGGCATGTCGAGGTTGCCGCGCTCCAGTGCGACGACCGCGGTCATTACCTTCGTGAGGCTGGCCATCGGCCGGCGGGTTGTCGCATCCTCAGCGCCGATGACCGCGCCGGTCGGGCCGTCGACGACGATCCACTGCTCGGCAACGACCTCCGGCGTCAGCGCCGTCGCCGGCGACCACTGGAGCAGCGGCATCAGCGCCGTGACCGTCAACAGGAGGACAATGGTTGTGCGCTTCAGCATGGCGGGTTTCCCATCGAATCGAAAGCGGCTACCATGATGATCGAAGTATACCGAAAGTGTACGTACACTCTCAGCAAGGCGAGCATAGACGATGGCTGAAGTGGTCATACTCGGGTCGGCACAGGATGGCGGCGTGCCGCACGCCGGCTGTTTGTGCGCCCACTGCCGGGTGGCGCGGCGTGATCCTGCGGCGCGCCGGCGGCCCGCTTCACTGGGGGTGCGCGTTGGCGACGCATGGCTCATCATCGACGCGACCAGCGCATTCGAAGAGCAGCTGCACATGCTCTGGGGGCGGCGTCCGGCGAGCGCCGGTCACGACGCAGAGCGCTACCGCCCGCCGGAGACAGTCATCATCAGCCATGCCCACACGGGCCACTACACCGGCCTCTGGCTGCTCGACAAATCGGTGCTGGCGGCGCAGTCCGTGAACGTGCTCGCGCCGCCGCTGACCGCCGCGCTTCTGAGCGCCAACGAACCCTGGTCCGCGATGATGCGCGATGGCTACATTGAGCTCGCTGCCCTGGAGTGGGAGCAGCCGCGCGAGCTGTTGCCGGGCGTCTCTATCAGCCCGATCGAGGTGCCACATCGCTCCGAGTGGCCGACCGACACCGCTGCGTTCCAGATCACCGGAGACGCCGCCAGCCTGCTCTATCTGCCGGACATCGACTTCTGGGATGAGTGGAAGCTCGATGTTGCCGAAGCCGTGGCCGGGGTGGACATAGCGATCCTCGACGGCAGCTTCTGGGATGCGCCGACGAGTCCCGACGTGCCGCACCCGCCGGTCCGCGAGACGATGGACCGGTTGCAAGCCATCGCGGACGCTGGCGGATGCCGGATCATCTTCACTCACCTCAACCACTCGAATCCGTTGGTCGGCGACGGCACGCCGGAGCGTGCGGAGCTGGTGCGGCGCGGCTATGAAGTCGCCTACGATGGCATGGTCATTGAGATTTAGGGAGGGTCTGTGAGCGACGAAAGCATCTTCTACACGCCGGCAACGGAGTTGGTTGAGCGGTATCGAACACGCGAGCTGTCGCCGGTCGAAGTGACCCAGGCGGTGCTCGACCGGATCGAGCGCCTGAATCCACCGCTCAATGCGTTCGTGACCGTGACGTCGGAACGGGCGCTGGCCGATGCCAGGCGGGCCGAGGAGGCCTATATCAATGGCGATCCGCCGCCATTGGCCGGAGTGCCTACGTCGATCAAGGATCTGGTGCCGACGAAGGGCATCCGAACGACGCGCGGCTCGTTGCTCGAGCCCAACTGGGTCCCAGATTTCGACCCGGTGTTCGTCCAGCGGCTCTATGACGCCGGGATCGTCATGCTCGGTAAGACCAATACACCCGAGGGTGGCTGGAAGGGTGAAACGACCAACCGCGTCGCCGGGACGACACGCAATCCCTGGAACCTCGACCGCACGCCGGGCGGCTCGTCTGGCGGCGCGTCGGCTGCGGTAGCAGCCGGCCTCGGGCCATTGGCGCAGGGCGGCGATGGCGCAGGGTCGATCCGCATTCCGGCCGCCTTCTCCGGCATCTTCGGCCACAAGCCGTCGTTTGGCCGCGTGCCCTATCCTGGTAGCTCGCCGACGCAGGTCGCCCACACCGGTCCGATGACGCGCACCGTCGCCGACGCGGCGCTGATGCTCGACGTCATGGCCGGCCCGGATCCGTCCGACCGCCACTCGCTTGCGAAAGCTCCGAGCTTGGTCGAGGACATTCAGGGCGGCATTGCTGGTCTGCGGGTCGCCTGGTCGCTGGATCTCGGCTACGCCGAAGTGGAGCCCGAGGTCGCGGAGTTGACCACGACGGCAGCGCGTCAGTTTGAAGCACTGGGTTGCCTTGTCGAGGAAGCCCATCCCGGCCTCGCCGATCCCTGGCCGATCATTGATGTGCTCTTTGCGATGGGGCAAGCCGGCGGTGTCGCCGACCGGCTCGACGAGGTGCGCCATTTGCTCGACCAGGGGCGGCTGCGCCAGATCGAACGGGCGTTGCAGTGGACTGTCGTCGACGTTCAGCAGGCGATGTCGGCGCGCGATGTCTACTGGGATGGTATGCGGGCGTTCTTCGAGGAATACGATCTCCTGCTCACGCCGACCGTGCCGCTCGCGCCATTCGCCGCCGGCACCGACTATCCCGAGACGATCAACGATGTCGAGATGTCCTACCTGAGCTGGACGCCCTTTACCTACCCGTTCAACCTGACCGGCCAGCCCTCGGCTTCTGTGCCCTGTGGCTTCACGAGTGACGGGCTCCCTGTTGGCTTGCAGATCACCGGCAAGTGGCGAGACGACGCGACCGTCCTCCGAGCCGCCGCGCGCTTCGAGGAAGTCATGCCCTGGGCTGACGCCACGCCTTCCATCTAGTTCTGAGGAGACGCCATGACCAGCCAGGATGCCTGGAAGCTTTCCGCGACTGAACTTGTTGCGCTGTATCGCGACCGGCAGCTCTCACCGGTCGAGGTTACCGAGCAGCTGCTTGCGCGGATCGAGGCCCACGATGGCACGCTCAATAGCTATGTCACGCCCACGCCGGAGCGAGCGCTCGCTGATGCCCGACGGGCGGAGAAGGCATACGCGGATGGCGTAGCCGGTCCGGTCGCGGGTGTGCCCATCGCGATCAAGGACCTGACGCCGACGAAGGGCGTTCGCTCGACCTTCGGATCACTTCTGTACGAGTCGCACGTACCGGAAGAAGGCACACCGGATGTCGAGCGGCTCGAAGCGGCTGGGATGGTGTTGCTCGGTAAAACGACCACGCCCGAATTTGGCTGGAAAGGCGACTCCGGCAATCGCGTCAATGGGCCGGCGCGCAATCCCTGGAACACGGATCTGACGCCGGGCGGGTCAAGCGGCGGTTCGGGCGCGGCCGTGGCTGCCGGACTGGCGACGATGGCTTCAGGCAGCGATGGCGCGGGCTCGATCAGGATTCCGTCTTCGTTTTGCGGTATCTATGGTCTTAAGCCGACAACGGGCCTGATCCCGCGCGTGCCGTCGAGCATGTCGGTCCACTCGCATATTGGCCCGATGACGCGCACGGTCCGCGATGCGGCGCTCTTTCTGACGCTCACCGCCGGTAGCGATTCACGCGATCGTTTCTCGTGGAACTCAGGCGTCGACTACGTCGCCGAACTACAAGGGAACGTTGATCTCGCGGGCTTGCGCGTGGCCTGGTCGCCGGATCTGGGCTATGCCGAGGTGGACTCGGAGGTTGCCGAGGTCGCCGCCAGGGCGGTCAAAATCTTCGAGCAGCTCGGTTGCGAGGTCGTTGAGGCGCATCCGGAGTCGGCCGATCCCTGGCCGATTATCGAGGTCGTTTTTGCTATATCGCAGCTCTCGCGTCACGTCGACGATCTCGATGCGGTGCGCGATCAGCTGGATCCGGGGCGGGTCGAGCTGCTCGAACATGCGCGAGGTTTCTCGGCCGCTGACATCATGCGCGCGAACAACGAGTGGAACCGCTACTTCCATGTCTGGCGTGAGTTCATGGAGGATTTCGACATTGTCCTGACGCCGACGATGGCCTGCCCGCCGTTCGCGGCCGGCGCCCACAAGCCCGAGCTAGTGAACGGCAAGCCGACGACCTATCTGGGCTGGACCGGCTTCGCGTATCCCTTCAACCTGACCGGGCAGCCGGCGGCCTCCGTGCCGTGTGGCTTGACCTCCGCTGGCTTTCCGGTTGGCCTGCAGATCGTCGGGCGCTACCGGGATGATCTCACCGTGCTGCGTGCCTCGGCGGCGTTCGAGGCGGCTGCGCCCTGGCCACGCCTCGCGCCGGACTACTCCTGAACGCAACTGTCCCGGCACTCTGGAATGCCGGGACAGCTATGTTTGTGCTTCTTGTCGCCGATTAGATCATTCGGCGTAGCTCGTTGCGGTGCGCCATCTGCCGGACCACCGCGAGCTGGCGCTCGGCTTCCTGGCTGCCGTCGAGCCAGACGGCCCGTGTGCGGCGGCCTTCGCTGAACTGCCACTTCATCAACAGGTCTGCCCGGCGCTGCAAGATCTTCTTCATCGGTGTGCTCCTCTGCTTCCGCCACTCGGCGACTGATCACCATGAACACAGCGTAGGCAGTTGGGCTCGAACTGGTTGACAAGTGGAATACAGGCGCGGAGTCAACTGGAAACAGCGGGTGCTGGAGATGAACTCCACCCGCTATGCATCAAGTCAAGCCGTGCACTTGCGCGGTTCCCGGATTCGGTTGGCGCACAGCGCCATGCCGCAGACGCCAGAGCAACAACATGGTCATCCCGAGGAAGGCTTTGCGCCCGAGGGATCTACGACCGACAGCGCTCCGCTCGGTGGAAGATTCTCCCGGTCGCTCTAGCGGGGTCGGTTACCGTCGTCTGCACCGGCCGGATGGCACGTTCCCAACAAGATCCCTCGGGCGCAAAGCCTTCCTCGGGATGCCAGCCTCGGAGCGTGGCGATGGTAAACGACAGTGCATGGCGGCGAGCGGCGGAGAGCCCCGGCGCAATCTTCCTGCCCGATACCCAACTTGCTGCATGAAGCAGTGTGGTCTACCCCGCCGCAGGCTCCTCCTGCGACCCGCTGCGCTGCCGCATCCAGTAGACGGCGGCGATGGTGAGCAAGCACATGATGGCCGCCACGAGGAAGGTCTCGTGGATGACGTCGAGGGTCAGCGGAACGGCATTCTCCTCGACATACTCTTGTTGACGGAGGAAGTACTCGGCGGTTGTCTCGCCCTCCATCGGCCTCAGCGACGGCAGCTCGCTTGTGCGCATCTCCAGGCGCTCGACGGCGTAGCGGGTGACGGCGGCGAGACCGATGGTCATGCCGACCAGCCGCGCCAGCAGTACGAGCCCGGAGGCGACGCCGTAGTCCTCGATGGTCGCCGACGAGATCGCCGACTCAGCAATGGGCGCGATGACGATGCCGAGGCCGACGCCGGCCAGCGCCATCGTCGAGCACATCCAGACCATCTGCAAGTCGTCGGGCCAGTAGCTCATGATGCCGAAGCCGGCCGCGGCGACGATGAGCCCGATGGCCGAGATCAGGCGCGGCCCTGATTTGGTCGTCAGGCGGCCGCCGGCCAGCGCGCCAACGGTCATCATCAGCGTGAAGCTGCCCAGCAGCACGGCGCTGAGGAGCGGTTGATCATCCTCGTCAGCAAGTAGCGCGACAACCAGCGGGGCGTTGACCATGGCAGTAATCAGCGCGCCGCCCACCAGGAAATTGGCGATGCTGGAGAACTGGAAGATGCGCGAGCGGATCAGATGTCGCGGCAATAGTGGCGAGCGGCTGCGCGCCTCGCTGACAATGAAGCCGACCAGGGCAACGACGCCGAGCGCCAAGACGGGCCACCGATACGCCGCCAGTGGGTTCTCTGAACCGCCCAGCGCGCGGGTACCCTGTTCGGCGCTCAACCCCGCCTCGCCGCCGGACGAAAGCGCCAGGCTGATCGCGGTCAGGGCGACGGCCGCCAAAGACGCGCTCACGAGGTTCGGCAGCCCGGACCTGGCGGGTCCGGGAAGCCCGCGGCGCGCAAAGAGCAGCCAGCCGGCGACGAGCGCGCAGAGCGGCAGGTTGAGCCAGAAGACGGCGCGCCAGGAATCGAAGATGGCGTTGATGCCAGCGCCCCAGACGGGGCCGAGGACCCAGCCGAATGTGTCGACGGCGGCGACGAGTCCCAGTGCTTCCGCGCGGCTGCGGCGCGGCGTCACATCGGCGACGAGTGCCATCGAGACCGGCAGCATCGCCCCGCCGCCGAGCCCCTGCAACACTCGTCCAGCGACCATCTCGGTCAAGTTCCCGGAGACGGCGGTCAGCGCCGACCCGGCGGCAAAGAGCGCCGTAGCGAAGAGAAACACGGGAACGCGGCCGAGGTAGTCGGAGACGCGGCCGGTCAGTGGCACCGTCACGGTATAGGCGACGAGGTAGGAGAGCACGATCCACGAATAGCGGTCGGCGTCGACTGTGTTGATGCCGAGGTCGCTGATGACCTGTGGCAGGATCGGCGCGACGACGGTTAGATCCAGCGCCGCGACGAAGACGACCGCGAGCACCGGAATCAGCAGCGCATAGCGCCGCCTGTCTGGGACCGCTTGTTCGCCGTTGATACTAGACGTCCGGTGCTTCAATCGTTACCAGCGCATTGTGATCCGAGAGCGTGATGATCCAGGCTGTCCCGTCGTCCGGCTCCGCCAGGTTGATACGGATGACGTCAAGCGTCTCGGCATTGAACCAGATATCGACGCCAATTTCGTCGCCGGTGATTGCTCCGGCGGTCATGCCGTCGATGAGCTCCTGGTCGACCGTCCCACGCATGTGCACGGTCTCGACGCCGGCAGTCTGCTCGCGGCCGACGACCTCGGGATCGGCGAGGGCTTCAAGCACAGGGCCAAGCCCATCGTCCTGGCTGAGGAGCAAAGCCGGGTTGTAGGTGAAGTCATCGGGCGCGGGGCCCCAGTTACCGGTCAGGAAGTCCGTCATGTAGGCGTCGTCACCGATGAAGATCAGTGACACGTCGAGTGTGACGAGGCTGATCGCGACGGATGCCAGGGCTTCGACCGACTGTGGCCGGGAGAGATCGCCCTCAGCGCCGGCGAGCTCGATCGACTCGGCGTCGTCGAGGTAGGTTGCGCCGTCGATTTCGAGGACGAAGTGGGCAGTTTCCGTCTCGTCCCAGCGCGCGACGGCCCGGTCGATGATCTCTTCCGGAGCCTGGTCTTCGATGGCTGCTGTGGTCGGTGTTGCGGTGACGTCTGGTTCGTCGTCGTCGGACATGCAACCGACCAGTAGGGGCGTGACGAGCGCGCACATAGACAAGAGTGCTAACAATCTACTCAAGGGGGTACTCCGCAGTTTCGTGAATGACGAATGACGGGCCCGAACCGGGCCCGCGTCGATGCGCCATGACCTCTCGAATCGTAACAAGTCGCGCCACGCCGCATCTGCAACGGACCAGCCCGGCGGCGGGTATCGTAGAATTCCCCGAGTGTGGATGATCCGGAATTCAGGAAACAGGTTGCCAGCCAGGCAGCCGTGGAAGTGTAGGGCGCAAGGGTGGAAGAGAGCCGTCTGGTCGTAGGGGCCCAGACTGAAGCGGGCAACGTGCGCGAACGGAACGAAGACCTCGTGCATTTCGGTCCGCTCGAGGATCCCGATGGAGACACCTTTGTGCTGGCAGTTGCCGACGGCATGGGCGGCTACGACCGCGGCGATGTCGCCTCGCGAATTGCTATCGACGCGCTGCTCGACCGATTGGGAACGCTCGATACCGAGGACTCGGCGCTGATTCTCAAACAGGCTTACCGTCGCGCGAACGAGGAGATCTACGAGGGCGGCGTATCCCAGGGCGAAGAGAACATGATGGGGACGACGCTGGTTGCCGGGCTGCTGCGCGGCAAGGAGCTAAGTCTGGCCAATGTTGGCGACTCGCGCGCCTACCTGCTGCGCGCCGGTGGTCTCACCCAGGTAACGCAGGACCACTCGCTGATTGCCGAGCAGGTCCGCATGGGCGTGCTTACCCCGGAAGAAGCCAGGTCGAGCCAGCACCGCAACATCATCACCCGCGCGCTTGGCCACCGGGAACGTGTCGATGTCGATGTTTTCGAGCTCACCTTGCTGCCTGAGGATCGGATACTGATTTCTACCGACGGCGTGCATGATTTTCTCAGCGAGGACGAGATCCGCGATGTGCTGATCGAGCTGCCGCCGGACGAAGCGCCGGCGAGTCTGATCGAACGGGCACTCTCGAACGGCTCGACCGACAACTTGACCGCGCTCTGTGCTTGGATGGCGCCGCTCAGCGTGCTCGAAGCTCCGGAGCTGCCGCTCGATGATGCCGAGCCCGCCTCGTCATTGCTTGTTCCGGTCCTTGCCGGCGTCGCGCTCGTGGTCGTCGTGCTGATCGTCATCGTCCTGCTGCTCTTCGCCTAGCCGGACCGTGGCACAGGTCATCGACGGCCATACACACGCCTTTCCACCCGATATTGTCGAGAACCGTGAAGCCTATTGCCGCCGGGACGATTGGTTCCGCCTGCTCTACGGCGACCCCAGAGCGAAACTCACCGGCGCAGCCGAGCTGCTTGAGAGCATGGACTGCGTTGGGGTCGACCGGTCGATCATCGCTGGCTTCCCGTGGGCCGATGCCGGCCTCTGCCGGGAACACAACGCCTGGATGGCCGAAGTGTGCCGGGAGCATCCGCGCCGGCTGGCATTTCTCGCGATCGCGCCTCCGACCGCTACCGGTGCAGCACATGATCTCGGCGACGCATTTCGGCAAGGCGCGGTCGGCGCTGGCGAGCTCAACGCCGACGCGCAACGCTTCAGCCTCGAAGATCCGGCCGACACAGCGGAGATCGTCGAGGTTTGTGCGGAGTTCGCGAAGCCGATCATGTTCCATGCGAGCGAACCGGTCGGTCATCTTTATCCCGGCAAGGGCACGGCGACGCCGGAGAAGCTCGCCGCCTGGCTGGCGGCCTACCCGGAGCAACCGGTAGTCCTCGCGCATTGGGGCGGCGGACTTCCCTTCTACGAGCTGAACAAGGCGGTCCGCGAGCTAACCGCCAATGTCGTTTACGACTGCGCTGCTACCACCTATCTCTACGACTTCGCGGTGTTTCGGTCCGTGATCGACGTTGTCGGGCTAAAGCGCGTCATATTCGGAAGCGACTTCCCAGTGCTCGGGCAAGAGCGATTGTTGCGGCGCGTGCGCGCGGCGGTCGATGCGGAACATCAAGATGACCTGCTGCACGGCAACGCAGAGCGCGTGTTCAAGCTGACGAAGATGGAGGCGGCATGATTGCGGGACTGCGCGGAACGCTCGAACGCGTCGAGGAGGACGCAGCCATCGTTAACCTGCACGGCTTCATGGTCCGCGTGCTTGCGCCAGGCAGCACACTGTCGGGGCTGCCGCCGGCCGGGTCGGACATAGAGCTCGTCACGCATCTTGTCGTGCGAGAGGACGCGCTGACGCTCTACGGCTTCTCGAGCGCTGCCGAGCTACAGCTCTTCGAGCTGCTGATTACGGTCAATGGCGTTGGGCCGCGGGTTGCGATGAACCTGCTCTCCTTCTCCGATCCGGCTGGGCTCTATCAGGCAATTGCCGACGAGGACACCGGCCTGCTGTCGCGCGCGCCGGGCATCGGCAAGGTCACGGCGGGCCGGATCATCCTGGATCTGAAACGCAAGCTGCCTGATGACTTCGCCCCGGCGCTCGGGGGTCAACCCGACGACCGGGACCGCGAGGCGGTGGTTGCTCTGGAGAGTCTCGGCTACACCAGCGGCGAGGCCCGCTCGGCGCTCGGATCGGTCGAAAACCGGTCAAACCTGACCGTTGAGGAGCGTGTCGTCGCCGCGCTGCGGATGATGGACGACAACGTCTGACCGCCATTTCAGCGGGGTGAATTGGCAGCTTCAAGCGCCGCAAGCACAGTTTCAACTTGGACGGCAATTGATTGACTCGCGTCGATCTGCACCGCGCTGCGTAGTTCGCCTCTGTCGAGCCTGTCTGTGGCCTCGCGTTGCGCCAGGTAGATCTCCCAGCGGCCATCCGAGACACGGCCGGCGTCGCCCGCTCGTGCCGCTAGCCGCGCGCGGGTTAGCTCATCCGACGCTTGACAGTGGACGATCGTGAAACTCGCCCCATACTCTGTCGCCAGCGCCCGGGCCGCCGTGCGGTCGGCGCGGCTGAGATAGGTTGCGTCGAGGACTACCGTCTGTCCACGCGCCAACGCCTCGCGCGCGGATTCTCGTAGCGCTTCGTACACGCGGGCGGTCATTGCCTCGCTGTAGATGCCAGTCTCGTAGTCAACTTCATGCCGTTCCGTCACGTCTATTCCCGCCAGCCGTTTTCTCGTCGAGTCCGAGTCGTAGAGAGCCGCCGGAAGTGTCTCGGCGAGCGCGGCCGCCAGGGTTGACTTGCCGGAGCCGGTGAGGCCGGACATGATGAGCAGGCGCGGCTTGCGGTCGGCTGTCGTGTAGCGCCGGGCAAGGTGAAAGTAGCGCCGCGCCTCGCGGGTTGCTTCCACTCCTCCATCCGGCAGCCGAAACGACGCGACCTTGCCGCGCACATAGGCCCGGTAGCAGCGATAGAAATCGAGCACCGGCGCGACGTCGTAGCCTGAGCTCTGCTCATAGGTCGCAATCAGCCGGTCGCTCAGGTCCGGGCGGTTGAGCGCGTCGATATCCATTGCCAGAAAGCCGATGTCCGCCGCGACATCGCCGCAGCGCAACCGTTCGCTGAACTCGATACAGTCGATGATCGTCACCTGGTCGAGCAGATAGACGTGCTCCGCCCGGATGTCGCCGTGCCCCTCGACGGTCAGCCCGTCATCAACGCGCTGCCTGAACAGGTTGCCGTGCGGGTCCAGGAAGGCCCGCGCGTAGTCCTTGATAGCCGCGTAGGTACGGTCTGGGATCGTCTGGTCGATGTAGGTCTCGGTCTGCTCGAAATTCTCGTCGATGTTGCGGCGTATTGCGTCCGGCATACCCCATTGGCTGATGCTGGCCCCGCGCCGGGCATTTCGATGGAACGCGCCGATGGTCCTGGCAATGGCGTCAATATCGTCGCCAGCGGCCGTGTTGTCGACAATGCGGGCCAACAGCGTCGCCTTGGCCGGGAGCCGCCGCATGTGAACGAGGTAGTCGACGACCTCACCCTCGCCGCCGAGCCACAGCTGGCCTGCCCGCGCGACGACCGGGATGACGCCGCGATAGACATCAGGCGCGAGCCGGCGGTTGAGCTCGACCTCGAGCTCGCACATGCGCTTGCGGTTGGCGCGCGTCGAGTAGTCAAGAAAGCCGAAGTCGACGGGTTTCTTGAGCTTGTAGACATCATCGCCCGCAAGAAACGCCACCGAGCCGTGCGTTTCGATGGCGTCTACCGAGTCGGGAGCGCCGGGATAGCTCGATGGCGAGCGCAGAAATGCAAGGACATCGTCGAACGACGCGGCGGTGGTCGGTGTGTCTGACATCTGATCAACTGGTCTCTTTCAGTCAGCGCAGTGCTGCCGGGCTCTCGGCATTGGCACAAGCGCACCACACGCGACCGTAGAGCAGCAACGGCAGTCCCGTATCGCGGGCCAAACAGCCGGCACCCGGAAATTGCGTCACCCTATGATCCGCGATATTCTCGGATGCGGTGGATCTCTCTGGAGAGGTGGGGCGGCTCGTGAGTGGCTCTCAACGGCATCTAGTACTCGCTGTGGACGATGACGCGCCGATCCTACGGCTTGTCCGTGCCCGCCTGGCGAGCGATGGCTACGCCGTCATTACGGCGTCGGGCGGCCTTGAGGCGCTAGAGCTGCTTGAGGAGGAGCGTCCCGATATCGTGATCCTGGATGTGATGATGCCGGATATCGACGGGATCGAGACGATGCGCCGCATCCGGGAGGTCTCGGACACGCCGATCATCCTGCTGACGGCCCGTTCCGGCGCGTCGGACATGATCTACGGGCTCGACTCCGGCGCAGATGATTACGTCACCAAACCGTTCAATCCGGATGAGCTGTCGGCGCGCGTCGCGGCCGTGTTGCGGCGCGCGGTACATGAAACGCCGCCGGAGGAGACGCGGCTGGCCTACGGCGGGCTGGTCATTGATCTCGATAGCCGCGTTGTTGAGCTAGACGGAGACGAGGTGCGTTTGAGCCGCACCGAGTGGGAGCTGCTCTACCAGCTCGCGAGCAATGCCGGGCGTGTCATGCGGCACAGCGAGCTGCTTTCGCGCATCTGGGGCGCGGAGTTCCGCGACGAGACCTACTACCTGCGCACATGGATCAGCCGGCTGCGGGCGAAGCTGGAGCCGGATCATCCTGACGAGTCGATAATCCAGACCTATCCTGGCATGGGCTACCGGCTCATCGCGCCTGAGTAGGCGTCGGCGATGCTCGATCAAACACTGAGGTCGATTGTCGCGACAGTCGCGGCCGGCTCCGGCGTGCAGGTGCGTCCCGCCGTCGATCTCGCGCCCGCTGAGGCATCCAAGGCGCGCGCTGCGCTGTCCGGCAACCTCGGGTTGTGCCTGGGCGTCGACCTCGGTGGAGGACGGTATCTCACCGTGGCCTGGGGCACTGGCGACGTTGAGTTTCTGCTTGCCGGTCCGTATCTCCGCGATCACATGGTGAGTTCCGGGGCGAATCCGCAGCTGGATAGCGACGCCGAAGCGCGGCTCAGTCGGGCTCTAGAGGCAGCAGCCGGCGGGCTGCGGGAGATCGCTGGCGCACCGCGCCGCCTGTTGGATTCGTCGCGTCAGATCGAGATACTGAGCAGCGCCGTCATCGCCATCAGCGGCGAGCTCCAGCTCGACGCCGTTCTACGGGCGATCACGGAGCTGGCGCGGACGTTCGCGGCCGCAAAGTACGCGGCGCTGGGTGTGCCGGATGCCAGCGGACGACTTGAAACTTTCATTACTGACGGCATGGCACATAGTGACATCGAGAAGATTGGCCGGCTGCCGGTCGGACGTGGCTTGCTCGGGACACTGCTGAGGGGCCATGGCCCGATCCGGCTCGACGATCTAGCGGCTCACCCGGATGCCATTGGGTTCCCCGAGCATCACCCGCCGATGAGGACATTTCTCGGCGTGCCAATTGTCTCGCGCGCTGGTGAAGTGATCGGCAGTCTTTATCTGACTGAGAAGCAGACGGCGGGCGGTTTCACGGTCGAGGATGAGCAGCTGATCGAGCTGCTTGCCCGGCACGCGGCGGTGGCGATTGAGAATGCGCGGCTCTACCAGCTGTTGGCCGCGGATGAGCGCCGCCTGCACCAGATTCTTGACGAGCTACCCGAAGGCGTGATGCTGCTCGAGCCCGCGCCAAACCGGGTCGTCGTGATGAACCAGCACGCTCGCAACTTGCTGGACTTGCGGCCGCAGCTGCCACTCGCGCTCGATGGCCTGTGCGCGGAGTGCGAGTTCTACGACGCCAGCAACCGACGTCTGCCGATCGAGGCGACCGCCTTCGCCCGCTCACTTATCACCGGCGAACCGGCGGCGCGGGAGGAACTCTCAGTTGTTACACCTTCCGGTGTCCGCCGCACATTGCTCGTCAATAGCGCGCCGATTCAGCTCGATGACACGTCCGGCGCGCACATCTGCGTCTTCCAGGACATCACCGCCATTCGCGACGCAGACATGCTGAAGGATGACTTCCTCTCGCTTGTCTCGCACGAGCTGCGCACGCCGCTCACGACGATCCACGGTGGGGCGCAGCTCCTTGTGAGCGAAGGCGAGCGCCTGGACCCAGGCGTCCGTAGCGAACTACTCGCCGACATCCATCAGGAAAGCGCCCGGCTCGCGGCATTGATTCAAAACATGGTCCAGTTGACCCATATCCGTGCTGGCCGGGTCGCTTTCGAGCCGGAGCCGGTGCTGCTTCGCATGCTCGCGCAGCGGTGCGTTCGCGACCTGGCCGAGCTTGATCCTGAGCGGGAGATGCGTGTCGATGTCGCGCCGGATGCTGTAGCGATGGCGGACGCAGACCGGGTCGATGAGATGCTGCGGAATGTGCTCCACAATGCGCTGAAGTACACGCCGCCCGGCACGCTGATCGAGGTCGTTGGCCGGGTCGACGGTGACAGCGTCAAGTTGGTCGTGCGAGATCACGGGCCGGGCATACCGGAGCGCGATCTGGCGCATGTGTTCGATCGTTTCGAGCGCGGATCGCAAGCAGCGTCTGGGACGGCGGGCATGGGCATCGGACTCTATCTCGTCCGGCTTCTCGTCGAGGCGCAGGGCGGAACTGTCTCAATTGAGCTTCCGGACGACGGTGGCACCAGCGTGATCTTCACGCTGCCCCGAGCGGTCGGAGAATAATGTTGCGTTGCTGTAACGGCGTTGCGCCGTAGCTTGATGCAGATTTAACGGTGGGCAGCGTAATGTGGTTAGTGGCGGGAGTCGCTGGATGGCCGCCCCCGACGGCCGGAGCGCCGGCTCCTCGCCCGGTGTATCCCCTGTACCCGTGTTTGCGAGCCGCTGTCACCCCGGCAGCGGCTCGTGCTATTGGTTGTCGTGGACGGTAGCTCTACGCACTCTGGGAGGATGAAGACGATGCAACCGACAGTTATTGTGCCTTTGGACACCTCGCCTGAAGCCGAGATCGCGTTGCCGGTTGCCGCGGCGCTCGCGCGCCATGCGAACGGGATGCTGCTGCTTGTGTCGGTGATTGAAGCGCCCTCGGAATTTGGTGTTTGGCTTCACGCCGAGGAAACGATCGACGCCTGGGTCGACCACCACATCGACGTCGATCAGTACCTGACGCGCAAGGCCGAGGGCATCGACGGCGTACCGGTTGACACGCTGGTCTCCACCGGCAATCCGTCGGTCGAGATCAATACCATCGCCGCCGAGCAAGCTGAGCCGGTGATCGTGATGGGCAGCCACGCCCGGACCGGTATATCCCGCGTCTCGGTCGGCAGCGTCGCGGCATCGGTCATCCACGACGCGCGTTGCCCGGTGATTGTTGCCCGCGAGCCAGACGATAAGGACGGCGGAGCAGCGCTGTCTGGATCGGTCAGCCGGTTGCTCGTGGCGCTCGATGGATCCGAATTCGCTGAACGGGCGCTGTCGGCGGCCCAGGCGACGCTTGACGGGTCCGGCCTGGAGCTTCACCTCCTGCGCGTCGTCGAGACGACGAAGTGGTACGGCACGACGGTCATGGAGATCGACTACGCAGCGCTGTCGACCTACATCGAGGTCGAGCAGGAAGCGGCCGAGGCGTATCTTGACGCTCAGGCCAAGGCCTTGGAAGCTGCCGGGCACACCGTCACCTGGGAGATACAGTCCGGGTCGGTTGCCGATCACATCACCGCGGCTGCAAAGGAGTTCGACGCAGGCATGATTGTCATGTCGACGCACGGGCGGTCAGGCTTGGGCAGAATCCTGATGGGCTCGGTCGCCGAGCGGGTGATCCATGACGCTGATCGACCGGTGCTGCTGGTCAATCCAAACGCAATGCACGACTAGCGGCGCCCGCGACGCTCCAACCTGCGCCGAACCGCGGCGGCGTGGGCTGTCAGACCCTCGGCTTCGGCGACACGGATGGCAGGTGGCCCGACGACATCGAGCGTGTCCGGCGCGAGGCCGATGACTGAGATCACCTTGACGAAGTCCAGCATGTTGACCGGCGAAGAGAAGCGCGCCGTCCGACCAGTCGGCATGACATGGCTGGGTCCTGCTGTGTAATCGCCGATCACCTCGGGCGAATCCTCGCCGAGGAAGATGCCGCCGGCATGCCGGACCTTGCCGATCTGCGACCACGGATCGTCTATGAGCAAGCAGAGATGTTCGGGCGCATAGTCATTCGCGATGTCGAAGGCGGCGCTCAGATCGGGCACGACGACAATTGCGCCGTTGCGGTCGAGCGACTCGCTGGCGATCTCCGCGCGCGACAGGTGTTCGAGCTGCTCTTCGATCTGGGCCTCGACCGCTCGTGCTAGTTCGTCGGAAGTAGTCAGGAGAATCGCGCTGGCCATTGGATCATGCTCCGCCTGGGCCAGCAGGTCAGCCGTCGTCAACTCCGGATCGGCGCTATCGTCGGCGATCAGGACCGTCTCGGTCGGTCCTGGCAGTGAGTCGATGTCGACCTCGCCATAGACGCGCCGCTTTGCCAGCACGACGAAGATGTTGCCTGGTCCGAGGATCTTGTCGACCTTTGGAACCGACGTGGTTCCATATGCCATTGCGCCGATGGCCTGGGCGCCACCAAGCTTGTAGACAGCAGTAACGCCGGCAATCTCGGCTGCAACGAGCGTCACGGCGGCTACCCGACCGTCCCGTTCCGGCGGAGCGCAGACGATGATCTCGCCGACTCCAGCAACACTGGCCGGCACCGCGGTCATGAGCAGTGACGAGGGATAAGGGGCGGTCCCGCCAGGCGCGTAGACGCCGATGCGGTCGAGCGGCCGGACAATCTGTCCAAGCGTGCCTTCGGGCCGTGGATCGATCCAACTCCCGATGTGCTGGCGCTCGTGGAAGGCCCGGATGCGGTCGGCGCTGAACTGTAGCGCCTCACGCATTTCTGGAGGGACCTCCGCGCGCGCCTCGTCGAATTCGCCGGCGCTGACCCGGATATCTTCAAGGTCGACCTGATCGATTGCGGAGGTGTAGTGGCGCAGGGCAGCGTCGCCGGAGGCGCGGACATCCGCAAGAATGCGGTCGACAACCTGCTCGGCTGTCAGGTCCTCCCCAAAGACGGAGCGCACGCCGTCACGCATGCGCGGCGACAGCTCGGTTTGGCCCATGTTCCGGTTGCTCAAGATGAAGGCGCGTCCCGCCTCATGATCGCGGAAGACTCTAACTGCCATAGCTCATTCCGGTCTCCTGGCACGCCGCATCTCGCAGCGTCGCGAATGCTTGTGACTCGGCGGCGAACATATAGTCGGGGGTGCTAACGGTGATCCCGGTCGAGCCGACACTGCGGAGGTGATCGACGGCCTCGAGGAGATGACCTTCCGAGACGATGACCGTCACAGCGAACCAGCGGCGGTCAGTTGGCCCCTTCGCGAAAACCGGCGCAATAGTCGGGCCGCGTTCGCCGGCGAGGTCGAGGTTGGAGATGACATGCCTGGCGATCTCGTCCTCACTGTTCCCGGGGACGTTCGCGGTGATGACCCTGTAGCGCCGGGCAGCGCGTTTGGCCTCACAATACTCAATGAAGGTGCGCGCCATCTGCAGACGCTCAGGTGATTGCCCAACCGTCCCCCGGCTCGCGATCAAACATGCCTGGGCTTTGAGGAGCGTGCCGCCGTCGACGATTCTCAGGTGATTATCACGGAGCGTTACACCGGTCTGGCTAAGGTCGACGATAACGTCGGCGTAGCCCAGCGCAGGCGCGGCTTCGATTGCGCCGGTCGCGCCTACCAGCGAGAAATAGTTGACGCCGTGGCGGTAGAGAAACTCGGTCGTGAGGTTCGGAAACTTCGTGGCCACGCGCAGGTCGCGTCCGGCGCGCTTGAAGGCGATGGAAAGCTCGGCGAGATCATCGATGGTCTGTATGTCCAGCCAGTAGTCCGGGATTGCCAGCACCAGCTCGCACCGACGATAGCCGAGATCGAGGATCGTGACGTGGATGTTCGGCTCATCGTAGCCATGCTCGGAGACGAGGTCGTAGCCGGTGATGCCGAGATCAACGCTACCGTCAGCGACCTTGTGGACGATGTCCTCGGGGCGCTGGAAGAGCACTTCTGAACCGGGCACCGTCGGAATGCGTCCAACGTACTGGCGCGGATTGGGCCGCCAGACGCTGAGACCGGCGCTGGAGAGGAAGCGATCCGTCTCTTCCTGATAGGTCCCCTTGCTTGCGAGCGCGATGCGGAGAGTTGTCTGGGCGCTCATGTCATCACCTGCCCTGGGTCCAGCGCCTCAGTGGTGCTGACTTCCTGCCCGTCTCGACAACGATAGATGGTCGTCGTCCCGTTCGCTACCGATGCTGTCGCGGCGAAGCCATTGCGGCTCGCCCAGCGGCGGGCGGAGCTTTCGCTGCGGCCACGGGTTTCGATCTCCGCGATCCAGCCCGCGGCACGCAAGCCGCGCGCGAGCTCGAATGCGACGGCTGCATCTTCGCCTGAAAGGATCAGAATGCGGTGTTGGATGGCTGTGTCAGGAGGTTCCGGCGCGGCCATCAGCAAGCGGTCCAAGCCGATTGAGAAACCGGCAGATTGGATCTGATTGCGCGCGCCCAGCTGTCGCGCAAGGTCATCGTAGCGACCGCCTCCGGCAATCTGGAGTCCGTTGATGTTTCCGGCATAGATTTCGAAGAGCATGCCCGTGTAGTAACGCAGGCCACGGCCCAGGCCGAGGTCGATGTGGATGTCGTCGGTGTCGATGCCTGAGCTCGCAAGGATGCGCGTGATCTCGGCTAGCTCGTCAATCGGCGCGACATCGAGGTTGCGTGAGGTGACAAGCGCTCGCAGGCGCGCAAGGGCGGTGTCTGGCGGACCCGCCGAGGCAATCAATGCTTCGACAAACCCCACCGCGTCAATGAGGACATCACGGTCATTCTGCCGGCGGCCTTTGTCAAAGAGCCCATCGACAATCTCCTCGGCTGTCCGGGTACCTGCCTCGAACTCGACGCCTGACTTGCGGAGCAGGTCGACGACGGCATCACGGTCGAGGCTGTCTAGCTTGAGTGGATCACTCTGCTCCGCTTCTGAGTGGACCAGGTGCGACGGAATCTCGGTAGCGCCCGGCTCATTGCGCCGAATGCGCTCCATGCTCCAGATGAGCCAGTCCTGTGTGCGGTGATCGAGCTCCAGCTGATCGAGGAAGCCGATCACGACGCCGATATGCCCGAGCACGAGTCGCGGGCGCGGGACTCCGGCGGCCTCGACGCAGGCGAGCGCAACGAGAATCGTCTCGGCGTCCGCGAGGAGTCCTTCCGCACCGATGAGCTCGCAACCGAATTCCTGGAACTGGCGCGACCGCCCTGCTTGCGGGCTCTCATAGCGAAAGACGGGACCACTGTAGCTGAGGCGGATAGGCAGCGCCGCGGATTGCAGCGTATCCACATAGACTCGCATCACGGACGCGGTGTGCTCCGGCCGTAGAGCGAGATCGCGGCCCCGAAAGTTGAATTGATAGGTCTGCGCCAGCCGTTCGCCACCCAGCTTGCGGGCGAACAGTTCCGCGTGTTCGACGACCGGCGTCTCCAGACGCCGATAGCCATGCCGCGCAACAAGCGCGGTCAAGTCGTCTTCGATCCGCCGGAGTGACGCCCACCCGTCGGGCAGGCGGTCATATGTCCCGCGCGGCCTGTCTACCGGCTGGCTTGAGCCGGCTATTGCTGAACGATCGATGGTTGCTCCCTCGTCTGAAGCGCTAGCCCCCGCTTCAACTGTAGTTTGCTACGTTCGCAGCGTCCCGCCAACCTCACGGCCGACGGCGCGCTCGATACGATCCCGTGCCCGCTCGATCTCATGCTCGGCCGGCTGGCGGTCTGGTGCGGCGAATGTGACGCGGTAGGCGAGGCTCTTCGTGCCCGCGTCGACGTTCTCGCCACGGTAGATGTCGAAGAGCGTGATCTCGGTGGCCAGCGGGCCCGCGCCCTTTTGGAGCGCGGCCTGGACGGTGGCCGCCGGGGTCGCTTCTTCCACGGCAACAGCGAAGTCCTGTTGGATCGGCTGATGCCGGCCCACCGGCTGGACATTCCAGGGCGCGTTGAAGCGTTCGGCGAAGACGACAAGGTCAATCTCAGCGACGGCAACACGCTGCTCGATGCCGAAATGCGCCGCCACACGCGGGTGTAGCTCGCCAAGGACGCCGATCTGCACGCCGTCCAATTCGACGGCGGCGGCGCGGCCGGGGTGCAGCGATGGATGTTCGACCGCTGTGAAGGTCGCAGCGTCGCCGCCGAGCCGGGTCAGCAGGTGCTCGACCGCGCCTTTGACGTCCAGGAAGTCCATGGCGTCCGGCTCGTTGGTTTCCACGCCGAAGGCTTGCCGCTCGCCGGACATGGCTAGCACCACGGCGCGGCGCTCGTCCGGCAGCTCGTCGAGCGCATTGGGCTGGTAGGTCCTGGCCGTTTCGAAGAGCCGGACGCTCGGGCTGTACTTCAGGTTCTCGGCGACGATCTTCAGAATCGACGGCAACATCGTTGGCCGCATCAGCACCCAGTCCGAGCGCAGCGGATTCGTTGCGCGTACCAGCGCTTCCTCCGGCCTAGCGTAGCCGCCGTAGAGATCGGGCAATTCGTTGCCGTCTGGTGACAGCGCCAGCAGATCGTCCTCGTTGATCATTGTGTAGGTCTGCGCTTGGAACAGGCCGGCTTCGACCAAGGCATTCTGAGCGATCTGGTCGACCAACCGCTCGTTGGATCGGGAGACCGGCACGGCGGTCCCGGTGATGAGCGTCTCCGGCACATGCTCGTAGCCGTGAATGCGAATGACCTCCTCGACGAGGTCGGCGGCAATGTTGATGTCGTTGCGGTAGGTCGGCGCGCTCGTCTTGATGACCGTTGTGCCGCTTTCGTCGACAACCTCGGGCTGGAGGTCGAGCCGTTCGAAGATCTCGACGACGCGCTCAACCGGCACGGTCATGCCGAGCAGCCGCTCGATCTCGGTGTATCTCATAGCGACGGGCCGGCGTTCGCGCGGACGCAAGAACTTATCCGCGAAAGCCACGGATCGCGCTTCAGGGTCGATCACGCGCACGAGCTCGGCAATCCTGGCGGCGGCGACCGACGCGCCATTCGGGTCGATGTCGCGGCCGAAGCGCGCACCGGCATCGGAGGTCAGCCGTAGCTGACGGCTCGTGCGGCGGACGGAGTTCGCCTCGAACCAGGCCGACTCAAGCAGGACCCGGCTGGTGTCGTCGGACACCTCGGTGTCAACGCCGCCCATGATCCCGGCCACAGCAACCGCGCGTTCTGTGTCTGCGATGACCAGCGTCTCGCCATCGAGCTCGCGTGCGACGTGGTCGATTGTCGTGAGCGTCTCTCCGGGTGCAGCCAGGCGGACGATGATCTCGTCGCTGGCGAGCTTGTCGGCGTCGAAGGGATGCGTTGGATGGCCGAGCTCGAGCATGACGTAGTTCGAGATGTCGACGTAGTTGTTGATCGGCCGGAGCCCGGCAGCGATCAAGCGCCGTTGCAGCCAGTCGGGTGACGGTTCGATTGTGACGTTCTCAAAGAGCGTGTAAGTGAAACGGCCGCAATGCTCCGGCGCTGCGATCTCGACGTGGTCGTCACGGCGTTCGAGCGCCTCGACATCGACAAGCTCTGGCTCGCGCGCTTGTTCGTTGAGAATCGCGGCGAGCTCGCGAGCGATGCCACTGATCGAGAAGGCGTGGACGAGGTTCGGGGTGATCTCGAATTCGATCACCTCGTCGCCGAGGTAGTCGGCCAGCGGCACGCCGACCGGCGCGTCGTCAGCGAGGACGAGAATGCCTTCGTGCTCGTCCGATAGCCCGAGTTCCTTTTCCGAACAGACCATGCCTTCGGAGCGGACGCCCCGGATCGTGCTCGGCTTCAAAGTGCGGTACTTGAGCTCTTCCGAGTAGCCGTCGATCAGGCGCGCTCCGGCGAGAGCGAGGACGACCTTCTGGCCGGCGGCGATGTTCGGCGCGCCAGTGACAACCCGCAGCTCATGCTCGCCTGCGGCAATCGTCGGCAGCACCAGCCGGTCGGCATCCGGGTGCGGTTCGACGTTGACAACTTCGCCGACGAAGACGTTGTCCCAATCTTCGCCTATGCGCTCGATGTTCTCGGCTTCGAGACCGGCCATCGTCATGCGCCGGGCAATCTCGGCCGCGCTCAGGTCGGTCTCGACGAACTCCTTCAACCACTTGACGGGAACCTTCATCGTGACCTCCCTAAATGCGTGCGCGCTGGAACTGGCGCAGGAAGCGCAGGTCGTTCTGGTAGAAGCTGCGTATGTCGTTGATGCCGTAGCGGAGCATCGTTAGCCGGTCGATGCCCATGCCGAAGGCCCAGCCGCTGTAGATCTCCGGATCGTAACCGGACCACTCCAGCACGTTCGGGTGGACCATCCCTGCTCCGAGGATCTCGATCCAGCCGGAGTTGCTGCATACGCGGCAGCCGCTGCCATCGCAAAATGGGCAGTCAATCGATAGATCGACGCCCGGCTCGACAAAGGGGAAGTAGTCGCAACGAAAACGCACCTGTCGCGCCGCGCCGAAGATCTGCCGCGCGAACTCCGCCAGCGTGCCTTTGAGGTCGGCCAGGGTGATGTGCTTGTCGACGGCCAGACCCTCAATCTGCTGGAAATGCCACTCGTGGGTCGCGTCCTGGGCTTCGTAGCGATAGCAGCGGCCGGGCACGACGACGCGCACCGGCGGATCCTGCGCCAGCATCGTGCGGACCTGCATCGGCGACGTATGCGGTCGGAGGGTGATCTCCTTCTCGCCCGAGTCGATGAAGATCGTGTCCCAGACATCGCGCGCCGGATGGTCCTTCGGAATGTTGAGCATGTCAAAGCTGTAGTAGCCGTACTCGACCTCGGGCCCTTCGACGGTCTGGAAGCCGAGGTGGGCGAAGACATCGAGCGCCTCGCGCTGCATCTGGGTCAGCGGGTGCAAGCCGCCCATTGGTTGGGTGCGGCCCGGCAGCGTGACGTCGATGCGCTCGTCGACCAGGCGGGCGTCGAGCGCGTCGGCGCGGACCTGGTCCTGGCGGTCGTTGAAGGCGGTCTCAAGCTCCTGGCGCAGCTGATTGAGCGCCTGGCCGGCGTCGCGCCGCTCTTCTTTTGGCAGCTGGCCGATGTTGCGGAGCGCCTGGCCCAGCGATCCCTGACGGCCCAGCACATCGCGATGCCAGTCTGATAGCTCGTCCTGGTTCGATGCCTGCCCGAGCGCGTCGAGCGCCTGCGACCGCAACTCGCTGGCGGTTGGTGGACTCCCGCTCATTGGTGTTCCTCCCTGCGTATCCCGATCCCCGGCAAATAGAAACGCCCCTCGTTCAGGGACGAGGGGCGCCGCGCGTTACCACCCTGTTTCGGCCCCACAAACTGGTTGGTCCGGGGGCCGCACTCAATAGACCGGCGCTGTGAAAACTAGCGAGATGGCCGGTCTGCGCTTCGATAACGGGAAGCACCCGGTTCCGGCTATTGGCCCCACAGGGTGTTCACCGGACGGCTCAGGAGTGAATACCGGTTTGCGCGTCATCCTGGCTTCCAGCGGCCTGCCAGGGCTCTCTGTCACGCGCGGGAACGGTCTGTCTCCGTCTGCGCCGTTCTATTATTGGCGTGAGTATAGCAGGAGCGATACGCCGACATAATGTGGAGCAACTGGAGAGCAGGGGAGTGAGCATGGCAATTCTCGACGCGCGCATCGCCGGGATCCGCGGCAGGGAGATTCTCGATTCACGCGGTAACCCGACGGTGGAGGTGGATGTCATCCTCGATGACGGCAAGGCGGGCCGTGCCGCCGTGCCGTCCGGGGCGTCGACGGGCGCGCACGAGGCGCTGGAGCTGCGCGACGGCGACGAGCGCTTCGGCGGCAAAGGTGTGCTCAAGGCAGTCGCGAACATTAACGAGAAGATCGCGCCCGAGCTCGTTGGCCGCAGTCCCTTCAACCAGCGTGCGCTTGACGGGCGCATGATCGAGCTTGACGGCACGCCGGCGAAGTCGGTGCTGGGCGCGAATGCCGTGCTGGGCGTCTCGCTGGCCGCTGCCAGGGCTGCGGCAGCGTCGGCCGGACTGCCGCTCTACCGCTATCTGGGTGGTCCCACGGCAACGACCCTGCCAGTGCCGATGTGCAACATTCTGAATGGCGGGGCGCACGCCTTCGGCTCGACCGTCGATATGCAGGAGTTCATGGTGATGCCGATCGCCGCGCCTTCCTTCCGGGAAGGCTTGCGCTGGTCTGCCGAGATCTTCCACGCCCTGAAGGCGACGCTTGCGGAGAACGGCTACAGCACGGCGGTTGGAGATGAGGGCGGCTACGCGCCGAGCCTCGGCTCGAACATCGAGGCGCTGGAGCTCATCGCCACGGCCATCGACGCGGCGGGATACCACCTCGGTGATGACGTGCGGATCGCGCTCGATCCGGCGTCTACGGAGTTCTATGCGGACGGTGTCTACACGCTCGAAGGCGAGGGCACATCGTTCAGCACGGCTGAGCTGATCGACTGGTATGCCGACGCGGTCGAGCGTTTCCCGATCATCTCTATCGAGGATGGCCTGGCCGAGGACGATTGGGCCGGCTGGACGGCGATGACCGAGCGCCTGGGCGACCGCGTCCAGCTTGTCGGCGACGACCTCCTGGTGACGAACGTCGAGCGGCTTCAGCGCGGTATCGACGAGCAGGCTGGCAACGCGATCCTGATCAAGGTCAATCAAATCGGCACGTTGACTGAATCACTCGATGCGATTGACCTTGCTCGACGCAACGGCTTTGCCTCGGTGATCTCCCACCGCTCCGGCGAGACGGCAGATTCGTTCATCGCCGACCTCGTCGTGGCGAGCGGGGCGCGGCAGATCAAGACGGGCGCGCCATCACGCATGGATCGCGTCGAGAAGTACAACCAGCTGCTCCGGATCGAGGAGGAGCTTGGGGAGTCCGCGCGCTACGCAGGTCCGACCGCATTCAATCTCGCCGCGATCTGATTTCGAGCGCCGCGAGCGGTGGCGAGGAATCTTCTATCCGGCGTGTTCGGCGGGGTGTACGATCACCGCGTAGCCACACTTATGTGCAACTGTCACGGGTATCGCCAGATACTCGCGGCAGTTGCGTGCGGGAAGGCAGTGGGTTGATGAAGCACTTCGAGTCGAGCGCGGAGATCAACGCGCCGGTGGATGACGTTTGGGCCGTATTGACCAACGGCGCGCACTACACCTCCTGGGATTCAGGCGTGACCCAGTTCGAGGGCGCGATAGCGCCTGGGAACTCGATCAAGGTCTACTCGGAGGTCGCGCCGGGCCGCGCGTTCCCGGTCAAGATCGTTGAATTCGACGCCGGCAAGCGCATGGTCTGGGAGAGCGGCATGCCGCTCGGGCTCTTCAAAGGCCGCCGAACCTTCACGCTAACGCCGACCGGCGCCGCGACCAGGTTCCACATGCGCGAGGAGTTCACCGGCCCGCTCCTGCCGCTTATCGGGCGAACGATCCCCGACCTGCAGCCGACATTCGACAAGTTTGCCAACGGTTTGAAGGCGCGCGTCGAAGCAGGCTAGTGCACCGCAAGAGGAATGCATGGGCGTTGCACTATGATCGCCTTGGTCGACGAACGGTTGAGCTCTGTGGGCTGAACGCGGGGGTGAAGTTCAATGCTCGCTGTCTACCTGACCGGCGATGTCGTGGCGCTGCGCGCCTTCGAGATCGCCGACACGAAACAGGCGATGGCCTGGCACGAGGGCGTCTTTCCTATCGACCCCGAGCGGGCTGAGAAGTACCTGCGTGACGAGCTCGATGGGCTGAACACGCGCAAAGCGGCTCTGGCCATTGTGCGCCGCTCCGACGATGCCGTGGTCGGCGGCGTGCGCGTGCGGCTGAATCCGCGCCATTCCGATATCTACATCCAGATGGCTCCGGCACTCCCGGAGGCCGATGAGCTGCGCGGCGAGGTGCTGAAGCTGCTCGTTCCGTGGCTGCGCGATGAAGGTCAGAACATCACCGTAACGGTCGATCTGGCGGCGGACGCCCCGTTGTCGATTGCAGCGGCACGGGATGCCGGGATGGAGCAGACGGCACGCTTTCGCGAGTGGTACTTCCGGTCCGGCGGCCGCGTCGACCGGCTGGTCTTCCAGGCAATACACCCGCAGTGGCAGACGGCGAGGGTAGACGATGCGTAACGCGATAGTCGTCGGCGAGCGGCTCTACTTGCGTCCGATTGAGAAGAGCGATGCCAAGTCGATGGCGCGCGGCGCGGCGCTGGAGCAGGACCGGATGATCGAGCGCATCCGGTTGCCGCACAGCGCGATTGCGGCTGAAGCCTGGATCGACAAGCTCTACGCGTCGCAACCGCCGCAGGACATCTCGCTCGCGGCGTGTTTGCGGGAGAATGACCGCCGCATCGGCGACATGACGCTGTTCGAGATCGACTACGTGAACCGCACTGCTGAGACTGGTAGCTGGATCGATAGCGCCGAGGACCGGAGCAGGGGCTACGGGACCGAGGCGAAGCTGCTCCTGCTCGAATATGCCTTCGACCATCTCGGTTTGCACGCGCTGATGTCCTATGTCTGGGAGCCAAATGCCCGTTCCGCAGCCGCGCTGCTGAAGCAGGGGTACAAGCCGGCCGGGCGCTACAGGTTCGAGGACGTGCGCGATGGCGAGTACCGCGATGCCCTGCTCTTCGATGTCTTGCGGGATGACTGGCTTGCGGCGCGCGCAGCGTACCGGCGCAGCCGCTAGCTGACGGGCAGGCTTACTTCAGGTCGATCAGCGACGTGCCGGTCATCGCCGGCGCCGGAGCAAGCCCCAGGAGGTCGAGTAGCGTCGGCGCGACATCGGCCAAGCGGCCACCGTCGCGGAGTTTCACTCCGTGCTGATGAAGGCCCACGAGAACGCACGGGACTGGGTTCGTGGTGTGCGCGGTCATGGGTCGCGTCGTGCCCGGCACGAACATGCGCTCGGCGTTGCCGTGGTCGGCGATGATCAGCGCCGCGCCGGACGCCGCTTCGAGGGCGTGGAGCACGCGGCCAAGTTGTCCGTCGACGGTTTCACAGGCCGTGATCGCTGACCCCAGGATGCCGGTGTGGCCGACCATATCAGGGTTGGCGAAGTTGATGACGATCAGCTTGTAGTCGCCGCTCTCGATAGCCGCAATCACGCCGTCGGCCACCTCGGATGCGCTCATCTCCGGCTGGAGGTCGTAGGTCGCGACGTCCGGCGATTGCGCCATCCTGCGCTTCTCTCCGGCGAACGGCGCTTCCCGACCCCCGTTGATGAAGTAGGTAACGTGGGCGTATTTCTCCGTCTCGGCGGTGTGAAACTGCTGCAATCCGGCTTCAGAGACGAGCCGGGCCAGCGGTGTCTCTACCACGACCGGCTCGAAGGCGTAGTCGACCGTGAGGAAGCTCGCGTAGGGGAGCAGCCCCACAAAGGTCAGGTTGCGCGGCCGGTCGTTGAATTCGGCGTCGTCGATTGGCGGCCCGGTGAGCGCCTGGGTTATCTGACGCGCCCGGTCCGAGCGGAAGTTGAAGAAGATGACGCTGTCATTGTCGGCGATCGTGATCGGCTTCTGGCCAACGATGAGCGGATCCATGAACTCATCGGTGACGCCCGCCGCGTACTTCTCAACGACGCCGGAGACGGCCTTGTCGATGTGGTCGCCGCGCCCGTGGACGAGCAGATCGAAGGCCCGTCGGGTGCGTTCCCAGCGCTGGTCGCGGTCCATCGCGTAGTAGCGGCCGCAGATCGACACGATACGCCCAACGCCGATCTCCGTAGCGTATTTCTCAACCTGGCGCAGATACTCCGCCCCGCCGGTGGGCGAGGTATCGCGGCCATCAAGGAAGGCGTGAATCGCGACGTTCGTGAGACCTTCGCTGTGGGCCAGGTCCAGCAGCGCCTGGAGGTGATCGATGTGCGCGTGGACGCCGCCGTCGGAGACGAGTCCCATCAGATGCAGCGGCCGTTTGCGCCGCTTAGCGTTGTGGATCGCGGCTAGCAACGCATCATTTGCGTCGAAGGTCCCATCCTCGATGGCGACATCGATCTGGCGGATCGCCTGGTTCACGATGAACCCCGCGCCGATGTTGAGGTGGCCGACCTCGGAGTTTCCGAACTGGCCCGGACGCAGGCCGACATCGACGCCGCTGGCTGAGAGCGTCGTGTGTGGCGCGGTCGCCCAGATGCGGTCAAAGACCGGCGTCCTGGCGAGATCGACGGCGTTGCCGGGCGACGGCTCCTCAAGCCCCCAACCGTCGAGAATGATCAATGCGAGCGGGCCTGTCGGATGCGGACGGTTACTCAAATTCGGCTCACTTTTCCTTCGAGACGCTTGACTCTGTGGGCGAAGGCCGCCTGGTGCTTGGCGTCGCGGCCGAGGGTAGCGCTGTCGCGTGCCTTCAGGCTCAGCGCGAGGGCTGCTTCGTAATCGCGTAACGTGTGTTCGTAGTACTTGGCTAGTTCCTCGGAGGCAAAGAGGCGCAGCTCGCGGCTGGGATCGATCAGCCCCGCTTCCAGCGCCGGTACCGCGGTTGCGACGCTGCCGGCGCGCTTGAGCTGCGTTGTTGCGTCGCGTAGCGCAATCAGGCGCAAAGGCGCTGGAACGCCAGGTTCCAGGGCGCGCTCCAGCACGACGGACGCGACGTCAAGCTCGCCACGCCGCAGCCGCAAGACCAACGCCGCCAGACGGTCGGCGGCGTGCGATTCGACATCTATGCCGTTGAGATGCGCCCCAACGACGCCGGTAAGCCGGGCCAGCGAGACGATATCGAAGCGGTTGTGCTCGATGACCGGCCCGAGGTCGTGGACGGCCCTTGTCCGCAGGTATTCGAAGTAGATGCTTGGGATGAGCCAGCCGGGGGCGTCCGACACACGTTCGACGCCGAGGATGTGCTGCTCCAGTGTTCCCAGCGAACAGCTCTCCAGGCGGTGTTTCCAGATTGCGCGGGCCGGGTGGAGGAGGTCGAGGTGGTCGTCGGGCGCGGCGTAGTCGAGGCGGTGCATGCGAAAGCGGGTCTCGATGAGCGGCATGTCGAAGGTGCGCCCATTGAAGGTTGTCAGGCCGTCGAAGTGGTTGAGGTGCCCTGCGACATATCCCAGCAGCGCGAGCTCCTCGCCCGGATGACGCATGAAGTACTGCCGCACCCGGAAGCCGGCCGGTTCGAACCAACCCAGGCCGATCAGGAAGGCATAGGTGCCGGTGCCGCCCGAGAGGCCGGTCGTCTCGGTATCGACGTAGACGCGGCCATCGACCGGCAGGATGTCCGAGCGTGCGATGAGCTCGCGTGACTGCTCGATCTCCGGCCCGTGATAGAGCCGGTCAAACATGCCGACCGTACCACCGGCGGCTTCGATCACCTGTCCGCCGGCCGGCAGAGGCCACTCCGGCGCCGGCGCGGGAGTGGCGGTGGATGCCTGCGGCGTCTGGTTGAGCGCCCGGTATCGGTCGGCGAAGCTACGGCTACTCATCATGTCCCGATTGTACGGCCACAATAGGAAGTTGACAGTCCGACAGCCGCCTCCCTAGAATCGCCGGGCGGTTGGGACCAGCGAGAGAAAGCGAAGAACATGGCCTACAAGATCACACTGATTCCCGGTGACGGCATCGGGCCGGAAGTATCCGAAGCGACCCGCCGAGTGCTGGAAGCGACCGGCATCGACTTTGAATGGGATGTCCAGATAGCCGGGTTGACGGCTCTCGAAGAAAAAGGCGACGTGCTTCCCGATGAGGTGCTGGAGTCGATCCGCGCCAACAAGACCGCGATCAAAGGACCGCTGACGACCCCGATTGGCTCAGGTTTCCGCAGCATCAATGTCGCGCTCCGCCAGGCGCTCGAACTCTATGCGAACCTGCGACCGTCGCGCACCTTCGAGGGCGTGCGTTCGGTCTTCGACCATGTCGATCTCGTGGTCGTGCGTGAGAATCTGGAAGACCTCTACGCTGGAGTCGAGTTCGATACCGGCACTGACGAGGCGCATGACGTCATCGCCAAGATCAATGAATACGCGGACCGCCCGGTGTCGGAGACTGCCGCCGTATCAATCAAGGCCATCACGCCGGAGAACTCCGAGCGCATCGTGCGTTTCGCCTTCGAGTACGCCAAGCAGAATGACCGCAAGCTGGTGACGGCGGTCCACAAAGCCAACATCATGAAATTCAGCGATGGTCTCTTCCTGCACGTCGCCCAGGAGGTCGCGAAGGACTATCCGGAGATCGAGTTCAACGACCGCATCATCGATAACATGTGCATGCAGCTGATGCAGCGGCCGGAGGATTACGACGTGCTTGTGATGCCGAATCTCTACGGTGATGTCGTCAGCGACCTCACCTCCGGCATGATCGGCGGGCTGGGCGTTGCGCCGGGCGCGAACATCGGCGTCGAGGCGGCGGTCTTCGAGCCGATCCACGGCAGCGCGCCATCGCACGCCGGCAAGAACGAAGCCAATCCGACAGCGATGATCCTGACCGGCGTGATGATGCTGCGGCACCTCGGCGAACAGGCCGCGGCCAAGAAGGTCGAGGACGCGGTGGCAGCCGTGATCGCCGAAGGCACAGCCATCACCTACGACCTGCGGCAAGACCGCGATCCTTCCAAGGCCGCCGGCACATCCGGCATGGCCGACGCGATCATCGCGCGCCTCTAGCAATTGAACCGGCGCAGGCCGCGCCGGGTTCTACCGTTCGGACGCCGGAAGGCCGGGTGAGCAATCACCCGGCCTTCTGTGTTCTTGTCGGCTCATGGGCCGCTCGGTGAACGCCGTCTACTCAGACACTGCGTACTCGATGCCAGGAAAGTAGACGGCCTCTGGCGCCAACGCAGCGCGCGCATCCGGGTCGTTGGCAAGCACATCCAGCAGGAACGCCGTCGAGAGGTGGTTGATCAGGTCGTGCGCTCTGGCAGTGTCCCAGACCGGATCGAAGCAGTAGTAGGCGTAGGCCGGGTGCTCAGCCATCCAGGGTTGGAGGGCGCAGTCCGTCGCGAAGATCATGTGCTCCGCGCCGTTGAGCCCGACGAGGTGCTTCCGCTCGCTGCCGGCGTATTCGTAGGCGAGCTGCGCGCCCCAGTCGTAGGGCGTTCCGAAGTCCGCGGTGCCGCCCATGGCCATCATCGGGGTCGTGATCTTCCCCAATCCGCGTTGGTCGAAGAGATACGCATCGCCGGCCATTGGGATGATTGCTTTGACCCGCGCATCCCCAAATGATGGCCAGAGCTCGCCGGCGGTGACCTCGACGCGGGCGTGTTCCGCCATCGCCGCGAAGTTTGGCGCGAGCGCCCCACAGATGAAGGCGGACGGGTGGTCGGCAGCAAGCGCCGCGCAGCGTGCGCTGAACGCGTCGAGATCCATTTGCGCGCCGGCCAGCGCGAGCGCGGTGTAGCCGCCGTAGGAGTGACCAACAACTGCGACGGCCTCCATGTCGATCGTCCCGGCCAGTGGGCCACTGCCGGCGGCCAGCTCTTCGGCATAGTCGAGTGTCAGCTTGACATCCGCCGGCCGGTCGATGAGCGCCTTCCAGAGGTCGCCGAGGGTCTCGTCGAATTGCTCGTTGTGCTCGGGAGCGAGAACGACGAAGCCGTGAGAGGCGTAATGTTCTGCCAACGAGCTGTAGGCGGCGGCGCTGCCGGTGAAGCTATGTGAGAGCACCACGAGCGGGTACGGGCCGTGCGCTGTCTCGGCCTCCGCGTCGGCTGCGGCGCGGCCGTACACGACCGGGTCGCTCTCCGGCTGCCAGGTGGCATCCTTGAACACGACCGGGTAGGCGAACGTCTCGGCATCGGTGTAGAGGTGCGGTGCGAGGTGTCTATTCGATCCTAAGGATACTGGCTCGTTAAAGACGCTGTATAGCGATAGGTAGGTGTTGTCGACGTCCTCGGCCTTTTTGTG
>JAUIIK010000007.1 GCA_030431755.1 Chloroflexia bacterium
GGCAACACTACCGACGGCGATGGCGGCGTGCTCGACAACGACGGCGGCACCTTTGCCATCTCCCGCAGCACCTTCACGGGCAACACGGCCTCCGGCAATGGCGGCGCGCTCTACACCGACACGACGATCGATCACTCGGTCACCGCCAGCACCTTCACCGGCAACTCGGCGACCAATGGCGGCGCGCTCTGGGGCAATTTCGACCAGGTCGCTGTCACTGCCAGCACGCTCAGCGGCAACAGCGCGACGAGCGGCGGCGGTGCACTCTTCTCCGCCCAGGGCGGCTTCGCCAGCCAAACCTCGATTGTCGCTGGGAATACGGCCATTTCCGGCGCGAACTGCAACACCGGCATCACGACCGGTGGCTACAACGTCAGCAACGACGCCTCCTGCGGCTTCAGCGGGACAGGCGACATCCAAAACAGCGCGGCGGCCGGCGTCGCGGCGCTGGCCGACAACGGCGGCCCGACCGAGACAATGCTGCCAACCGGCGCGGACACGCTCGACAATGCCGACTGCGCGCTCTCATCAAGCGCAGACCAGCGCGGCGTCAGCCGCCCGGCCACGAACTGCGACCGCGGCGCAGTCGAGCTGCCCGGCGTCGTGCCGGTCCAGATCCTCGCCCTCTACAACGCGGACGGCACCGCCGACGAGGACAGTCCAGTCACACTCACGGCGGTGGCCGACGGCCCGGCCGGCGCAAGCCTCGATTACGACTTCGACTGTGACGACGACGGCTCCTACGAAACGCCCGGCGTCGAAAATGGCAATTCAGGATCGGCCGACTGCACCTTCCCGGACGATGGCTCATTCGACGTCGACGTCCGTGTCTGCGACGGCGCGAACTGCGCGATCGACACGCTCACGGTCGCCGTCAACAACGTCGCGCCAACGATCACTGCCGTGTCGAGCAACGCGCCGGTCGACGAGGGCAGCCCGGTCACGATAACCGTCGCGGCGACGGACCCCGCCGGCGTCAACGACCCACTAACCGTCAGCGCCGACTGCGACAATTCCGGCGACTACGAGACGACCGGCACAAGCACGTCTGTCCAATGCACATTCGATGAAGATGGCAGCTACACCGTGCCGGTCCAGGTCGACGACGGCGATGGTGGCAGCGCGACGGCCAGCATTGATGTCACGGTCGACAATGCGGATCCGGTCATCTCCAGCGTGACGAACGACGGCCCGATCGACGAACCCGGATCGGTGACTGTCACGGTGACGGCATCCGACCCTGGCGGCGCGAACGATCCCCTGATGTACGAGTTCGACTGCGACAACGATGCGACCTATGAGATCGGCCCGCAGGCGTCGGATAGCGCGGTCTGTGCCTTTGGTGACAGCGGCAGCTTCACCGTCCCAGTCCGCGTCACCGACGACGACGGTGGCGCGGCGACAAGCAGCACGAGCGTGACCGTCAACAACCTCGACCCGATCATCAGCACTGTCACCAACAGCGGCCCGGTCGACGAAGGAACGCCGGTGACGATCAGCGTCACGGCCACCGACCCGGCCGGTGCAGCGGACCCGCTCATGTACGAGTTCGATTGCGACAATGACGCAACCTTCGAGATCGGCCCGCAGGCGTCGAACAGCGCCGCCTGCACATTCGGCGACGACGGTGCGCTGACCGTCCCGGTCCGCGTGACCGACGATGACGGCGGCGCGGCCACAAGTGACACAGTGGTGACGGTCGACAACGTCGCGCCGACTGTGGAGCCACCGGTGGTCGATATCGAGCCGTCGGACGAAGGCCAAAGCGTCATCGCCAGCGCCGGCTTCAGCGACCCCGGCACGCTCGACACGCACACCTGCACGGTCGACTACGGTGACGGCACGGGCGCACAGGAGGGAGTCATCGACGGGCTCACCTGCGCCGGGCCGGCCCATACCTATGTCGATGACAATCCGACCGGCACACCGAGCGACGACTACAGCGTGACGATCACTGTCATCGACGATGACGACGGCAGCGCCAGCAACAGCTCGGACCACACCGTCAACAACGTTGACCCGGTGATCCAGGACATCGTCAGCAATCATCCAGTGCCACAGGGCCAGCCGGTGGCCATCACCGTCACGGCCAACGACGTCGGCGCGAACGACACGCTGACCTATAGCTTCGATTGCGACAACGACAGCGCTTATGAGACGCCCGGAGCCGCCAACGTCGGGACATGCAATCTGAATCCAGGCAGCGCGGTATCAACTATCGGCGTCCAGGTTGCCGACGACGACCTCGGCCTGGCCACGGGCTCGATCAACGTCCAGCAACAGGCAACAGTCTGCGCCAGCACCTACACCGGCGCGCTCAGCGGCGCGACACCAGCCGGAGCCTGCCTCGGCGCGGCCATCGCGTTGACGCTTCCAGCCCCCTATCCGGTGACGCTCTGCGCCAGCTACTACACCGGCGCGCTGCGCTGGCTGTCAACCGGCTTGTGTACAAGCGGCGAGCTGACCCATGTCGTGCCGAGCGACGGCCCGCTCGACTACTGCGAGAGCCGCTGGACCGGCAAGCTGCGCCATAGCCGCGACGGGCAGTGTTTGGCGCACGAGGTCGCCGGTGTGATCCCCGGTTGAACGCAGCCGGCGGTCAGGCGCGGCCGCGCGGCCGGAGTGGATTCTCCGGGAGCGCGGCTTGCGCCGGCTGGCTGTCGGATTCAGCGGTCTGCTCGACCGGCGCGATGTGGGCGAAGTAGCCGTAGAAGAGCCCCATCGCCAGCAGCATGAAGAATGCGTAGATCGCGAAGGTCGGATCATACCCCCAGCGCACGATCAGCGCGCCGCCGACCAGACTGGAGATCGAGTAGCCGATGTTCCAGGTGCCGCTGCGGTAGCCGAAGATCGAACGCCGCGCCCGTCCTCGCAACGCGGTCGACATCATCGTGCTCTCCATCGACCAGCCCAAGCCCTGTGACGCCGTCCGCACCATATGGGCCAGCGCAGCCACGCCGAGCGACGGCGCGACGATCAGGAGCAGCATCAGCGGCACCGGCGAAAGGCGTCCGACTGTAATCGCCCGCTCCTGGCCCAGCGCCGCCACGAAGCGCGGCCCGAACAGCGTCGTCCCGGCGGCAAAGATCGACGCGCCGGCAAAGATCAAGCCAATCTGACTGGGCGACGCCCCGACCGAATCGAGGTAGACATTGAAGAAGGGGAAGGTCATCCCCGCGCCGAGGCTCATCAACCCGCCGACTGCCGTGAAAACCACCAGCCGCCGGCGTTGTGTTGGCCCCGGAGGCCGCGGCAATCCACGCCGCTCGCCCGGTTGTCGCGGCGCGACCGGTTCGTCGTCCTCATCCGGGTCGACCATTGGGGCGCGGCGCTCACGCGACATCAGCAGCAGCGGGATCAGCCCGAAGGCTGCCAGGACAATGCCGGCAAAGAGCGCGCCGCGAAATGCCGTGACGCTATCCCGCTCGACACCGAGCAGCACCCCGGTCAAACGTGGGACCCAACCGCCGATCAGGCTGCCGATCGTCGTCGCGACCATCGAGGTCGAGACCGTGAGCGACGCGACCCGCGAGCGGCGGCTCTCATCACTCAACTCGACGACAAATGGCATGACCGTCGAAAAGAGAAACGAGGTGTTCGCGCCCCAGAGTATCGCGACCGGCAGGATCATCCAGGCCTGGTGCGCCAGCGAAATGACGGCTGAGAGCAGGACAAACGCTATGAGGCTCAGCACGACGACACGCCAGACGCCGAAGCGCCCGAGCATCCCGCCCAGCATGAACGCCGTAACGGCCATCGCGAAGGTCTGGAGCGCGCTCGCGAGGCCGATGAAATCCTCGCGGAAGTCGAGCGCCAGCAGATAGAGGTTGAAGTCAAGGGTAAAGGTCCCGAGGGCGATGTTCGCGCACAGGGTATAGATCAGGAAGAGCCGGGTATCGCGAGGCACGCCATGCAGGCGCGCGAGCAACGATGCCATCCTGGGCTGTCAGCGTCCGATCCGTGCCCAAGCCTCGCCCTGCGCCCGCAGGTGCGGCGGACGGAGTGTAGCACGGAGGACCACCGTCCGGTTCATCTCGCGCCCTGCATGTCTATCACCCGCGGCAGGCTAACTGCCTGCTGCTATGCTGGTCGTATGTCATAGGCGCATCGCCCTACTCCATCCGTGCCAGGGGTTCTCTATGTCAGCTCCTCCACCATTCGCCGGTCGGGACCGTGAGATCGGACTTATGAACGCCGCGCTCGACGCGGCGCTCGGCGGCGAAGGCAGTCTCGCGCTCATCAGCGGGACGGCAGGTATCGGCAAGACGACGCTGGCCGAGCGCATCTGTAGCGCGGCCAGGGAACACGGCGCGCTGGTGCTTGCCGGCAGATGCTACGACCTGACCGAGACCGCCCCGTTTGGCCCCTGGATCGAGCTCTTCAGCGACTATCCGTCGGACAGCGGCCTACCGGACATGCCGAACCACATCGCCGCTTGCGAGATCGACGGCGACATCACCAGCCAGGCCGAGCTCTTCACCAGCATTCATAGCTTGCTGGCAGAGATCGGGGCCGCGCGCCCGCTCGTGCTCCTGCTCGATGATCAACATTGGGCGGACGACGCAAGTCTGGACCTCTTGCGCTTTCTGGCACGCCAGGCGCCTGCGTTGCCGCTGCTCATCATCGCCACCTATCGCGCTGACGAGGTCGCGCCGGGGAGTCACCTGGGCCAGCTCCTGCCGCTCCTCGCGCGGGAGGCGCATCCGTTGCGACTGAACCTTCAGCCGCTCACCTTCGACGAGCTGTGGGCAATTGTCCGGCCGCGCTACCAGCTCGAGCCGGCGGACGAGCGCCGCCTGGTCGCCTATCTCCAAGCCCGCACCGAAGGCAACCCCTTCTACGCCGTCGAGCTGCTCCAGATGCTCGAAGAAGAAGCGGTTCTCCGCGCTTATGAAACCGGCTGGACACTCGGCGATCTCGCGAATACGGGCATCCCGCTGCTCCTCGAACAGATCATCAGCGGACGCCTGGCGCAACTGCGTCCGGCTGACCGCCAGCTGGTCGACATCGCCGCGGTGCTCGGGCAAGCGCCGTCCCGGCCACTCTGGGCAGCGGTCGCAGATGTCACTGAGGGCGAGCTGCTCGAATTGCTCGGCCGCCCGGAAACCACACGCTTGATCACGGAGACAGACGACGGCACAAGCGCGCGTTTTGTCCACGCCCTGGTCCGCCAGGTCGTCTACGGGCAGCTATCGCCGGCGCGCCGCAGGCAATGGCACCAGCGTGCGGGAGAGCTCCTCGCCGCAGCTCCGCAGCCTGACCCGGACGCCGTTGCCAACCACTTCCGCCGCGCCGGGGATCAGCGCGCGAGCGCCTGGCTGCTGCGGGCCGGGCTGCGGGCCGAACGCGCCTACAGCTGGCGCGCGGCGGCCGAGCGCTTCGAACACAGCATCGCAATGACCGACGAGTCAGCAGCGACGCTCGCGCAGCGCGGCTGGCTGCTCATCCGCATCGCCAGAACGTTGCGCTACTCGACGCCGGAGATCGGAATTGAGCGGCTTGAGGAGGCTCGCGCCATAGCGCGCACAACCGCGAACCGACCGCTGGCCGCAATGGCGCTGGTTCAATTCGGATTGCTCAACTGCCTGCACGGGAACTACCGGCGCGGAATCGCAGCGCTGGCAGGTGGCGTCAGCGCGTTCGACGCGCTCCAACCTGGCGACCTGGAACGTGCGCGCGCCGCCGAACCCGTCCTGAGCTACGCGCCCGGCCCCGATCACGGCCGGGGCATACTGGCAATGTGGCTCACGTTCGCCGGAAGCTTCCAGCAAGCCCTGGCACATGCCCGGTCGCATACCGTCGAGGCGACTGGCGCAGAGCGCATACGAGGAGAAGGCGGCGACGCATCCGGCGCGGTTGCCTACGCCCAGGCGTTTCTCGGCAATATCGAGGCCGCACGCGGGGCATTTGCCGGCGCCTACGTCGCGTACCGGGAACAACAGCACCATACGCAGCTGGCGCGCACGCTCATGCACGAGCTGCACCTGGTTGTCCTGACATACGAAACCGATGACCTCGCCGGCCGCCGGCACATTGAGAACGAAGCCGAGGCCGCCTGGCAACGTGGCAGCGGCGCATACGCCGAAAGCTTCGCGGGCGCGATGCGCATGCCACGCCAGTTCATCGAAGGCAACTGGGCGCAGCTCGAGGCCACGGCAATCTCCTTGCGCGCGAACAGCATTGACTCGATGCGCGCCGATGCAGTCTGCTGGTTGTGCCCGCTCGCCCGCGCCCAGGGCAATAGTCAGCTCGCCTGGGAACTCGTTGCCGAGTGCCTCCCAGGCGGACCGGCGACAGCGCCGGGCGACACCAACTTCCGCGCCGCGCGGAGCGCACAACGGACAGCTGCCGAGCTAGCGCTTGACGCGGGCGATCTTCCGACGGCGCGCCGCTGGCTGGAGGCGGGCGACCGGTGGCTTGCCTGGAGCGGCGCGCTCATCGGGCAGGCTGAGAACGCGCTCCTCTGGGCCGCATACCAACGGGCCAGCGGAGATCCAGCCGCGGCGACGCTTCACGTCGAAGCAGCGCTGCGCCTGGCCGGCAAGCCACGCCAGCCACTCGCGCTCATCGCGGCCCAACGCCTGGCTGGCGAGCTCGCCACTGCCGGCGGGCGCTATGACGATGCGGCAGCTCACATCGAGTCCGCGCTCGCGCTGGCGGAAGCCTGCGCCGCCGCATTCGAACGTGGACTGACACTCCTTGCCTTGACCGAGCTCGAGCTGGCGCGCGACAACCAGGGCGCAGCCGCCGTCGCCCTGGCCACAGCCAGGGACATCTTCGCGAAGCTTGGCGCGCAGCCTGCGCTGACCCGCACGGCCGCGCTTGCCGCACGCCTCGACATCGACGGGTCGCCAGCCAGTTCAACAACGCATGACACACAGTTTAAGGCCCCCATCGCAGCCGTGGACCGCCGCTTGATCGAGGTGCTCTCGCCACGCGAGCTCGACGTGGCGCGGCTGCTTCCGGCAGGTCGCACCAACCAGGAGATCGCGAACCTGCTCTTCCTGAGCCCCAAGACAGTCGAAGTGCATGTCAGCCGCATCCTTTCCAAGACCGGCTTGCCGAATCGCACGGCCGCGGCCGCCCTCGCCGAGCGCACCGGGCTGGCCTGAATCCAGGCGACACCGCCACAACACGCAGGCCATTAAGGGGAATCCCTTAATCGCGGACGCCCACGCGCATCCCGTGGGTTTCCCCGATGCGCCTACGGCCCCGACTGCCTACGCTGACGGTATGACGAAATCTACCCGGCCATGTCGACGCCGGGCGGGGTGGCGCGAGGGCCCAAGCGACCCGTGCCGTGTCGTTTTATGCACGCCACCATCATCCGGCATTCATCCAGGTAGATCCGTCTCGATGACTGCGCGGCAGGGCAGCTCCGATCGCTGGCCAATTGCCGCGAATGAGCTTGAGAGGGAGCACCCATGCGACGCATATCTCACTACGCCCTGGCCTGTTTGCTGGCGCTGGCAGGCGCTACGCTGACGTTGGGAGCCACAATCAGCCCCGCCGTCGCCGCGAACGCGACCGTGACGGCCTGCGACGAAGCCGGCTTCGATGCCGCGTTGCAAACAGTGCAGGCGAGCGGCGGCGGCACGCTCAGCTTCACCTGTAGCGGCACGCTCACCTTCACCGCGGAGAAGACGATCACCTCGCATGTGATCATCGAGGGCGCGGGCCAGGTCACCATCGACGGCAATGGCACAACCCGCCTGTTCTACGTGAACTCCGGAGCAACGCTGGATCTGCGCGAGCTGTCGCTCCAGAACGGCAGCGCCGACGAGGGCGGGGCGATCTTGAACGCCAATGGCACGCTCCGCGTCACCGGCAGTGTCCTGGACAACAACAGCGCGAGCGTAGGCGGGGCCATCGGCAGCGTTGGCAAGGCCACCATCGTCGGCAGCACACTTCGGGGCAATCAAGCGAACATAGGCGGGGCCGTTATAGCCATCGGAACCCCCACCTTCATAGGCAGCACATTCCAGGGTAATCATGCGAGCGAGCGCGGCGGGGCGCTCACGCTTGCAGGCATCGTCACCATCGCAACTTCTACCTTCATCGACAACAGCGCGGACACCTTCGGCGGGGCGCTCGAACTTAACGGCGCCGGCGTCGAAAACGTCGCCACCATTGCAGCGTCGACCTTCGCCGGCAACCGCGCAAACACAGCCGGCGGCGCGATCTCCAATGCGGCATATACGTCGATCAACGCAAGCACATTTAGCGGCAACAACGCCGAACACGGCGGCGCGATTGAGAATCGCGCGGGGCTCAACATTGCAAACAGCACATTGAGCGCCAATAACGGCACGACTGGTGGCGGAATTCTTACGTCCAGCGACCTCGCTATCACCCGCAGCACGCTCAGTGGCAATAGCGCTCAGTTTGGCGCGGCGGTCATGCAAGTATCCGGCAGCATTGCCTTCAACCGGACGATCATCGCCAACAGCGCCATGAGCGCAAGCTGCTTTAGTGTGGATGGGTCGATTCTCGGTACCGATGTGAATCTCAGCGACGACGCCAGCTGCCCGTTCTCGCTAGTCGGCAGCACAAGCGTCAACCTGGGCCCGCTGCAGGACAACGGCGGCCCGACGCAGACAATGCTGCCGCTGGCCGGCTCAGACGCCATCGACAGCGCCAGCTGCACAACGTCCTATCCACTGGACCAGCGCGGAGCCCCACGCCCCCTGCCGCCCGCGTCAACCTGTGACATCGGCGCAGTCGAAGTCGGCGCGGTCGTGCCCGGCATCCAGATCCTCTTGACCGAGCACGACGGTCCAGTCTCCGAGGGCAGCTCGCCTGCGATCACGGTCTACACCTACAGCGCAACCGGCGGGAACCTGAGCTATCGCTTCGACTGTGACAACGATGGAAGTTACGAAACACCCGGCAGCGGTGTCGGCAATACCGGTATCGGGCACTGCACGTTGCTCGACGACGCCAGGTACCCGCTTGGCATCCAGGTCTGCGACGCCAACAATGGCAATGACTGCGTCACCGCGCTCCACACGATCGTGACTCACAACGTCCGGCCAACAGTCGATAGTCCGATCATCAGCCCGGAGACCTCGAACGAGGGCCAGAGCGTCGCCGTCAGCGCCACCTTCACCGACCCCGGAACGGACGATACCCACACCTGCACCATCGACTATGGCGATGGCACCGGCGCGCAAGCAGGCACGGTTGAGGCGAACACCTGCATCGGCCCGAGCTTCACCTACGTTGACGACAACCCGAGCGGCACGCCAGCCGATAGCTACGTCGTCACGGTAACGGTCATCGACGACGATGGCGGCATCGGTAGAGCCACCGCCGATCACACGGTGAACAACCTCGCGCCCAGTATCAGCGGCGTCTCCAATGATGGCCCGGCCAACGAAGGTTTCCCTGTCACCATCACCGTCGCCGCCACCGATCCCGGCAACGCAGACACGCTCTCCTATACATTCGACTGCGATAACGATGGCAGCTACGAGACACAGGGCGCGGGGCATCAAAGACAGTGCGTCTTCGGCAATGATGGAAGCTATCTCGTTCCATTCCAGGTCACTGACGACGACACGGGTAGCGTAGGCGGCAACACGACGGTCCAGGTGCTGAACGCGCCACCAGCTGTTGATCCAGCGCTTGTCGCGCCGGAGGAATCGAACGAAGGCGACAGCGTCACCGCCACGGCCAGCTTCACCGACCCTGGCACCGACGATACCCACACCTGCACCATCGACTATGGAGACGGCTCAGGCGCGCAACCGGGAACGGTCGACGGCTATACTTGCACCGGCCCAGCGCACACGTATCTCGACGATGACCCCACCGGCACCCCGAGCGACGAATACACGGTGACAGTGATGGTCACGGACAGCGACGGCGCAAGCGGCGAGAGCAACCTCCAGCACACCGTCAACAACGTCGCTCCGGAAATCGAAGGCGTGTCGAGCGCGGGCCCGGTCTCACAGGGGCAGCCGGCAACGGTCAGCGTCGAAGCCAGCGACGTTGGGATCAATGACCAGCTCAGCTACAGCTTCGATTGCGACGGCGACAGCAGCTACGAGACCGGCCCGCAGGCCGCGCCTGTGGCCGACTGCCCGCTCGACCCCGCCACGGCCACGACAACGATCGGCGTCATGGTGGTCGATGACGACGGCGGCACGGCAACGAGCGCCATCGACGTCCACCAGACCCTGACGCTCTGCGGCAGCTATTACACCGGCGGGCTCACGGGACCGACCGCAGGCGGCTGCGCCAACGGGGCAGTTGCGCTCACGCTCCCGGCCGCGACCGCCACGACGGTCTGCGTCAACACGTACACCGGCGCACTTACATGGTCGTCGCAGCCGACCTGCCCCGGCGGCCGGCCCCATGTCGTGCCGGACAACGGACCCTTGCGCTACTGTGAAAGCCTCTGGACCGGCGCGCTACGGTACAGCCACAACGGCCAGTGCGCGGCCCATGAATTCGCCGGCGTCATTCCCGGATAGACGCCGACGATCCGACCCCGCCCCGCCCCCGGCAGACGTCCGGGGGCGGGGCTCGTGCGTCGCGCAGCGCTACGCTGATCCAGAGACAGGATCACGCAGCGGAGCGGAAATGTTCGTCGTACTCTCTGTCTATGGATAGCGATGGACGCCCCGCCGCGCAACCACTGCTGGTTGGCCGACAAGCCGAGCTTGACCGGCTGGCCTACCTGTGGGATCTGGCACAACAGGGCACGTGCCGTCTCGTGCTCGTCAGTGGTGCGGCGGGCGTAGGCAAGACGGCGCTGGTTGGCGCATTCGCGCACCAGGTCGCAGCGCAGGCGCGCAAGTCCACACCGGCGCACACGGCCGGGCAGCCATCACCGCCTACATCCTCAGCAACAATCTGATCTGACATCCAACCCGCCAAATAGCGCCGGCTAGCTGCCCAGCGCGGGCGACCAATAGAGCCGCGCGTCTCGAAACTCAACAGTGCCGACACCGGCATTGCGGAGATCGAGACGCGCATGCGTCGTTCCGGCTGGGCAGATCGTAGCGATCCGGAGGGTGCGCCACTCGCCGTCGTTCGGAACCGTCGCCCCAGCGCCGTCCGGAGCGATCTGGGTCCATGTGCCGTACTCGTCTTGACAGATCAGGAAGGCGCGCAGCTCTCCGCTCGACAGCGTGCTTCTGGCATCGACCTCGAAGTAGCCCAGCCCTTCGCCAACCTCGACGACAGTCCGCAGCGTGCTCTCACCTTCGGCATCGCGACTGATGGCGATGCCGTCAGCTAGCGGCTCGACGCGGCCGCCGGCTAGGTCCGAGCGCCAAGTGGCGCTATCTCCATCAACGACCGCGAAATCGCCATCGAGCTGCTTCTGATCTCCTGGCGGCTCTCCGGGCCGCACCAGCAGCTCCAGCAGCAGCCGGTCCCGATGACGGCTGACGATTACCGGCGCGAAGCCTTCAGCCATGAGCTGGTCGCGCGCGAACGCGCTTTCAGGCGACTCGACATGCACGAACCAGAGCGCTTCCGCTCCGTCGATCAGATCCGCTGCGCCGGGCGGCAACTCACCGAAGCCGCCCATCGTGACCTGCTCGGCCTCCTCCAGCTCCGGCGCGTAGAGCTCGATCAGCGTCTCGGTCACCGCCGGGGCCATCACGACCGGCCAGCCGTAGTCGCCCGTGCGCCCGGCATCCTCGGCCAGGGCGTCCCAGTGTTGCTTGTCGCCTTCGCGGACAGCCTGCAACGTCACCAGCGACAGTCCGAACCAGGTCACCACGGCGATCGTCGCGACGGCCCTGCCAAGCCGGGTGGTGGTGACGAATGGCGCGCAAGCCACAAGGGCGCACCAGCCCAGCGTCGCCGGCAGAATCGTTCGCTCAGCGTAGGCCGGACTCAGCAGGCTGAGCGCCGCCGCGATGACGACCGTCCCGCCCGCCAGTCCGACAGCGACACCAGCGCCCAACAGCGACCTTCTCGCGAGCGCGAGCAACCCCAGGACTGCCACCAGTAGTAGCAGTCCAGTCAGCGCCAGATGCAGTCCGGTCCAGCGCTCCCACGGCGCAGGCTCACCCCAGTAATAGAGCCCGCGGCCATGCAGCCCGGCGACCGAGAGCAGGGAGCTCTGGATCCGGTCGAGCGACACGCCCAGATACCAGGCCCGGTCAGTGCCTTCGCGTTCGGCGCTCGCCAACGCCTGCGGGAGCCAAGGCAGGAACCCGACTACCGCCAGGACGCCCGCGACAATCAGCGGGACGGCTTCTCGCCGGCGCGTGATGACGATCCAGAGCGCGACGCCAGCTGTCGGTAACAGCGCAAAGATCGCGCTGTAATCGATGTAAACGGCGGCCAGAAGCGCGCCGCCGTAGAGTCCCGCCCAGCGCCAGCGCCGGTCGCGCTCGTACTCAATCAACGCCAGGTAGGCCAGCGCAATCGCCAGCGTCATTGGCGCATATTGCCGCGCCTCCTGGCTGTACCAGAGGTGCAGCGGCGACAATGCCAACAGAAACGCCGCGAGGAGCCCGGCTGCCGGCCGCAGCAACCGCGCCACGATGAGATAGAGAACGGCGATCGTCGCCGTCCCGGTCAGGACGCTCAGCAGGCGGCCGGCTTGCAGGTCCGGGACGAACAGTGCCGTCAGTTTCACCAGCACGTAGTAGAGCGGCGGGTGCGGGTCATACTCGCCGCGCAAGCCCAGCACCTCAACCCACGGCAGCCGAGAAAAGCGCACAGTGAAACCCTCATCAAGCCAGAGGCTGAGATGATCGAAGCGATAGAGCCGCAGCAGACCGCCGAGCAGCACGCTGCAGACGACGGCTACGCGCATCGCTCCCCGGCTTGTCCGTAGCTGCGCCAGCCGGCCGCGCCTCAACCCGGCCTTCGACGTTGGAACCTGGCTCAGATCCAATTGACGCCCCCGCTTCCCCGCAGATCATAATAGGAAGGGCTCAGCCTCGCGCAGGGTCGCGCGGTTGAGCCGGGCGCTGGTCGGAACATGCACGCAATAGGAGGCACGCATGACACTGCAAGCACAGTCAACGGTCCAGGCGGACAATGAGCGGGTGCGCGTTACCCGCTGGAGCTTCGGGATCGAGGCTGAGACCGGTTACCACCGGCACGAGTACGACTACGTCGTCGTCCCGCTCGCAACCGGCCGGCTGAAGCTCATCGGCCCCGAGGGCGAGGAGACGTTCAGCGAGCTCGAAGCGGGCGTCTCTTACTACCGCGAGGCCGGCGTCGAGCACAACGTCATCAACGCCACCGCCGGCCCATTTGCCTTCGTTGAGATCGAGCTGAAGGCGTAGCGGTCAAACGACCTTATGTCATTCTGACCGGGGCGATCAACATCCACCGTTCCTCACTGATCGACGAGGATTTCACGGCAAACACGCGACACGTCGGCTAGATCCTTCAGCTCCGCGGAGCCGGAGCCTGCCCTGAGCGCAGTCGAAGGGGTCAGGATGACTCCAATGGTTGTTTGGCCCCTCAGAAATAGAGTCGAATGCCGATCCAAATTCAATCCGTGCCGTCGGATTGTGCAGCGGCACATCCGAGGTCGGCCCCACTCTCGATATACTGGATTCAAAGGGAAAGCACAGCCCGGGAGCGGTAGGGAGCCGGGCGGACGGAGGGACATGACACGCAAGAAAACCGAGGGTAAGCGTCGCGCAATCATCGAAGGGGTCTCCCCTGAAATCGATGGTGGACGCTACCCGATCAAACGCGTCATCAGCGAATCGGTCACCGTCGAAGCCGACATCTTCACCGACGGTCACGACTCGCTGTCGGCCATGCTGCTCTACCGCAAATCCAGCGAGAAGCAGTATCACTCGACCATGCTCGAGCCGCTGATCAACGACCGTTGGCGCGGCAGCTTCGAGATCGAAGAGGTCGGCAAGTACCACTACACCATCTGGGCCTGGGTCGACCATTTCAAGACCTGGACCCGCGACCTCGCCAAGCGCATCGACGCCGACCAGGACATCTCGGTCGACCTCATGATCGGCGCGGAATTGGTCGAAGCCGCTGCCGGCCGGGCGCCGGACGATAGCGCCAACCAGCTGCGCGAGGCTGCCAAAGCGCTACGCTCGGCGAACGCCGCGTCGGTGTCCCAGATCCTGACCCAGGATTTGGCTCAAACGATGTTCATCTACGGCGACCGCTCCAACGCAACCAAGTACGACAAAGAGCTGACTGTCTGGGCCGAGCCGGAGCTGGCCCGGACCGGCGCATGGTACGAGCTCTTCCCGCGCTCCTGGTCACCGGAGAAGGGCAAGCACGGCGCCTTCATGGATGTGCTAGCCCAGCTCTCTTATGTCAAAGAGATGGGCTTTGACGTCCTCTACCTGCCGCCGATCCACCCGATCGGCCGGGCCCACCGCAAGGGCAAGAACAATACGGTCATCGCCGAGCCGGACGACACCGGCAGCCCCTGGGCCATCGGCGGCACGGAAGGCGGCCACAAGGCGATCCATCCCGAGCTTGGCTCGCTCGACGACTACAAGCTGCTCGTCGAGACGGCCCGCGGTCAGGGCATCGAGATCGCGATGGATCTGGCCTACCAGTGCTCCCCGGACCACCCCTATGTCGCTGAGCATCCCGACTGGTTCAAGCAACGGCCCGACGGCACGATCCAGTACGCCGAGAACCCGCCCAAGAAGTACCAGGACATCTACCCCTTCGACTTCGAGTGCGCGGACTGGAAGGGGCTCTGGGACGAGCTCAAGAGCATCGTCGACTACTGGATCGAGCAGGGCGTGCGCGTATTCCGGGTCGACAACCCCCACACCAAGCCCTTCCCCTTCTGGGAGTGGCTGATCACCAGCATCAAGGACGAGCATCCGGAGATCATATTCCTCTCGGAAGCCTTCACTCGACCGAGAGTGCTGGAGAATCTGGCCAAGCTCGGCTTTACACAGTCCTACAACTACTTCGCCTGGCGCAATACCCGCTGGGAGCTGACCGAGTATCTGACCGACCTCACCAAGTCCGAGGTCTATGAGTACCTCCGCCCGGCGCTCTGGCCAAACACGCCGGACATCCTGCCGGAGTACCTCCAGTTCGGCGGCCGCCCGGCCTTCATCAGCCGGTTGGTCCTGGCGGCGACGCTCGGCGCGACCTACGGCATCTACGGCCCGGCGTTCGAGCACATGGACCACGAGCCGCTCGAAGCCGGACGTGAGGAGTACCTGCACTCGGAGAAGTACCAGATTCGCGAGTGGGATCTGGAGCGCTCCGACAGCCTGCGCAACATCATCACGATTGTCAACCGGGCGCGCCACGAGAACCCGGCGCTGCACACCAACGCCAACCTGACATTCCACGACACTGGCAACGAGCAGCTGATTGCCTACAGCAAGCGGCTTGAGGACAACAGCAACATCATCCTGGTCGTCGTCAACCTCGACCCGCACTACACCCAGTCCGGCTGGGTCGAGCTGTCGCTGAGTGACTGGGGGCTGGAGCACGACCAGCCCTTCCAGGTCCACGACCAGCTGGGGCAGGGACGCTACATCTGGAACGGCAGCCACAACTACGTCGAGCTCAACCCGCACTCGCTGCCGGCCCACATCTTCAAGGTCCGCCGCCGCACGCGCACCGAGCACGATTTTGACTATTTCGTTTAGGGGATTGGGGAAGGGAAGAGGTAACAGGAAACAGGTAACAGGGAAACAGCCGTTTCTGGATCTTCCCTCTTCCCTCTTGCCTGTTACCTCTTCCCTACACAGGGGAGGAATGAACGCAGCACATGACTGAGCGCGCGCAGATGGTCGTCGATATCGAGGCCGACGACCCGCAGTGGTACAAGGACGCCATCATCTATCAGGTGCATGTGCGCTCCTTCAAGGACAGCAATGCCGACGGCATTGGAGATTTCCGGGGGCTGACGGAGCAGCTCGATTACATCCAGGATCTCGGGGTGACGGCGATCTGGCTGTTGCCCTTCTACCCGTCGCCACTACGTGATGACGGCTACGACACCGCCGACTACAACAGCGTCAACCCCTCCTACGGCAACATGCGCGACGTCCGCCGCTTCATCCGGGAAGCACACGCGCGTGGCCTGAAAGTCGTCACCGAGCTGGTCGCCAACCACACCTCGGACCAGCACGCCTGGTTCCAGCGCGCACGCCGGGCGAATCCAGGAACCAACTATCGCGATTTCTATGTCTGGTCGGACGATCCCGACAAGTACTCCGAAACGCGCATTATTTTCAAGGACTTTGAGACCTCGAACTGGACCTGGGATCCGGTTGCCAACGCCTACTACTGGCACCGCTTCTACCATCACCAGCCGGACCTCAACTTCGACAACCCGAGAGTCCACGACGCCGTCATCCGGGCCATGGATTTCTGGTTCGACGCTGGCGTTGACGGGCTGCGGCTTGACGCCATCCCCTACCTCTACGAGCGCGAGGGCACCAACTGCGAGAACCTGCCCGAGACGCACGCGTTCCTGAAGAAGCTACGCGCCCACGTCGACGAAAAATATGAAGCCCGCATGCTGCTGGCCGAAGCCAACCAGTGGCCGGAAGACTCGGTCGAGTACTTCGGCCAGGGACGCGGTGACGAGTGCCACATGGCCTTCCATTTCCCGGTCATGCCGCGGCTCTACATGGCGGTCCGGATGGAGGACCACTACCCGATCATCGACATCATGGAGCAGACGCCGCCGATCCCGGAAACCAGCCAGTGGGCCATGTTCCTCCGTAACCACGACGAGCTGACCCTCGAGATGGTCACCGACGAAGAGCGCGACTACATGTACCGCACCTACGCCCACGACACCGATGCCCGCATCAACCTCGGCATCCGGCGCAGACTCTCGCCACTGATGAACAACAACCGCCGCCGGATCGAGCTGATGAACGGGCTGCTCTTTTCGCTCCCCGGCACGCCGGTCATCTACTACGGCGACGAGATCGGGATGGGCGACAACATCTACCTCGGCGACCGCAACGGCGTCCGCACGCCGATGCAGTGGACCGCCGACCGCAACGCCGGCTTCTCCGACGCCAACCGCCAGAAGCTCTACAGCCCGGTCATCGTCGATCCCGAGTATCACTACGAGACGGTCAACGTCGAAACTCAGCAGCGCAACCCGCAATCGCTGCTCTGGTGGATGAAGCGCATCATCGACCTACGCAAGCGTTACAAGGCTTTCGGACGCGGCTCGCTCGAGTTCCTGCCGGTCGAGAACCGCAAGATCCTGGCCTTCATCCGCGAGTTCGAGAATGAAAAGATCCTCGTCATCGCCAATCTCTCGCGCTTCAGCCAGGCGGCTGAGCTGCACCTCGGCGAGTACGAGACGATGATCCCAGTCGAGATGTTTGGCCGGACGAAGTTCCCGCCCATCGGCGAGCTGCCCTATTTCTTGACGCTCAGCCCACATGGGTTCTATTGGTTCTCGCTCGAACCGCAGGAAGTGACCGGCGACTACGAGCCGGCTATTCCCGGCGAGGACCGCGCCATCCCGAGTTTGACCGTCCGTGGAGAGTGGACATCGCTGCTCGACACGCGCCGACGGCGCAGGCTGCTCGATGTCGTCGAGGGCTACATCCAGGAACGGCGCTGGTACCGCAGCAAGGCGCGGACAATCCGCGAGACGAGCGTGCGGGCGACGATCCCGGCCGCACTCAACGATCAGACGATCCAGATGTTACTCATCGATATCGACTACACCGAAGGCGAAGGCGAGACCTACGTCCTACCGCTGGCCTTCGCAACCGGCGAGCGGGCGGCGCAGGTCCGCGACTGGACGCCCCATGCCGTTATCGCCGAATTGTCAGCAGACGGAGATCAGGGCGTCCTCTACGACGGCCTCTGGGAGAGCGAGTTCTCGACCGAGCTACTCGACGTCATCAGCCGCCAGCGCACGCTGCGGGGCGACCGTGGCCGCGTCCGTGGCTCAGCCAGCCGCCGCCTGCGCGCAATGCGTGGATCGGACGACCTGCAGCCGGTGATCTCGGGCGCTGAGCAGAGCAATACATCGGTCATCCTCGGCGACCGCCTGATGCTGAAGCTCTTTCGCAAGGTCGAAGAGGGTCTGAACCCTGACTATGAGATCGGCCGCTTCCTGACCGAACGGACTAGCTTCGACGCGCTAGCGCCGGTTGCCGGTGCGCTCGAGTACGAGCCGCCGAACGGCGAGCCGATGACGGTCGGGCTGTTGCTTGGCTACGTCGAGAACGAGGGCGACGCCTGGGCCTACACACTCGACGTCATCGGCAGCTATGTCGAACGCCTGCTGACCGAACCGGAGATCGCCGACTCCGCGCCAGTGCCGCCCAACCACCCGCTCGATGTCGCAGCCAACGAGCTACCGGAAGGCGCATACGAGCTGGTCGGAGCCTTCCTGGACGACGCCCGCCGCCTCGGTGAGCAAACGGGCAGCATGCACCTGGCGCTGGCGTCGCGCGACGAGGACGCCGCTTTCCGGCCCGAGGATTTCTCGCTCCTCGGCCAGCGGGCGCTCTACCAGTCGATGCGCTCCCAAACTCGCCGCATCCTGCGCGATCTCCGGCGCGTCGTCGACCGGCTGCCGGAGGAGCTGCAAGAGGATACCCAGACGCTGGCCGACCAGGAGAGCGCCGTCCTCAATCGCTTCCAGCAGCTGACCGATCACCGCATCGACGCCCAGAACACCCGCACACACGGCGACTATCACCTCGGACAGGTGCTCTACACCGGCCGCGACTTCGTCATCATCGACTTCGAGGGCGAACCGGCCCGGCCAATCGGCGAGCGGCGGATCAAGCGCTCGCCGCTGCGCGACATCGCCGGGATGCTGCGCTCTTTTGACTACGCCGCCAGCTCCGGCCTCATGGGCGCCGGCGCATGGGTGCGCGAGGAAGACCTGCCGCAGGTGACCGAGTGGTCGAACCTCTGGTACCGCTGGGTGAGCGGCGCATTCCTGCAGGGCTATCTGGAAACCGTCGAAGGCGCGAGCTTCCTGCCCTCGGACCCAGGCGACCTGCGCTTGCTACTGGACGCCTATCTCATCGAGAAGGCGATCTACGAAATCGGCTATGAGATGAACAACCGTCCCGACTGGACGGCGATCCCGGTACGCGGGATCCTCAGCTTGCTGGAGGGACAAGTATGAGCATTCGTCGTGATTCGGTTGACGCGCTACGACAACTGGCCGAGCGCTACGGCATCGCGTCTGTCTACCAGGGCATGGACCGCGCGACGGTCCGAGCCCCGCAGGAGTCAGTCTTCGCGGCGCTCCAGGCGCTTGGCGCGGACGTCGCGACACTGGACGACGTAGCCGACGCCTACGAACGCCGGCGCGCCGAAGCGTGGGCAACGATATGTGACCCCACCGCGACGATCTGGGACGGCCAGGGGCACGTCCGCGTGCGGCTACCCTCGCGCCACTCCACAACCGAGCTCCACCTGAGACTATTGCAGGAAGATGGCGAGGCGCTGGAGGAAAACGTTTCAGTCCGCGACTACAAAGTTGTTGGCAGCGCCCGTCTCGTTCCGACATCGAGCATCCTCGAACGAGCGGTCGAACTGCCCTGGGAGATCCCAGCCGGCTACCACCAGCTGGAGATGCAGTCCGGAGAGCTCAGTGCTTCGGTGATCCTGATTTCAGCACCGAGCAGGGCCTTCCGGCACGACCGCTCCCGCAGCTGGGGGACGTTCCTGCCGCTCTATAGTCTCACCACGGGCCAGAGCTGGGGGGCCGGAAACATCGGCGATCTCGGTCGCTTGCTCGACTGGACTGCCGAACGGGGCGGGAGCTACACCGGCACGCTGCCGCTGCTCCCGGCATTTCTCGACGAACCCTTCGAAGCCGGCCCCTATTCGCCGGTATCACGCCTCTTCTGGAACGAGTTCTATCTCGATATCCCGGCCATTCCGGAGTTCGAGCACTCGTCCGACGCCCGGTCACTCGTCGAGTCCGCCGATTTCAAGCGCGATCTCGCTAACCTACGCGCCAACGAGCTAGTCGACTACCGCGAGGGCATACGGCTACGACGCACCGTGCTCGAGAAGCTGTCCGCGACCTTGATCGACCGAGGCGGAGACCGCTACGACAAGTTCCAGGCCTGGCTCGGCGACCACCTGCACGCGCGGCTCTATGCAGCATTCCGAGCGCTTGTCGAGCAGCATGGCTCAGGTCCATCCGGTTGGCCGGTAGAGATCAGACCCGAAGACGTCACCGAGGCCGAGTACGACCAGGATGCCTTCAACTACCACGCCTACGTCCAGTGGATCGCCGAGCAACAGCTTGACGCGCTACCGCGCCGTCCGAAGTCCAACTCCGGGCTCTACCTCGATCTGCCAATCGGCGTGAACGGCGAGGGCTACGACGTTTGGCGGGAGCGAGAATCATTTGCAGCGGGCTTCACCGTCGGCGCGCCACCCGATCTGCTCGGCCCCGAAGGCCAGAATTGGGGCTTCCCGCCGCTCAACCCACTGGTGCTGCGCGAGCACGGCTATCGCCATTTCATCGAGGTTATCCAGCATCACATGCGGCACGCCTCGCTGCTGCGCATCGATCACATCATGGGGCTGCACCGGCAATTCTGGATTCCGGAAGGGGCCGAGGCGAAGGATGGGCTCTACGTCCATTATCCGGCCGACGACCTCTACGCCATCCTGTCACTGGAGTCGCACCGCAACCAGACCGAATTGATCGGCGAAGATCTAGGCACCGTGCCGCCGGCAGTGCGCCCGGCGATGGAAAAGCATGACATCAGCCGCATGATCATCGTGCCGTTCGAGGTGTGGGAAGATTCAACCTCGCTGAACGAGATCCCAGAGGGCAGCCTGACGGCGCTCAACACCCATGACATGCCACCGGTCGCCGGGCTCTGGCAGGACTGGTTCAACAGCGACCGACAGGCGACCCTGGTAGCGTTGCTACAGGGGCATGACTTGCTCGCCGCTGATGTCGAACCCGACGATCTGGAAGCCGTCATCCCTGCGACGCTCGAGTTTCTCGGGCGAAGCGATGCACGCGCGGTCCTGGTAAATCTCGAAGATCTCTGGTTCGAAACACGATCCCAGAACATCCCCGGAACAACCGATGACGAACACGACAACTGGCGGCGCATAGCCACCCGGACGTTCGAGGAGTTTTCGAACTCTGAAGCCGTCCTGAGACAGCTAACGCGTCTGGATAGCGCTCGTCGCCAAACTGAACATGATGACGAGGAGCTATGACAGCGACAGCCACAATCTCCGATCAGGACATCTACCTATTCAACGAAGGCAGCCACCTCGAGCTGGCATCCCGGCTGGGGGCGCACATGGAGGAGCGTGACGGCTGGCCCGGAACGGCCTTCGCCGTCTGGGCGCCCAACGCCGAGTACGTCTCGGTCGTCGGTGATTTCAACGGCTGGGACCAGCAAGCCGCGCCGCTGGAGCCGCAAGGCAACTCAGGCATCTGGGGCGGTTTCCTGCGTGATGTCGGCCAGGGAGCGCGCTATAAATATCACATTCGCTCCCGCCACGACGGCTACCGAGTCAACAAGGCCGATCCGATGGCCTTCCACGCCGAGACGCCGCCGGCGACCGCTTCGATCGTCTGGCCGCTCGACTACGAGTGGGGTGACGACGATTGGATGGCGAACCGCGCCGACCGCAATGGCGCCGAGGCGCCGCAAGCGATCTACGAGGTGCATCTCGGCTCATGGATGCGGGTGCCAGAAGAGGACAACCGCTCGCTGAGCTACCGCGAGATCGCGCCGAAGCTGGCAGACTACGCCGTCGAGATGGGCTTCACGCACGTCGAGCTGCTGCCGATCATGGAACACCCCTTCTACGGCTCCTGGGGCTACCAGACGACCGGCTACTTCGCGCCAACGAGCCGCTACGGTACGCCGCAGGACTTCATGTATCTCGTCGATCACCTGCATCAGCGCGGCATAGGCGTCATCCTTGACTGGGTTCCGTCGCACTTCCCGTCCGACGAGCACGGCCTGGCCTACTTCGACGGCACTCATCTCTACGAGCACTCCGACCCGCGCCAGGGCTACCACCCAGACTGGAACAGCTACATCTTCAACTATGGGCGCAACGAGGTCCGCAGCTTCCTGCTGAGTAGCGCCCTCTTTTGGCTCGACACGTACCACGTCGATGGCCTGCGGGTGGACGCCGTCGCCTCGATGCTCTACCTCGACTACTCCCGCAAGGAGGGCGAGTGGATCCCGAATGAGCACGGCGGCCGCGAGAACCTCGAAGCGATTGACTTCCTGCGTCGCCTCAACACCGAGGTCTACGACCGCTTCCCGGACACTCAGACGACGGCTGAGGAATCGACGGCCTGGCCGATGGTCTCGCGTCCGACCTACCTCGGCGGGCTCGGCTTCGGCCAGAAATGGGACATGGGCTGGATGCACGACACGCTCGAATACTTCGGGCATGAGCCGGTCCACCGCAAGTACCACCACAACGAGCTGACCTTCCGGATGGTCTACGCCTTCAACGAGAGCTTCGTGCTGCCGCTCTCGCACGACGAGGTCGTCCACGGCAAGGGCTCGCTGCTGGACAGGATGCCCGGCGACGACTGGCAGAAGTTCGCCAACTTGCGGCTGCTCTTCAGCTATATGACGGCCCAGCCCGGCAAGAAGCTGCTCTTCATGGGCGGCGAGTTCGGCCAGGGCCGCGAGTGGAACCACGACCGCAGTCTCGATTGGGATCTGCTCGAGAACGGCTGGCACCGGGGCGTCCAGAAACTCGTCAGCCAGCTCAACCGCCTCTACGGCGAACGGGCCGCGCTGCACCAGACCGACTTCAACCCCGCCGGCTTCGAGTGGATCGACGGCGGCGACGCCGAACAGAGCGTGCTGACCTTCATGCGACGGGATGCCAATGGCGAAAACCCGATCATCGCCGCCTTCAACCTGACGCCGGTCCCGCGGCACAACTACCGCATCGGCGTCCCGCAGGACGGCACCTGGCACGAGATCCTCAATAGCGACGCAAAAGAGTTCGGTGGCAGCGGCCAGGGCAACATGGGCGCGGTCGAGTCGACGCCGGTCCCCTGGCACGGCCGGCCGACCTCGATCATCGTGACCCTGCCCCCGCTCGGCGCGATCTTCTTCGAGAACGGCAGCTAGTGCTGGATTCCGTTCGTAGCCAGATGATCCACGACAAGGAACCGTCTTTGAACATCTCTACGTGTGGGAATCGGCAGCTATGATCCACCAACCATCGCGTCTGGGCGCGACACCGCTCCCCGACAGCCGCTGCTGCTTCATCGTCTGGGCGCCATTCGTCGACAAGATCGATGTCCACCTGCTCGGCAGGAACGAGCGCTACGAGCCGCTCGAACGCGACGCGCGCGGCTATCACTCGGCGACGCTGGAGGGAGTCCCGGCCGGGACGAACTATCTCTACCGGCTTGACGGCGGCCAGGAGCGGCCAGACCCGACGTCACGCTATCAGCCCGAGGGCGTCCACGGTCCATCGCAGGTCGTCGATCCCGAAGCGTTCGACTGGACCGACGACGGCTGGCCGGGGTTGGCGCGGAAGAACCTCGTCTTCTATGAACTGCACGCCGGTGCCTTCACCGACGAAGGCGCCTTCGACGCCGTCATACCGCATCTCGACGGGCTCAAGGATCTCGGGATCACCTGCATCGAGCTGATGCCGGTCAACCAGTTCCCGGGAGCGCGCAACTGGGGCTATGACGGCGTCCAGATCTTCGCCGTCCAGAACTCATACGGCGGTCCGGAGGGCCTGCGGCGGCTGGTCGACGCCTGTCACGCGCGCGGCATGGCGGTCATCCTCGACGTCGTCTACAACCACCTCGGGCCGGAGGGCAACTACCTGGGCGAGTACGGCCCCTACTTCACCGACAAGTACTCGACGCCCTGGGGCTCGGCCCTAAACTTCGACGACGTCGACAGCGACGAAGTCCAGCGCTTCTACATCGAGAACGCGCTGCAGTGGATTCGCGACTACCACCTCGACGGCTTCCGGCTCGACGCGATCCATGCCATCTATGACCAGCGGCCGCGACCATTTCTGCGTGAGATGGCCAGCGCCATCCACGATCTGGCAGCAGACCTCGGACGCCGGGTACACGTCATCGCCGAGAGCAATATGAACGACCCACGCGTCGTCAACCCCGGCAAGTTCGGCGGTCTCGGGCTCGACGCCGAGTGGAACGACGACTTCCACCATGCAGTCCACGCCCTGCTGACCGGCGAGGACACCGGCTACTACCACGACTACGGCAGCTTTGAAGATCTCGTCAAAGCTATGCGGGCAGGCTTCGTCTACACCGGCCAGCACATGAGCTTCCGTGGGCGCGGCCACGGCGATGTACCGTGGCTCTACGACGGCAATAACTTCGTCGTCTTCGCCCAGAACCACGACCAGATCGGTAACCGCGCACGCGGCGACCGGCTGAGCACGCTAATTCCGTTTGAGCTGCAGAAGACCGTCGCGGCGCTAGTGACGCTCTCGCCCTATCTGCCGCTCTTCTTCATGGGCGAGGAGTATGGCGAGACGAACCCGTTCCCCTACTTCGTCGATCACGGCGATCCGGATCTGATCGAAGCCGTCCGCAAAGGCCGCGCGGCGGAGTTCGAGAGCTTCGCCTGGCAGGGCGAGATCCTCGATCCCGCAGCGTCCGAAACCTTCGAGATGGCGAAGCTGGACCGCGAGAAACTGGACAATCCAAAGCATCGCGCGCTCTACGAACTGCACCGCGAGCTATTGCGCTTGCGGCGGGAGACACCGGCACTGGCGAACCTCAAGCTGCGCGACATGACCGTCAACGGCATTGACGCGCAACGTATCCTCCAGATGTGCCGGTTACACGCAACCGGCGATGTCAATTGCGCGTTCAATCTCGGCCAGGACGAAGCCTCCATCCGGTTGCCCTGCGCTTCCGGCCGCTGGCGTCTCGTCCTCAACACGGCAGACACTGACTGGGTCGGTCCCGGTTCGGATCTGCCCACGATTTTGGAATCGGACGGCAGTATCGAGATGGCCCTCCCGGCCATGAGCTGCGCCGTCTACGTGCTTGACAATGGCTCCGCTTGACACGGCAGGCGCAAACGCTGAAACACGTAGGGATGAGGCTCGTCCCCATCCGGTCGTCGGTCACGACGACACATTCGCGCCGCCATTGTGTACGCCGGGACGCCAACACGTCCCATGTCACCTCTCGACAAACCAAGACGTGTTGCCGTGACCGGCAACCGGGCGGGGACGAGCCCCGCCCCTACGACCGCGAAGCATTGACTGTTCCAGACAGCTCATTTTCTTGATTGCCGAAGATACTGGAGAGAATCAACCTTGAATCGCTACGTCTGTGTCCACGGGCACTTCTACCAACCGCCGCGCGAGAATCCCTGGCTCGAATCGATCGAGGTCCAGGACTCGGCCTACCCGTACCACGACTGGAACGCGCGCATTGCACATGAGAGCTACGGACCAAACGCCACGGCGCGGATCCTCGACGGCGAAGGCCGCATTCTTGAGATCGTCAACAACTATGCCCGAATCAGCTTCAACTTCGGGCCGACCCTGCTGGCCTGGATGGAGACCTTCGACCCCGAAACCTACGAGGCGATCCTGGCCGCCGACAAAGAGAGCATCGAGCGCTACGCCGGCCACGGCTCGGCCATCGCCCAGGTCTACAACCACCTGATCATGCCGCTCGCCAACCGACGGGATAAGGAAACCCAGATCATCTGGGGCATTGTCGACTTCGAGCACCGCTTCGGCCGCAAGCCCGAGGGCATGTGGCTGGCCGAGACCGCCGTCGATCTCGAGACACTTGATCTCCTGGCACAGCACGGCATCGTTTACACGATCCTCGCGCCGCACCAGGCCGGCCAGGTGCGCGAAATCGGCGAGGAAGAGTGGACCGATGTCGGCGGAGGCCGGGTCGACCCGACCAGGCCCTACCGGGTCAACGTGCCATCCGGCGGATCGATCGATGTCTTTTTCTACGATGGGCCCGTCTCCCAGGCCGTCGCCTTCGAAGGCCTGCTCCAACAGGGTGAGCGGCTGGCCAACCGCATGGTCGGAACCTTCTCCGACGACCGCGATTGGCCGCAGATCGTCCATATCGCGACTGATGGCGAGACCTACGGCCACCACCACGAGCATGGCGAGATGGCGCTAGCCTACGCGCTCCACTTCATCGAACAACAAGAGCTGGCGGAGCTTACGAACTACGGCGAGTATCTCGAACACTACCCGCCCACGCACGAAGCCGAGATCATTGACGACACCTCGTGGAGCTGCATTCACGGCATTGAGCGCTGGCGCTCCGATTGCGGCTGCAACACCGGTGGCCGGCCCGGCTGGAACCAGGCCTGGCGCGCGCCACTGCGGGACGCCCTCGACTGGCTGCGCGACGAGATGAGCGCGATCTACGAGGCACAGGCCGGCCCGCTCTTCAGCGATCCCTGGGCCGCCCGCGATAGCTACATCAACGTCGTGCTCGACCGCTCTAACGCCGCGCTCGACCGCTTCTTCATGAACCAGACGCAGCGGCCGCTCTCGGACGACGAGCGGCAACTGGCCCTGAAACTCCTCGAGATGCAGCGCCATGAGCTGCTGATGTACACGAGCTGCGGCTGGTTCTTTGACGAGCTCTCCGGCATCGAGACGGTCCAGGTGATTCAGTACGCCTCCCGCGCCGTCCAGCTTGCCGATGAGCTGGCCGGCGGCGACCTGGAAACCGGGTTCGTCGAGCGGCTGGCGCTGGCCCCGAGCAACCTGCCGCGCTTCAACAACGGCGCGGTCATCTACGACCTGCTCGTGCGGCCGGCTGCCGTCGATCTGCCCAAGGTCGCGGCGCACTACGCGATGAGCACGCTCTTCGAGGAGGAGCCGCCCGCCTCCGTCTACGCTTTCGACGCCGAGCCTGTCTCCTTCAGCCGCCAGGAGACCGGACGGGCGCGGCTGGCGCTCGGCCGGGTCACACTGCGGTCGCGGATTACCCACGACGAGGACACCTTCACCTTCGGCGTCCTCCACCTGGGCGACCACAATCTCGATGGCGGCGTCAGGCCCTTCATGGGCAACGGCGACTTCGACGCGATGAAAGCTGAGGTTACCGCCGCATTCGACCGCGCCGACTACCCGCAGACGATCCGGCTGATCGACCATCACTTCGGCGACCACGCCTACTCGCTTGGCTCGCTCTTCCGGGACGAGCAGCGCAACATCACCGACGTCATCCTCGACGGCACGCTAGCCGAGGCCGAGTCGGTCTACCGCCATCTCTACGAGGACAACGCCCCGCTGATGCGTTACCTCGATAGCGTCTCGATTCCGCTGCCGAACGGGTTGCGGACAGCCGCGGAGTTCACAATGAATGTCGATATCCGCCGAGCGCTCGGCGAGCCCGAGATCGACTTCGAGTACATCGACAGCTACTTCGAGGAGACCAGCACCTGGGATCTGCACCTGGACGTGCCGGGAATTAGCTTCGCGATGGAAGCGGCGCTCGAGTACCGGGCGGACCACCTGGAGGACGACGCTTCCGGACCGGAGGAGTTCGATGAGCTCACCCGGCTGATCGAGCTGATTCGCCGCCTGCCCTTCGGCTGCGACTACGGAACCGCCCAGAACCACTACTATGCCCTGCTGCAAGCGCGCTATCCAACGATGAAGGAGCTAGCGGAGAGCGGCAACGCCGATGCAAGCGCCTGGGTCGCTTCGTTCGAGCGCCTCGGGCAGGCGCTGGCGGTCTACGTCGCGTGACCAGCTACCGGCGCGTACCGCTTGCGACCTACCGCTTGCAGCTGAACGCGGATTTCACCTTCGATGATGCCCGCGCACAGCTCGACTATCTTGCCGCGCTCGGCGTCAGCGAGATCTACCTGTCGCCGATCATGGAGGCCGTGGCCGGCAGCAGCCATGGCTACGACGTGATCGACCCGACCCGTATCAGCGCGGCGCTCGGCGGAGCTGATGGTTTTGAGCAGCTGGCGACGGAGGCTCGCGACCGGGACATCGGCATTTTGCTCGACATCGTCCCCAACCACCTCGCAGCGTCGCCCGACAACCCATCCTGGCGGGCGCTCCTCGCGGAAGGACCGGAGTCCGACGCTGCCGCGATCTTCGATGTCACCTGGGACGAGGACGGCAAGCTGACCCTGCCAATCCTCGGCGAGCACTACCCGCAGGTGCTCCAACGCGACGAGCTCGGCGTTGCGGCAGGCAGTGATGGACACGAGGTCACCTACTACGATCACCGTTTCCCGCTCAACGCCAGCGACGCATCGCGCGCGGCGCTCGCAGCCTGGGAGAGTGCCGTCTCCGGCGACGAGCGCCGGGCCGCGCTCGACCGTCTGCTGGCGGCGCAGCACTACCGCCTGATGTACTGGCGCACCGGCAGCCGGGAGATCAACTACCGTCGGTTCTTCGACATCAACGACCTGGCGGCTGTCACCGGCGACGGCGCGGCCTTCGAGCTGATTCACGCGCGCGTGCGGCGGCTGGTGGAAGCGGGCCAGGTCACCGGCCTCCGTATCGACCACATCGACGGACTACGCGATCCCGCCGGCTACCTCCATCGCTTGCAGGAGTATCTGCGCCAATCGCCAGCGGACGATGCGGTCTACACCGTTGTGGAGAAGATTCTCTCGGGTGACGAGGAGCTGCGCGCGAGCTGGGAGACGGCCGGCACAACCGGCTACGACTTTCTGAACATGTCCAGCGGCGTGCTGACCAGCAGCGCAGGTTTGCAGCAGCTAGTCGCGATGACGCGCCACTACGCCGCCGAGGTCGCGGACTTCAGCGGCCTGCTCTACCGGGCCAAGCACGAGGTCATCGAACAGCTCTTCGCCGCCGACAGCGCCCGGTTGACCCGGAGTCTCCGGCAGATTGCCCGGCATGACCGGTACGGCCGCGATCTGATCGACGCCGAGTTGGACGCCGCAATCCGCGAGCTGACCGTTTGCCTGCCGGTCTACCGGACCTATATCGCCGGCAGTCCACTCACCCACACCGACCGCAACCTCGTTGAAAACGCCATTGCTGAAGCGGTCGCCCACCGGCCCGACCTGGAGGTCGCGTTGGATTTTCTGCGGCGCGTGATCCTGCTGGATGGCGGCGAGGGTCTCGAAGAGCCAGCGTTGCACCGGCGGCTTGACTTCACCGCTGCCTGGCAGCAGTTCAGCGGCCCGGTCATGGCCAAGGGACTGGAAGACACGACCCTCTACCGCGATCCGACGCTGCTCTCGGCCAATGCCGTCGGCGGCGAACGCGAGATCGCCGAGACTACCGTTGCCGATTTCCACGCCTGGGCAGCCCGGCGCGCCGAACATTGGCCGCTGGCGATGAACGCCACCTCCACCCACGACTCCAAGCGCAGCGAGGATGTCCGTACCCGGATCGCCGTCCTGTCGGAGATCCCCGACGAGTGGGATACGGAATTCGAGCGGCTGCGCGAAGCGAGCGCCGCCGATGTACGCTCCGTCGACGGTCAGCCGGCCCCGGATGGCCGCGCCGCGCTGATGCTCTTCCAGACATTGATCGGCTCCTGGCCGCTCGACCCGGGCGAACTGAGCGAGTACCCCGGCCGGGTCCAGGCCTACGCCGTCAAAGCGGAGCGCGAAGCGAAGCTGCGGACAAGCTGGATCGATCAGCATGCGGTCTACGAGGAGGCGCTGCAAGCGTTCGTCGCCGGCCTCTTCCGCAATGAGCGCTTCCTGGAACAGTTGCAGCCATTCCGCGAACAGATTGCGGTCCACGGCATGTTGAACTCGCTCAGCGCAACGCTCCTGAAGATCACCGCGCCGGGCATTCCGGACACCTACCAAGGCGCGGAGTGCTGGGACTTCAGCCTGGTTGACCCAGACAATCGCCGCCCGGTTGACTACGCTGCCCGACACGCCCTCTTACGCCAGATCGACGCAGACGCCACGCCAGGCCGGTTGCTCCAGGATTGGCAATCTGGGGCAGTGAAGCTCTTCCTGCTACGTCAAGCGCTCAAGATGCGTTCAGCACGCCGCGACCTGTTCGAGCACGGCAGCTACATCCCATTGGAAGTTGCGGGGGAACGGTCCGACCACATCCTCGCCTTCGCCCGTCAGCGAGAGAGCGCCTGGGCGCTCGTCATCGTCCCGCGGCTAACGGCGCGGCTGACCCAAGCCAACGGGCGGGAGCTAGGCCGGATCCCGCTGGGCGATGAATCCTGGCACGACACGGCCATCCGTCTCCCGGCCAATGCGCCTTCAATATGGCAGGACGCGCTTGCCAACAACCGCATCGAGTCGGCGGCGAACCGGCTCCGGATTGCCGACGCGCTCGCTGATTTCCCGGTGGCGCTACTGACTGGCGAAGCGTAGGCCCCCACTGCACAACGATGGGCGACCGATCGCGAAGAGATCGCGTACGACATCGTAGAAGCGGAGTTCATCTCCACCCCTCATGTATCAAGTCAAGGCGTTCGTCAGGGATGGGCCCGAAATCGGTTGGTACGCAGCGCCATGCCGCAGACGCCAGAGCAACAACATGGTCATCCCGAGGAGGGCTTTGCGCCCGAGGGATCTTGTTGCGTGCGTGCCAACCGCCGGTGCAGGGGCGGGTGATCGGCCGCGCTGTAGCGACTGTGGCAGTCTTCGTCGGAGCGCGGCGTTGTTGGTCGGAGATCTATCAGGCGCAAAGCCTTCCTCAGGATGCCAGGTTCGGAGCGGGAAGTGTGTCATGGAAGTTGCTTGGCGGCGCGCGGCTGCGCGAACGAGCACGAGCTTCCTGTCCCACACCGAACTTGCCACATGAAGGGTGGAAATCATCTCCACCCACGCCAAGGTCGGCATCCTGGGGCAACGAAGGATCTGCGACCGACGGCGTTGCGTGCCGGGCAAGCTCATCATGCCCCAACGTCGTCGCCGATGACTTTCCGCGTCGTCGACATGCGGCACGCCTGTGACAAGGTCCCGCATTCTTCGGGATGACCGTGTTCTTATACTGTTTCATTTTGTAGATGGCATGAACTGACAGACGTCGGTAGGGGCGTGGACCCAAGGGGTGCCCCTCACGCCCGGCAGTCGCATCCCTCGAACGTACGCATGGATCGCAGCGCTGGCGTGATGAATCACGCCCCTACATCGATCGCGACAACCTCACCGTGAATCGGTATTAGTGTGAAGTGTCCTGCGAGAGGCGGTAGACGAGCGAGCTACAGACATCTGCCTGCACGACAGAGCCCCGGCAACAATGTTGGATTGCTGGTTAAGCGTGGACGGGAGGCGTTGCGCCTTACTCCTGGCCGCCGTCCGCGGCGCGGTCGAACTGGTCGAGAATCCAGTGCCGCGCGCCGGCGGGATCGGAAGCGCCGAGGAAGAGATAGATATCGGAGATCATCGCCCGCACGCTCATCGGCGTCAGGCCGGTATCGTCACAGATCGATTGGATCGAGGAGCCGCGGGCGAGGCCCATCATGATGCGTTGCTGGCGCAAGGTGAAATCGTTGAGCCCCGGCCTGTAGCCATGTACCGCTGCGTTGTAGCCAATCATCGTCGTCCTCTTATCGTTGTAACTTCTCGTAGCACTATCATCGACCGGGATATCCCGGTGTTTAGCGTCGGAAGTACCGGGTCCAGCCCGGATGCTGATTCACCGCACACTGCCGTGCGGCGCTTACGTAGCTTGTACTGGATATACGTGCGAACGCCCGGTTTGGTTCCGCTCCGGGGCCGCCGAGCGCCTATACCGCCTCATCGCGCGCATAGCGCATGACCGTCACCCCGGGCGCGATCTCCGTTTCGCCCAACGGCTGGAAACCGAGCTTCTCGTAGAGCCGCCTGGCCGGGACGTTCGCCGTCCCGGTCGAGACCGTGATCCTGGGGAAATCGAGCAGCGCCGCAACCAGCGCGGAACCATGTCCCTGTCCAAAGTGCGCTGGATCGACGACCAGCCGGTCGATGTCGCAGACAGTGTCGTCAACGGTGTAGCCAAGCGCCGCGACGATATCGCCGCCAGCGCGCACTCCCAGCCAGCGCAGTTGTCGAGCTTTGAGCTCTGCCAGCGACTCGTGCAGCGGCGGGATACCGTCGAACCCAATGAGATCTGCCTCAACCTGATAGGCCAGGCGCTGAATCTCCAGCACACGCTCGGCGACACCGGGCTGCCTGAGATCCAGCGCCTCGACCATTTCGCCGCTATCCGGCAGCCGGCTGCTAGTCCTCAGGCGCTTCGTACCAGGTCGGCGGGCCGGCGGTGGTGATGCTCAGGTGGGTCATCGACTGCCCGGCGACCGCGCCATGCCAGTGACGTTGTCCCGCCGGCAGATGGACGACATCGCCGGGACTGGCGCGCAGTTCCTCGTCGGCAGTCCCAATGCGCGCTTCGCCTGCCACGATGTAGAGCACCTGCTCGCCGGGATGATCGTGCCAGTTGGTGCGCGCGCCGTCCTCGAAGTGGACCGAAGAGACGCCAATATCACCCTCCGCGCCGGCCAGCAGCCGGGTGAGTGTCACGTCTCCGGTGAAGGTCGTGCCCTTGCTGGCGGGCGCGTCGGAAGCCTTATAGAGTTGCATCGCAGTTCCTCTCTCAGTGCGTGTGGCTTGCGTCGTCACGCGAACTACTATAGCGCCGTTGACGGATCATCCCGCAACGATGCGACATCGTGTGTAATGCTCTACGCCGGCATTGAGCAACGCCCAGACAGGGGGACCGGGGAGATGTCGAGATTCAGAAACAGAGCCAAGCTGGACACCTCCCAGGTCGAGGACCGGCGCGGCAAAGGCGCGGTGGCCATCGGCGGTGTTGGCGGCGGGCTCGGGATCATCATCTTGATTGCCGTGGTGTTGCTGGGCGGCGACCCCGGCGATCTCTCGGGCATCACCGGCGACTCCGGGCAAAGCGCACCGAGCGGCACCGCCGCCGGCAGCATCGACGAGGAGTGCCAGACCGGGGAGGACGCCAACGAGCAGCAAGATTGTCGCATCGTCGGCTATGTCAACAGCATTCAGGCTTACTGGACCGACGCCTATGCCGACCGCGGCGCGAACTACCAGGACGCGCGGACGGTGCTCTTCACCAGCTCAGTTCAGACCGCCTGCGGCCAGGCCAGCTCGCAGGTCGGCCCCTTCTACTGCCCCGGCGACCAGCAGATCTACCTTGACCTCGGCTTCTTCGATGACCTCCGCTCGCGCTTCGGCGCGGAGGGCGGGCCCTTCGCCGAGGCCTACGTCCTGGCTCACGAGTACGGCCACCACATCCAGAATCTCCAGGGCACGCTGAACATGGCCAACAGCAACGACCAGGGCGCTGGCGGGAATGCCGTCCGCATCGAGCTCCAGGCGGATTGCTTCGCCGGTGTCTGGGCCAATAACGCCGCCGAGACGGGCTTCCTGAACCCACTCAGCGATGCTGACATCCGCGTGGGCCTGGACGCCGCGGCAGCCGTCGGCGACGACCGCATCCAGGAGCGCTTGCAGGGCCAGGTCAACCCGGAGAGCTGGACCCACGGCTCATCGGACCAACGCCAGGAGTGGTTCCTCATTGGCTACCAATCCGGCCAGATGGAGTCTTGCGACACCTTCAACGCCGACCTGTAGAGAGCGTCAGGTACGACAGGTAGAGACGTGCCGTGGCGCGTCTCGGCAGCCTGCTCGATGCCTTCCGGGGCAGAGTGATGGGTTTCTTACAAAGGCACACCAGCGGCACGTCTCTACGCTGTGCGGCTGGTTGATGTCCCGTCACGATTGCGCGCTCCTCAGTACGCTGCCAACCACCATCCACGATGTCGGCACGGCCCCTGCCTCATTGCATGCCACACAAAGAGGAACAACGCTCCTGCGTCAGGCGAACTGGGCAGCGAGGTGCTCGGCGATGGTGATGGCCGGGAGGTTGGTGTTGGCCCGCATCAGCGTCGGCGAGATCGAGACGTCGCAGACATAGAGCCCGTCAAGACCGTGGATCTTGCCGCTGGCATCGACGACGGCGTCGGGGTCGTGCGACGGCCCCATCCGACAGCTACAGGCAGGGTGGTAGTTGATCCGCACCGTCTCCTCGGCGAAGGCCTCGAGCTGGCCACGGGTCCGCGCCTCCGGGCCCGGACGCAGCTCTCCACGCACGAGCCCGGCGCGCTCCAGATTGCCGGCGATCTCGCGCGCCAGCTCCAGACCATCGACAAGCACGGCGCGGTCGTTGTCCTCCGCGTCGGTGAAGTAGCCATGGTCGATAGCGAGCGGGGCGTCGGGGTCGGCGGATGTTACCCGCACGTGTCCAGCGGACTGGACCGCGACGGTTGACGATGGGATCGAGTAGCGCCAGCCGCTCTCCGCAGCCAGATCGCGTCGGAGGATGCCATAGAGGTGCAAGTCAAACGCCTCGGTGCAACGTGGACTCTGTGTCTTGAGGATCGTCTGCTCGTCGGGCGTCCAGCGGTCGCGGCTGAAGAGCTCCATCTGCCTGGCCAGCTTGTCGGTTGCCCGCAGCTCAATTGACGTCAACGGGTGATCGGTCAACGCTCTGCCAACACCGGGTAGCTCGTGCCGGGGCTCGACGCCGGCCGCGCGTAGCTCATCCGGAGCGCCGATCCCGGAACGCTGGAGAATCGCCGGCGAACCATAAGCGCCGGCCGCGAGGACGATCCGGCCGGCAGCGATACGTCGCCACCCGCCATCGATGCGAGCATTGACGGCGACCGCCCGCCCCTGGTCGAGCTCAACTCGGTCGACGAGAGCATTGGCAATGATCGTCAGGTTTCCAGACTCGCGCACTGGATCGAGGTACGCAAACGCCGTGTTCCAGCGCACGCCGTCGATGATGTTAACCGGCGAGATGCCGGTTGCAGAGACATCGTCCGGGTCGTCGAGGTCATGCACGCGGGGTATGCCGGCGGCGACCGCGCCCTCCATGAATGCGCCGTGGAAAGGCGTCAGCTCATCATCGTCCGGAATACGCACCCGCAGCGCCCGTTTGGCGCGCTCCCAGGCCGGCTCCAGATCATCCCAGCCCCAGCCGGCGTTACCCAGCTCGGCCCAACCGTCGTAGTCGCGGCGGTGGCCGATGACCTCAACACAGCCGTTGTGGGATGAACAGCCGCCGATGACTCTGGCACGGTCATAGGGTGAATGGAAGCGATGGCCAGGACGGTTGAGGCCGCTATAGCCCCAGTCATGCGTCTCCGGAAAGCGCAGCGCGTCGAGCAGATCCGCCGGCCAGCCGCCGCCACTAGACGGCCCGTAGTCCGGCCCCGCCTCCAGCAGCACGACGTTGAGATCCGTATCGCGGGCGACGATCCCGGCCAGGGCCGCCCCGGCCGAGCCTGCGCCGACGATCAACAGGTCGATTGAGGCCGGCAGCGTCGTGCTCATGCGAGTTCCTTCCAATGGCGCGCGATGGCGCAGGCAAGTGCAACGCATCATAGCCTCCAGCACGGACACAGCAGTATCAACCGACGCCGACCGGCCAAGCCCCTGTCGGTAGGTGTACGGACAAAAAGGGTGACTTAACTCGGATGGTCTGTATTATGTGGGAGAAGTCGTGGGGGCTTCAACAAGTGAATCTTTCGACCCGAACCACCCGGAAAGGTGGGCGTTTTGGGGAACGCAGGGCGAAGAGTCGCGGGACGACTGCGTCCAGCCGGACTTGTGTCATCCGGCTGGCATCAGCGTTTGACGGTGACGCCGGTTCGGCGTGCCGAGATCGTTGACAGTCTCGACGACTCCGCGAAACTCGATTCCGACTACATATTGCTCGCAGTGCTTGCCTGTCTGATCGCCAGCTTCGGGCTGGTCGTCAACAGCACGGCGGTCACCATCGGCGCAATGCTCATCGCGCCGCTGATGGGCCCGATTCTCGGGATGTCGCTGGCGCTTGTGCGTGGCGACCTGCACCGGCTGTCGCAGGCGGTCACGACACTGCTCATCGGCGTCGCCATCGCTATCGTAATGAGCGCGGTCATCGGCAACATCGTCTCGCGCAGCAAGGCCAGCGGCTTTCTGGCCGAGCTGCCGCGCGAGATGATGAACCGCACCGAACCGACGCTCTTCGATCTGGTCGTCGCGATGGCCGGCGGCTTCCTGGCGGCCTACGCGCTGACCCAGCCGCGGCTCTCGCCTGCGTTGCCGGGCGTCGCTATCGCGACATCGCTGATGCCGCCACTCTGCGTCGTCGGGCTCGGCATCTCCCAGGGCGAGACGGGGGTATCCAATGGCGCGCTGCTGCTCTTCCTGGCCAACTTCGTCGCGATCGTCTTCAGCAGCGCGGTCGTCTTCGTGCTGGCCGGCTTTGGCCCGCTGGCCTTTCACGAACGGCGGCAAGTCATCTCGCGGACGTTCTTCGTCTCCAGCATCTCGCTAGTGCTGATCACGATCCCGCTGGCGAACTTCATGGTCCGGATCGCCGACGACGCCCGCACAAGTCAGATCATCGACCAGACGCTGACCGACCAGATCGAACAGGTGAGCGCCGACGCGCGGCTGGTCGAGTTCACCCGCGAGAGCCGCGACGGCCACATCCACGTCAACGCCACGGTGCGGACGCCGCGCGAGCTCTCGTCGAATGAGACGACGCGCATCCAGCGCACGCTCGCGTCGCGCCTGGACAAGCCGGTTTCCCTGGAGCTTCTGATCGTGCCGATCACTCTGCTCGACGTGATGCCACCGGAGCCCGATACCAACACAGCACCGAGAATGCCGGAGTCGTGACCGCGGCGCGCAAGCACTCCCTTGCGGCGGCAGCTCATGCTATAGATGGGCGAACAGCTCGCACGCATTCGAGGAGGGGCAATGAGCGCGCCGGAACGAGTTGATCTGCTGATTCGTGGGGGCCGGGTGATCGATCCGGCGTCGGATTTCGATGGTAGCGCTGATGTTGCCGTCAGTGGCACACACATCGTCGAGGTTGGCCCGGACCTGAGCCACCTGAGTCCGGCGCGCACACTGGACGCTACCGGCCTGCTCGTTGTGCCGGGGTTGATCGACATCCACGCCCATACCTACACGCACATCAGCCACAGCATCGATCCGGATCTGATCGGCGTGCAGTCCGGCGTCACGACGGTCATTGATGCCGGTTCAGCCGGGCCGTGCACCTGGGGGCCGTTCTATCACCACGTCATCAAACAGGCGAAGACCCGCAATCTCGCGTTTCTCCACCTTGCCCGCAACGGCCAGGCCTTCATCCCGGCGATCCGCATCGACGACGACATCGACCTGGAAGCGACGGTCGAGACGGCGCGGGCCTACCCGGACGCGATCATCGGCATCAAGCTCCGCGCAGTCGGCCCAGCGGTGATAACGATGGGCGCGCGGATGGTCGAGCTCACCCGGCAGGCGGCGCGTGAGTCGGGCGGCATGCAGATGATCCACATCGGCGACCCCGACGCTGAAGCCGACGGTCCAACGTTGACCGAAGCGGTGTTGACGAATCTCGAACAGGGCGACATCCTGGCTCATATCTACACCCATCAGCCGGGGAGCCTGCTGAACGCGGACGGCACCGCGATGCCGGAGGTCTTCGAAGCGCGTGACCGGGGCGTCGTCATGGAGAGCTCGCCGGGCGGCAGCAATTTCAGCTTCGAGGTCGCCAAGCGCCTGATGGACCAGGGCTTGCTACCGGACGTCATCGGCACCGACCTGACCGGCCGGGGGCGCGGCGTGCTCGTCCACAGCCTGACCGAGATCATGGCCAAGTACATGGCGCTCGGGCTGAGCCTGCACGACGTCGTCCGCATGACGACCTCGGCCTCTGCCGGCGTGCTGGGCCTGGATGACCAGATCGGCCGGCTCGCGCCTGGCTACGAGGCTGACATCACGCTACTGAAGCTCGAAACCGGCAAGTGGATCTTCCGCGACCTGCCCGGCGAGACGCTGACGGGCGACACCGCCCTCGTGCCGGTCCAGACGGTCCGTGCCGGCGAGCTCTTCTCCCCGGAGTGGGGCCCGCGTCCCTGGGGCTGGCTACCGGAGTCCGAGGACCTGCCGGGCTAGGCGACGGCGCGCGCCGCTCTGCGCCGAGATTGATCACCCGGCAGGCATCGCATGGGTCGGGTTGATCTCAGTTGTTCCTCTTAAATCATTGAGAGATCGTGTTCCATCGCGAGCCGATGTCCGAAAGGACGTCATCCTGAGCGAAACGGAGTGCAGCCGAAGGATCTTTTCGCCAGTCCGAAGCTTCGATGGAATGACTAGATCCTTCGGCTCCCACCCGTTCCACGGGTACCCGGCCTGCGCTCGGGATGCCAATCTTGAAGCGGGACGCGCCTCATGGCTGATAGTTGGTGGCGCACGACGTTGCGAACAAGCGTCATCACCCTATCCGACGCCGATCTTGAAGTACGGGCGTTGGAAATGACCTCGATACCAGCGTGGTAGCACGGGCCTAATCGGCGTCTGGGACGAAGAAGCCGAGCAGGAGGTCGATGTGTTCGGGCTGGATCAGTCCGGCCGCGAGCGCTGGCGAGACCGAGCCGACGACGCGCGCCCGGATCTCGCCGGTGTCCAGCGGCTCCTCTGGATCGAGGTAGCCCGCGTCGCTCAAGTAGGACCGGAAACTCTCCACGTAGTCGGTACGCATACGAGGAACCGCGCCGGAATCCAGCCGGCGCAGCAGCGCCTCGGCATCGCCACGGGCACGGTCCGCCTGCTCGATGACGCGCTCGACAAAGGTCTCAGTAAAGGCCCCAGAGTCAAGCACCGCCGCGCGGTCGACCGGGCGGCCGTGACCGACGCGGCGAGCGCTGATCCCGGCCGCGACGACGTCGGCCCGCGCTTGCGCCACCTCAAAGACTTCGTACTCGATGAATTCAGCGCCGCCGTAGGCCATCAAGGTCTTCAGCTGACCCCAGGTCGAGATACCGTGCGTGAGCAGGCGGTGGAGCTGATCGACGTCTCGGACGAGATACCAGAGGTGGACGCTCTCGACATCGTTGCGCGGGTCGATCAGCGGCACACCAAGCAGCTCGCGGTAGGCGCGATGGCTTGAGCCATTCGGAGCGGCGACGCTTGGCGCGGGCAGCGGCAGCTCTTCGAGCGCCGAGCGCTGCTCGGATTCCGCCAGCTGCCGGACCTCGGCGAGGCTAATGACTCCGTAGTCGAGGTCGTCCTGTTCGGCCAGCATCCGCCGCCACTTGCCGACTTCATCGTGCTGAGCAGTGAAGTAGAAGACCTGGCGGCCGCTGCGGCTGATCTCGCAGACGGCCCGGATGATCGCCTCCGCCCGGTGCTCGTCGGCATTGCCCAGCGTCTCGTCCAGGATCAGCGGCAGCTTGGGGCCGTGCTCCATCTCCTCGACGAAGGCAATCCGCACCGCCATAAGCAGCTGGACGCGCGTTGCGCTCGACAGCTCGGAGAGGCTGTGGTTGATGTTCGTCGTGGTGTCGAGAGCGCGGAAGGCGGGCTCTGGGTCGTCGTCGAACTCGAGCAAGTAGCGGCCCTGGGTCATCCGGACAAAGAGATCCCGGGCACGGTGGAAGACCTGTGGCCGGTCGTTGTCGCGGGTCTGCTGCCGGACGTGCTCCGCCAGTGACCAGCCGGCCGCGAGCCGGTAGCCTTCGTCGCGGTTCGAGCGCAGGGTATCACGGGCAAGCTCCTCGTCAACGAGCGCCTGTTCGAGGTTGCGTTCGCGCTTGGCGTCGGCGACGTGCGTTTCGATCTCGACGATCCGCCGGTGGAGCTCTTCGGCCTGTGCCGCATCCAGCCGGCGCGTCTCAAGCTCCGCCTCTAGCGCGGCGGCCGGACGCTCGGCCAGCTGCCGCTCGTCACCGAGCTCAATGAGCGCCTGACGGGCGGTGACGTCAGCTTCCTCGACCGTCTTCCGGGCATGCAGGTAGGCGTCGCGCTGTTCGAGCCAGTCAGCCAGCCTGCGCTCGTCGCCCTCGTCAAGATCAAGGTCCTTGAAGATCGCAGCACGCTCTGCGGCGATACGCGCCAGCTCCGGCGCAGTCTGGTCACGGGCGCTCTCCGCGTTACGGCGCTTGATCCGGGCTGACTCTAGCTGCTGGAGACGTTCGTCGAGATTATCGACGTAGCCCATGATTGGCGCGTGCGCCTCCGACGGCGCGTAGCCGACGGCCGCAAGGCTGTTGTTCAGGGCGTCGAGGAGCACGGCGTGCCGCTGGTCTAGCTCCATGACCCGTTGTTCCGCCGCCGCGAACCGGGTGTCGGCCTCCTGCCAGCGGTCGAGCTGCTGGGCCAGGGTATGGAGCTCGGTGGAAGCGATCTCGTTCAACCCCTGCGCGGTCAGCGCCTCGCCCCAGACACGCTCGCTCTCAGCGTGCGCCGCCGCTGCTTGCTGCCAGCGCTCTTCGAGGTCAGACCACCGTTCGGCGCGCACCCGCGCCAGCTGCTGCTGGTGGAGCTGCCGGCCAAGCTCCTCACCCAGCCGTTCGACGTGCTCAACGGTCCAGCCCGGCGGCTGTGACAGCCCGAGGCGCAGGTACTCATCCTGGAAGTGTGAAGCCCGGCTCGTCGTGGTTGCCGGCTTGGGCCGGAAGATCCAGCCGAGGACAAGCGGGGCGGGCGCGAGGAGGATCAACCCCAGCAACACCGGGTGTCCGGCGATCCCGGCCACCAGCGCCAACAGCGCGATCAGACCGGCCGCGACAATGAGCGGAACCCAGGCGACCGGCGCGCTGGTTGCGGTGGCCGGCGCGCCGCTGGAGCGCAGCCAGCCATTGAGCTGCGAGATACCACGCTGCAAGCGTTCGATGTCGCCATAGTCAGCCGGTGCGCCAAGCCAGCCGCGCAGTGCCTCGGCCGCGTCGAGCTGCGCCTGCGTTTGCTCGAATTGCCGGGCAAGCGTCACAAGCTCGCGCAAGCCTCCGGCTTCGAGCCGCCGTAGCTGCGCCTCGTCAATCTGCTGGCCGAGCTGCCGGGCGGCACGGTCCCGGAGCAGGCCCTGCTCGTTGCGCTCGTCTTCGGCACGGGCCAGACTACCGCCGAGCTCTTGCAGCTGCCGGGACTGCTCTTTGAGCGCCGCCAGGGAGCCCGCCGGTAACTCAGCGCCTTCCAGGCCGCTCCGCGCGATCTCGGCGGTAGCAGCCTCGATCTCGGTGTCGTGCTGGCGCGCACGCTGTTCATATTCGAGACGGCGCGCATCCAGCTCCGCGAGCCTCTCCAGCTCGTCGCCGAAGAGCAGCGCGATACTCTCCGGCAGTGCCGCCAGAGTATCCTTCGCAACTTCAAGCTCCTGCTGGCGCTGCCGGGCGACAAGCGCCCGCTCCAGCAACGCGACGCGCGCGCCTGACTCCCGTGCCTGCTCGTACTGGCCTCTCAGATCGTCCAGATCACGCTGCTCGCGCAGTAGCGCGTCTTGCGTCTGTCGAGCGTTCTGCGTCTTCGCGCGGGCCTCATTTAGCCGGCCGATGTTGCCCCTGGGCTGCGTTGGGCGCTGACGGTAGCCAAGCTCATCGCGGGCAGCAGTAACGTCGTACCCGCCGGCGGATTCACGCAGGATCACGCCGGCGAAGTCGGCGTTGTCAGCCTGCAGGAGGTCGTGCAACGTCAGCACGTAGCGGTCGCGGAAGTCGCTGGCGTCGAGCGGCAGGCTGGCCGCCTCGCTGCCGTCCTGTCGGGCACGGCTGACGCCGGCGTCGACCTCGACATCCCAGGCCGAGCCATCGAGGTCGATCTGGGCGGCCAGCGAAGCGCGGGACCAATCGGGCAGGTCGTTCCAGAGCAACATCTGCAAAACCAGCGCCGTCGTCGACTTGCCGGAGGCGTTCGGCCCGTAGGTGATGTTGATCCCGGCGGTCAGATTCTCGATTACGAATGGCGTCTCGATACCGGGCGTTCGCCGGACGTCGAGCCGGCGGAAGACCAGCGCGGATCTGCCGCTCATCGCGCCGCCTCCTTCTGGGCCACAAGCGTGTCGAGCAATGTCCGCGCTTCGGCCAGCAGCAGCCGCTCGGCATCGGCCCGCCCGGGCTCAGCGTCCGGCGAGATCCTGGCGAACGAGGTCGAGCCATGGATCGTGCGGAGCTCGCGCGCCGTCACCGTAATCAGACCGGCGTACTCGGCGTCCGGATCGCCGGCTTCGAGCGCCTGAATGATTCGGGCCACCTCGCCTGGCGGGTCGTTGCGCCGGGCCAGCGCGTCGAGATCGAGCGCCGGCTGGGTGGCGATCTCGATACGCTCGATGACCGCCTCAGCGCCGCCCGCGCCGGGCACCCGCAGGTCTTCCTCAGCCAGCCGGGCGATAGCCTGTAACTCGCGGTGAAGTGGCGTCCGACCGATCAATCGCAAGCGGCATGACAGGCAAGCCAGGCGGTCATAGCGGTGCGCTTCCTCGGCCAGCGCCTCCCGCAACGCCCCAACAATCTTCGAGCGCACAGCGTCGGCATCGGCGCAATCCGAAACGTCGATGTCGTGGGCGAGGTAGCAGGCGGTCGAGAGCGGCACGCGGCGCGTCGCGACCCGTCCAGAGCCGTCGATCGTCGCGATGACCGCGCCGTGGACGCCCGGCTCGCCGGGATCCATGGCCTGGGGCGTGCCAGGGTACATCACGACCAGCGCGCCGTCGTCGACGAGTATCGACTGACCGTGGATATGCCCAAGCAACCAAAGGGCAACCGGTTGCCGGCGCAATTCAGCGAGTGTGACCGGACCGTACTGGCTGCCGGGTTGGTCCAGATCAGCGTGGAGCAAGCCGAGCACCGGAGCCGTACCGGCCGGCAGATCGTAGCTATCAAGGGCGCAGTCGGGCACATGCTCGCGCGGGAAGGACCAGCCGTCGATGTGGAGCACGGGCTGTCCCTCGCGCTCCAGCGTATGGCGCTCCCACCGGCCACCCCCGCCGAGAAGATGGAAGCCGTCGAGGTCGAGCGCCGCGGACAGTTGCGGCAAGACATCGTAATCGTGGTTGCCGGCGACGGCGAAGGTCGCGATGCCGGCGGCGGAGAGCTGCCGCAACCCGCGTTCAAGCGGCCCGACCGCCTCGAAGTAGCGGTTGGAGCGGTCCACCAGATCGCCGCTCAGGGCGACGATGTCGACGCGCTCGCCGATGGCCGTCTCGACGATGGCATCCCACGCGCCCGCGCCCGAGTGCTCCGGGCCGCTGTAGGCGTCCGTCAGGCGGCTGGAGCGCCGGCCGATATGGAGATCGCCGGCACAGAGTATTCGGATCGCATTACCTGACATTATCCCCACATTCCCGGTCATGCCTTAGCGCATAACTGGCCGTTCTTGCTGAATTGCTTTACTATAACCGACAACGCCGTGCGGGGCTGCTCCGGTTGCGATCAATCCGCACGGCGATCCAAGCTTCCAGTGTCGCGTGCCGATTGGAACCATCCCGGAGCAACCCGCTTGCCGGGCCGTATATGGGAACATCTCGACTAGACTCGTCAGCAGATCGACAGGATCCCCGGATACCATGAGCGTACTCGTTCGCGACCAACTCAACGCCGAACAGCTCCGGGCGGTTCGGCATCGTGGCGCGCCGCTGCGGATCATCGCCGGAGCCGGCACGGGCAAGACGGCGACCCTGACGGCGCGTTTCGTTGACCTCGTCGAACGCGGCGACGCCGGCATCGACGAGATCCTCGCCCTCACCTTCACGCGCAAAGCCGCCGACGAAATGCGGCAGCGCATCGAGAACGAGCTGGACCGCAGCTTCGGAACGATCTGGGTGCGTACCTTCCATTCCTTCTGCCAGGTCGCGTTGCGACTGGAGCTGACACGTCTCGGCCAGTCCGCGCCCCAGGTCATTGAGGACGACGAGCGCCTACTGCTCCTGAGCGCCGCTCTCGACGGCATCGAGTTCCCAGGTTACGTCAACCGGCGCGATGAGCTCTTCCGCCAGGCGCTGCTCTTCATCGACCGCGTGAAGGACGAGTGCCTGACGCCCTCGGAGGCGCTGGCGCTCGCGCAGCGGCGCGGCCACCGGCAGATGGCGGAGCTAGCCGAGGTCTACAACCGCTACCAGCGGCAGCTGCGGGCTGAACAAGCATTCGATTTCGGGGAGCTACAGATGCGCTTCATCGACATCCTCGAACGTGATGAGCGGGCGCTGGCACGCTGGCAGGGGCGCTTCGAGCACATCCTGATCGACGAGTACCAGGATGTGAACCGCGCCCAGGCTCGGGTCATCAAGCTGCTCGCAGGGGACGGCGAGCGCCTCACCGTCGTCGGCGACCGGGACCAGGCCATCTACGCCTTTCGCGGCGCGAGCCACGAATTTATCGAGGATATGCCGCAAGACTATCCCGGCACGAAGACGATCCGGCTCGAACGCAACTACCGCTCGCACCAGGCGATCCTCGACGCCGCCAACGCCCTGATCGCCCACAACCGGCACGACGACGACGCCCGGGCGGTCCTGACGGCGGAGACGCAGGGCGCCGGACCGAAGCCGGTCGTCTACCGCGCTGAATCCGAGATGGACGAAGCCGCGATGATCGCGCGCCAGATCGCCCGCTTGCACTGGCTCGACGGCGTCCGCTTCCAGGATGTGGCCGTACTGCTGCGTAGCGTCGCGGTGGCCGGCGGGGCGGTCGCCCAGGCCATCCGCGAGTACGACATCCCGGTCGTCTTCGCCGGCCGCGACTACGAGACCACCCGCGCTCAGACCGACGTTGCCGCCACCTTGCGCCTGCTCGACGCCGAGGAGATCGACGACCTCTGCCACATCCTCGCCTCGCACGACGTCGACCGCCTACAGCTGCTGCGGGCCCAGGCCGAGGGCGAGCAGGCAAGCGCTTTCATCGAGGAGTGGATGCGTAGTGACGAAGACGCCCGGCGAGCGATTAGCCATATCCGCGGCGAGGTCGCGCAACTCCGCGACAACACGCTCCCGGAGCAAGTCTATGGCGCGCTACGCATCTGCAAGCGGCTGCCGCCGCCGGACCAACCGACGCACCAGGACATCGCCTACATGCGCGCCTTCCGCCAGATCCTCAGCCGCGCGACCCGGCTGGCCGAGCGCGGCGAGGGACGCCAAACGCTGCTGCGGGTCATCGACGACGCGTTGGGCGCTGACGTTCAGGAGACTGAGTCGAGCGGCGACGCCGTCCAGCTGATGACCGTCCACGCCGCCAAGGGGCTGGAGTTCGACCACGTCTTCGTGGCCGGGCTGGCCGATGGCCGCTTCCCGCTCACCCGCCGCCTCGACCGCGGTCTCGATCTCCAGGACCCGGCCAGCTGGCGCATCGACGATACAGGAACGAGCGACGGCGCGAAGCGAGAGGCGTTTCTCGAGGAGGAGCGCCGCCTGGGCTATGTCGCGCTCACCAGATCCCGCAAGTCGCTCTTCCTGAGCTATGCCCAGAGCTACGGCCAGGAATTCGAGTCCGAACCGACCTTCCTCACCAACATCCGCGCCACCAACGAACAGGCCCTCGCGCCGCTGGACCGCTCGACCGAGCGCCGCTCCTGGAGCGCGACCGAGTACGCGCGGGCGCAGCGCGAGCTGCTCAACGGCGCGCTGGCCGCTCCCGAGGTCAGCGGCGACGCAATTGGCGATCTGCTCTTGAGCCAGTGGACGCTGGCGCAGCTCCCGGATAGCAGCGTCTGGACGCCGCCGGTCGCGCCCCGCGCCTTTAACGGCGACGAGGAGCTGCGGCTCTCCTACACGACATTCTCAGCCTGGGAGAAGTGCCGGCGCCAGTACTACTACAACTATGTCCTGCGGCTGGACGGCGACCAGCACTCGCCCCAGATGACGCTCGGCACGGCGGTCCATGACACGATCGAGTGGATGAATAAGGAGCGGCAAGGAGGTCATCTACCCAGCGAGGGGCGCTTGATCGAGACCTTTCGCGACGCCTGGGACGGCGACGGCTTCGAAGCGCCGGCCCAGGAACGCCAGAACCGCGAGCGCGGCGAACAGCTGCTGCGGCGCTTCTACCGCTGGGAGATCCACCAGCAGCGCGAGATCCTCGAAACCGAGCTCTCCTTCGAGATCCCCTTCGGCCGGCACACCTTGCTCGGCAGGATCGACTGCGTGAGCCGCGACCGCGACGGCCGGCTCGAGATCATCGACTACAAGAGCGGCCGAAAGGGCGGTACGTCCAAGAACGACGCCATCCCGCAGCTCGCGCTCTACCGCATGGCCTGGGAGCTATCGCACCCGGAGGACAGCCCGCGCACATCGCTCTACTTCCTCCGCAGTAACGGCGACAAGGGCCTGAACTACGTCCCGGAGTTCAAATTCAACACCCACTCCTGGGCGCTCGACCTGGAGCCGGAGCAGATCGACGAGGTGCGCGGCAGGCTGGCAGCCTTTGCCAACGGCGTCCTCAACAACGACTTCACGCCGATCAGCGATCCACAAGTCTGTCGCAATTGCCCGTTCACCTCGATCTGCGAAGGAGCCGCCTCCAATGATTGAGATCCGCTGGACCGAGGAGCAACAACAGGCCATCGACCACCGCCAGGGACCGCTCCGGATCATCGCCGGCGCCGGCTCGGGCAAGACGGCGACGATGACCGAGCACATCGTCTCGATGATCCGGGCAGACTACGCCAGCGCCGACCAGATCGTCGCCCTGACCTTCACCAACGCGGCGGCCGACGAGCTGACCCAACGCATCCGGGCCGCGCTCGACGACCAGAGCGTCTCAGTCTGGAGCGGCACCTACCACTCCTTCGGGATGCAAATCGTCCGCGACGGCGCGGCGGCGCTCGGCCTGCCGGCGGACCCGCGCCTCTTCTCGCCGGCCGAGTCCTGGTTGATCATCCGTGACATCTTGCGCGCGGGCGCGGAGTTGGAGTTTCTCGATGTCTCCTACGGCTTGAGCACGGCCATCAACGCCGTGCGCGACTTCATCAGCCGCTGCAAGGACGAGCTCGCCACGCCGGAGGACGTCGCCAGCTACGTCGCGACGATCCCGGCCGACGACACCGACCATGCCGCCCAGATGCGCGACTACCAGCGCCTGTACGCGGCCTACGAGCAACGCTGCCGGGAGCTTGGCGGCGTCGACTTCGGCGACCAGATCGCGCTCGCCGTCGACGCATTGCAGCAGGACGAAGAGCTGCGCGCCGAGTACGGCAAGCGCTACCGCGTCTTCGTCGTCGACGAGTATCAGGACACCAACTACGCCCAGTCGGTGCTGGTCGAGCTCCTGGCCGCGCCCGCCTACGAGCTGCGCATCGTCGGCGACCCGAACCAGTCGATCTACCGCTTTCGCGGCGCGGCCGTCGACAACATCCAGCGCTTCTCGGAAGAGATCGAGGGCGTCGCCGATGTCGGCCTGACGACCAACTTCCGGTCGCACCAGCAGATCCTGGATACTGCCAATCACCTGGTCCAGGCCTATGAGTCGCTCTCCGGTGAGCTGCGGGCATTCAACGGCCGCACCGGACGCGAGCCGCTGCTGGCGAGCGGCCTGAGCTACGGCGACGAGGCCACCTGGATCGCCGAAACGCTGGCGGCGCACTACGTACCAGACGAAGACAGTGGAAGCAGTCCGAGCCTCGGCGTGCTCGTCCGCAAGCGAAAACTGCTGCCGGATATCGCGCAGGCGCTCGCCGATCTCGGCGTGCCCTATCAGGTCTACGGCGACCGGACGATCTTCGACTCGGAAGCCTGCCAGGATGTCATCGCGACGCTCGAGATCGTCGCCGCGCCCAAGCGTCAGCTGAGCATCGTACGTGTGCTCGGCAGCCCGCGCTACGGCCTGAGCCAGCGCGACATCTTCAGGGTCAAGCGGCTGTTGCGGGAGCGCGATCTGCTGGATGCCGTCGCGGCGCTCATCGGGGCCCCGCCGGAGGAGCTTGATGACGAAGTCGTCGGCGCGTTGCAGCGCTTCTGCGACGATCTGCGCCGGCTGATCCACCGGACGACCGGGCTGCCGCTCGAAGCACGGGTGCGCGAGATCCGCAGCCAAAGGGCCGGGGAGCTGACCGGCTTCGATATCGAGGCTCTGCGCCAGCTCGAACAGATGGCCAGCAGCTTCTCCGACAATGTCATCGACCGCTCCGTCGCCGCCTTCGTCGACTACCTGCGGGCTATCGAAGAGCTGGACGGCGACGAAGCCTCGGTCAACACCCCGGTCGAGGAAGGCGCGGTCGCCTTGCTGACCGTCCACGGCGCGAAGGGTCTCGAGTTCGACGTCGTCGTCATAGCCGGCGCGAATGAGAACGACTTCGCGACACTGCGTGTCAGCATCAACGACATCCGCGTGCCACCGCCGCTGCTCCACAATGCCGCTGAGTATCCCGACCGCGCAGACTTCGCCGATCGCACGGCTTATGAGAACGCCCTCAAGGAGACCGAGAAACGCTTTGTCTCCGACGAGGAGCGCAGGTTGTTCTATGTCGCGATCACCCGCGCCCGCGACCGGCTCTATTTCAGCTGGTCGAAGCACCACCCGACGCGCAAGAGAGAGACATCGATCTACGAATTGCTCGCAGAGATCGAACACCTCACCGAGCCGCTCGACATTCCGGTGCGGGAGATTGCATCGGAAGCCGCGCCGCTGCTCGACTTCTTCACGGCAACCGGCACGCCATTGCGGCCGGCAGACGACTTCTCCGCCTTCGCCAACGCCTGGCGCGAACACTGGCGTGGCGACGACCAGGAGGCCATGGCGCTGGCGGCGCTGGAGAGCGGCTTCGAGCGCTTCTTGAGTGAGCGCGAGGACCGCGCCGAGGTCGCCGCCCGCTTGCGCGCGGTGCGTCGCAGCCGCCAGTACCGGCCGCTGCCGCCGGACCTTTATTCCTATAGCCTGCTCGACACCTACGAACGCTGCCCGCGGCTCTACCTGCACCGCTATGTCATCGGCGTCCCAGCCCCGCCGGTTGAGGCGAGCTACACCGACCTCGGGCGGCGCTTCCACGAGGCGCTGCACCAGGCGCATATCGCGCGCAGTGACGATGCCCGCTCCGACTTCCTGCGCTTCTTCGACGACAACGAGACGGAGCCTGCCCCGGAGCACAACGGCCAGCCGACAGTGACGGCCATGGTGCGCGAGGGCTTCCTCGACAGCGGCGATGCCGACGCCGAGGCGCTGGCCGTCGAGCCGGAGTTCTTTCTGAAGCTCGGGAGCGGACCGAGCGCCCCGGTGATCTACGGGTTGATCGACCGCATCCAGCGCCGCCCGGATGGCGCAATCGAGATCGTCGATTACAAGACCCACCGCGATCTGAAGTCGCGCGAAGAGGTGCTGAGCGACCTGCAGCTCCCGATCTACACGCTGGCCGCCCGCGAGGCGCTGGGCTATGACCCGACCTACACGACGATGGCCTTCGTCCGGCACGGCGCATGGCTGCGCTTCCGGTCCAACGAGCTCGACCTCGACGGCGCGCGGGAGCGCATCGAGCGCGCCGTCGCCGGCATCCTGGCCCACGACTACGCTTGCCGCTGCGGTGGCGCGCACTGCGGCTCCTGAGCGCCGGAGCGGACTATGATCGTGGCTGCGAATCGGGCCAACGAAAGTAGCGACAGATGCGGGACGGCGATGAACTCTACCGGCTAGTGGAAGAATACGCGGCGCTCGGCGAACACCGCGCCGGCACCCCGCCCGACGCCGACACCATCGAGTGGCTGGCCCGGCTGCTGGCGCAATCCGCGACCAGCGTCGAACGCCAACCATTCCAGTTCGACCGCTATGACGCCAGCTGGGCGGTGCGCTTCGACGGCGAACCGGTCCAAGCGATCCCGCTCTTCTACGAGGGCGTCGGCAAGGTGACGACAACGCAGCCCGCGACGATGGTCTGGGAACCGGGCCTCTCCAACACCGGCTTCGACGCCACGCTGGCGGACTTCACCAGCAGCGCCCTGGCCGCCGGCGCGACCGCCGCCGTCATTGCAACCGGCGGACCGACCGGCCTGCTCCACGCCGTCAACCGCCAGCCGGAGCTCGGCAGTGGGCTGCCGTCGCTGCTGGTGCCAGGTAGGCTGTCGGGGCGACTGGAGTCCGCTGAGATCGCCGTCGAGCTCGACGCTCAGCTCGTGCCCGGCGCATCAGCCAACGTCGTTGCTCATTACGGCGACGATCCAATCGAGGAGACGCTCGTTATCACGACGCCGATTTCGGGCTGGTTCCAATGCGCCGGCGAGCGCGGCACCGGCATTGCCGTCGCCGTCGAAGCCGCTGAGCGATTGGCGGCGGACTATCCGGTGCTCTTCATCGGTGCGAGCGGCCACGAGCTCTATCACCAGGGCGCGCAGCTGGCGGTCCGGGAGCTGTCGGGAACGCCACGCGCCATCGTCCACATCGGCGCGAGCGTGGCCGCCGCGGCAGAGCCGCCGGTCGCGGGCAAGGCCACGCTGACGCCAAACATCAACGCGCGGGTCGCTGCTGGCGAGCAACAGCTAGCGCGGGTAGCGGAAGCGTTCGCGACGGTTGGGATAGAGACCATCGCGCCGGAGCGGCCAACCGAACCCGATGAGTGGGTCGGCGAGTCCATGAACTGGGCGCGTTTCGGGCGGCCGATGATCTCGCTCGTCGGCGGCTTCCCGCTCTTCCACGCGCCGGAGGACACGCCGGAACGAGCCACGACGCCGACGCTGCTGGCGTCAGTCGCTGATGCCGTCGACGAGGCCATCCGGCAGCTGGTCAGCTGACGCGCTAGTGCTCTGTTACTTATGAAGTGAAGAGATTATCCTACCTCGCCGGGTAACTCAATCGTAACGACCTTGTCATTTCGACCAGCGGGAGAAATCTCGGTGCAGCACGTCACTGGTGTTCGACTGAGATTTCTCACGAGCCTGCCCTGAGCGTAGTCGTAGGGCTCGAAATGACAAGCTTGGTGCTTGTTGAGTCATCCGAGAAGCACCAGATTGTCAAACAAATCATGTGTCACAGAACACTAGCCCTCTTCGTCCGATGTCACCAGGATGTTGAGGAAGAACGAGATCACGCTGACGATGATCGCGCCGAAGATCGCCGGGAAGATGCCGTCGATGGTAAAGCCGGCACTCAGCCAGTTCTCCGAGATCCAGGCTGATAACCAGAGCGTAACGCCGTTGATGACAAAGAGAAAGAGCCCCATCGTCAGGATCACGACGCCGCATGATAACAGCGTCAGGATCGGCCGGATGATCGCGTTGACCAGACCCAGCACCGCCGCCATGATCAGCACAGCGAGCGTCCCGTCCGAGTCCGTTATGTCGATCCCCGGCATGATCCAGGCGGTCAACGCCAGCGCCGCCGCAGCGATCAACCAGCGCACGATGAAGGCCGGAATCGGAACTTGAATCATCGCCTCCTCCTTTCGGTATCAAGCGCGCCAGCGGCCCGCGAGCGCTGACGACAATTCAGCGCGTTCAACCCCGGTAGCGGGTTGCGTAGCGCATGCCCCGCTCACGGTTGTACGCATTGCTGCTGTAGGAGCTCAGGTCCATCAGGACGGCGATACCCATCCAGATCCAGTCGAAGCCGGAGAGGCCGCCGATGCCGACAACCACATACATGAGCGTCGTCCACGGCAGGAAGATGAACCCGAGCAGCGGCCAGGCAAACGAGTCGAACGCGCGCTCCCAGCGCTGCTGATCGAGCAGCCACCAGACGAGAATGCCCATGCGTGGCCCGAGAAAAACGATGACAGAGAGCAGACAGCACATACCGGCGCTTTCCTAGCTAGGCGACGCAGCGTCGCTACCGGAATCGAACCATTGATCGTTCCGCGATCTGAGATCATGGTAGAGCAAGGTCATCCCGATTGCGCCAATTGGATAGAGCAGCGCGAAGATCAGGCTACTCACGAAATTCACCAGGCCGAGCGGGCGGCTGGGAATCGCCAGCAGTAGGAAGATCGCAAACAGCGGCCCGGTCAGGAGCACGATCACGTAGAGCACGACGCTCGTGACGGCCGACCGCACTGGTTCCATCTCGGCGACGTCGGCGCTCTCGCGGATTGCCCGTTCAGACTCCGCATCTTCGACAATGACAGTCTGGCCGATATAGAGCACACCCACAAGACGCCGCGCGGCCCGGGGAATCCCGACGATCGTCAGGGCCTGGGCAAGCGCGCGCACGACGGCCTTCAGCCGGGTATAGAGAATCCGCCAGACGACCTCGGTTCCGTGCCGGTACGACTCAACCACTCCAGGGCGCGCGCCATCGCGGATGCGAGTCATCGCGTAGATCACCGCCGGCGACACGAAGATCACGGCTATTGCCACCTGAAAACTGCCGAGCAGCAGCAGCAAGAACACCCGCACGCCTGGAAAGCGCTCCATCATCCCGAGCAGGGGCTCGACCGGCGGGATCGTGAAGAGCAGCGTCTGAATGAGCGCAACCACGAAGCCGACCGGCAGGAGCATCAACCCGATCAAGCCGAAGGTCCGGGCGTTGGCGCGGTAGTAGCCGAAGGTCCGCCGGATCGTGCCGAGCGCGTAGCTAACGAACCAGGAGGTCGCGACGAAGATGACGCCGAAGATCCCAATTACCAGCGCCGGCGTCGAGTTGAAGGCAACCAGCACCCCCGACCCGGCAGCAACGACGCCGCAGAAGAGATCGATCGGCCCCTGGCCAAAGCCCTCGTACTCCGGCACGACCAGACTCGAATCGCGCACGTTCTCGGACCAGGTCACCGGCTCGTTCCAGGACGCCTTCGTGTTCGGCCCGGTTGGCCCGTTCCACTCCGACCTCTTCAGCTCGCCCCAGCGTCCGGTGTAGCCGAGCCAGGCGTAGGGGTCATCGGGCCCGGAAGGCTCGTGCGGCACAACCAGCGCTTCGAGCGCAATCCGCCGGTGCGGGCCTTTCGAGTTCTCGCAGCCGAAGCCTGTGCCGTTCTCGGCCAGACCAAGATAGATCGCCGGCTTGTACTCGCTGGCGTGGGCCCCGCGCGCCGTGTAGATCACCGGATGTCCGTCTTCGAGCGCCAGCTTGTCGTCGCCCCAATCCGCGCTCTCGCCGCCGCCATGCTGGGCGTAGACCACCCGCTCAGGGTCGCTCAACAGAGCCTCTTCGGCGCTCGTCGCGTCGAAGAAGAGCATGATCATCTCCCAGTCGCCCTCGTGGGTGTTGTTCCAGTCGTTCAGATAGAAGTAGAGCCAGTACTGAAGCACGAGCGTATCTGTGCCCGGCTCCAGATAGATGTGGGCATAGGCGACATTGCGGGCCTCGCCGCGATGCTCGGCGAAATACTGCCGATAGGTGCAACCAGGCGCGACCGGCGAGCCGGGGTAGTTGAGGAAGTCCGGCGGCTCGCGGCCATAGAGGTCCGCCGCCAGCGGAGCGTCGGCAACCGTCGACCATTCCCCGGAAGGTTCGCCATTGTCCGAGGTCAGCAGCGGGATCTCCTCGCGCCCGAGCACGAAGTCGACTGCAACGGGGTCAAAGCCCTCGTTCTCCTCGTCACAGATGTTGCTGTTGACCTCGCGCAGGTAGACCACCGGCGCATAGCGGTCAGCCAGCTCTTGATCGGCGCTGCTTGCGGCCTCTTGCGCTGCCCGCGCGATGGCGGGGGAGAAGCCATGCACGCCAACCGGCAAGCTCGCTAACCATGGCGCTGTGATGAGAACAAGTCCGACGATCGCTCCGCGTCGCATATAGCTCCCGTGCCTATGCATTCAGCGCAACACGTCCGAAGAGCTCCTCATTGCTGGACGATGTCGCCGGCGTCGTCGAGGGCGAGACTCTCCGCCGCGACGGCGGCGGCGAACTCCTGATAGTCGCGCTCATTCTGGTCCGCATAGGCTACCGCAAAGTCCGCGAGCGCGTCGATGAGCGTGTCGCCCGCGCCGAAGTACCCGGCAATGGCCGCCGGGCTGGCGCTGCGCCCGTGCGCGTAGGCGAGCGTCAGCCCACAGAGCCGGGCGTAGCCTTCCATCTGCCGGGGCGCGTATGTCTCGATTGGCGCGGATGATTTCATATCCCGGAGCTGACGCCAGTAGAAGTCGCGGTGCGTGCCCTCCAGCGTTGGCACACGCGTCCAGCCCAGGAAGCTGTCGCTGGCAGCCTGCATCAGGCGCTGCCCTTCCACGACCCGCTGCCCCTGGTTGTCGTAGGCGCTCGGAGCCAGGAACTCCGCAAGCACAGATGGACCTGCTTCCTTTGCCTGGAGGATCAACGGATCTCCCGCGTCGCGGCCCACGAAGAGCCCGATGAAGCAGCGCGTGCCGACGCTGCCGACGCCGACGACCTTGAGGGCCATATGTTGTAGCTCGTAGCGCTCAAGCAGGTGGCGGCGCGCATCGGGCAGCGACATGCGGTAGCCGTCAAAGGCAACCTGGACAGCTTCACGCAAGTGCTCGGGGTGCAGATCGGCACGCAGCTCTGATAGCGGCACGACGAAGGGTGGGTCGGAGATGAACGTGTATCTGCCGTCCACGATGATCGCCAGTTTGGCAAGCGCCTGGTGGCTATCCCGCGTGCGCGCCTTCGCAAAGAACTTCTCCTGGCGCCGCGTCATGCGTTTCGACTCGGCCTTTGACAGGCTCAGGTTCTCCGACAGGAACGCCGGAATGTCCTCGGCGCGTACATGGGCGTACCAATTATCGAGCGCTGAACGCCCGGCCAGCTGCACCATCGTATCGCGGTAGAAGCGCACTGCGGTCCTGGCAATCGCCCAGGCCTGCTTGCGTTTGAAACCGTTATGCCTGGAGGCGATCACGAAGCTCGCCGCAAGGCGCTTGACATCCCATTCCCACGGGCCGGCCAGTGTTTCATCGAAGTCATTCAGGTCAAAGATCAGATTGCGCTCCGGCGAACCGAAGAGCCCAAAGTTCGCCAGGTGCGCGTCGCCGCAGATCTGCGCCTGCAAGCCGGTCGCCGGAGTCGTGACGAGGTCCGCCGCCATGATCCGCGCGCTACCCCGAAAGAAGGCAAAGGGCGACTCGCTCATGCGCTGATGCCGATACGGCACCAACCAGTCCAGCCGCGTGGCATTCTGACTGAGAATCATCTCAACCGGGCTACGGCGGTTCGGCGCGGGCTGCCATTCAGCATGGCTCGAACGGGGCGTCAGCTTCCGCAGCAATTTCCCCTCGGCCCGGCCCTGGCCTGGAGAGGTAGCAACGATCACGCTCACGGCAAGCGCCTTTCTCGGCCGCTAGTCGCGGTCCGTGGTTGACCGCGCGCGACCTGCCCGGGCCGCGCTAAAGCGCTGCTCGTTGAAGGGCCGGTAACGGTCATAGAGGGTGACGATAAGGGTCAGCAGCAACACGAAGAAGATGACGACACGAATTGAATCCTCGGCATCCGGATTGTCGGACACAAGCGCCAGCCAGACCATGGCCAACCCGAAGTTGATGACGGCCATCACGCCAAACTGCCGGGGCATCGAGGCCCAGCTGTGGCCGCGCCGCGCCAGCCAGACGCCGACGAAGGCGTTGGCCGCGACGATGACGGCGATGTTGATGAAGAACCAGACGCTGCTGGCTTGAATATTCGGAAGGATCTGGGAGAAGATGATGCCGATCAAACCGACGAGCACGACCTTCTCAACGAGTGCTGGCAGGCTGATTCGCTCGGCGGGCGGGGGTGTCACCGTGACATCGACATCGTTGTGCACGTTGGCGTCCCACGTCAGCGCCCAATTCTCCCTGGGCAATCGCTTTCGGATTGCCCGGTAGAGCGCGACAGCAACACCGGCAATGACAACGACAACCGGAATCGCCCAGAGATTGTCGCTGATTGCAGATATCCAGCCCGTGTCGGTCGGCACGCCGAGAATGTCTTTCTTAATGACGTCGGTGGTATCGAGCTCGGCGACGTGCAGCCAGTACTCCTGCGGCAGCTTGATGAAGATCCAGATGAAGGCCGCGGCGCCGATGACTGCCCGTGTCGTCAGCCGCAACGGATTCCAGCGCGTGCAGGCCGCCTCATAGAAGTCAAAGAAGTACTCGAAGGTGTTGGGGAAGACCAGCAGCAGCGGCCGCCATTGGGAGATTTCGAAGGCGGCAACGCCAACCAGGCGGTAGTACCAGAGAAAGCGCGCCGTCTGGAAGGCGCTGAGGTTGGCCCAGTTGCGGAAGGTCGAGACATAGGCGATGGCCAGGTAATAGATATCGAGCGCCTTGTCGTAGGACTCGTAGCCATCGAGGTTCAGCGTTGTAAAAGTCTGGTAGATCGTCTGGTCGACGGCATCGAGCACCAGCGAGGCAATCATCGCCGGCAGCGGATAGCGCGGGATCCAGAGTGGCACGCCGATACGCAGGCCAACAACCAGCAGGAAGACAAGTATGTTGGTGAAATCGGTCATAGCTGGCTTCCCGTCCCGCCGCGACGGGCCAAGGCTCCGGGAGCCGGGGCACCCCGTTCGTGACGCGTTCTCGAATCAGGACCAATGGCACGGCCTGCAGCATAGCCAACAAGCAGCCCGCTGCATTTAGATAGTGATGCGCGAGCAAACGCCTCGCGCGCTCTCCGGCCGGCAGGATGCCAGTCTAGTTCAGATAAAGGACGTGTAGTGTCCAGTTTCGTCGAATGGTTGCTGGTGGCCACGCTGGCCGTCGTCTTCAATATCACTCCACTCTTCGCTCCGCCAACCGCCGGCTTGCTCGCCTATTTCCACATCAACAACGACATGGGCGTTATTCCACTGGCGCTCGTCGGCGGGTTGAGCGCCGCGGCGGGCCGTTTGGCCCTGGGGCTGGCGGGCCGCAGGTTCGGTCACCGTCTGATCCCCGCAAAGCGCCGTGCAGCCATCGAGCAGACTGTGGCGACGCTGGCCCGGAAACGCGCGTCCGGGGTCACTTACCTGGCGCTCTTCGCGGTTGGCCCAATCCCCAAAGGCACGCTCTTCGTCGCCGCCGGCATGGCCAACCTGCCGCTGCTCCCCGGCGCGCTCGTTTTCGCCATCTCGCGCTCGGCGATCTACCTCGGCACACTGCTCGTCGCCACGACGGCGGTTGGCTCGCTGGAGAGTCTCTTCGGCCTGTCCGCGGTCGGCCCGCTCGGCATCGGCGTACAACTCCTGAGCCTCGTCGCGATGATCGTGCTCTTCCGCGCCGACTGGGGCCGCCTGCCGCAGCGCATCGAGGGGCTGCGTGAGCTCTACGGGACCCTGCGCGCCCGCGGCCGGCCTGCGGAGCTTGCCGAATAGACAGCTAGAACAAGCTCACGAGCAGCAGCCCGGCGAAGACGACGGCGCTCGCGATGCCGGTCAACCAGAACTTCAGCCGTGTCGTCTTGTGACGCAGGAGGACCATCGCGGCGAGCGCCCCGGCAAAGCCCCCGGCGGCCGACACCAACAGCAGGCTGATCTCCGGCACTCGCAGCCCGTTGCGTTTGGCCTGGGCTTTGTCGTAGCCATACAGCAGAAAGCTCGGCACGGCCCAGGCAAGCACCCAGGCCAGGACCAGATTCAAGCCCGTCGCGATCACCAGCAGCACAAACAGCGCCAGTGAGGCGCCGCCCCCGATCACGCTATAGCGCCGCTGGAGTGACGGACGCGCTCTGCCCCGCGCTGCCACTACGAGCTCCCTCCGGCATCCACGTCCAGGCCCACGCTACCCGGCGTCTTCCTGCGCCAGGGCGTCGACGTCGGCTGAAGTCTCCGGGCCGAGCTCGTGGGACTCGAGCTGTCCTTCAAGGCGTTCCAATGTGTCCTCGACCAGCTCCCGCGAGCCCGCCTTGGAGAGCACGACGACGGCAGCCTTGCCCGGTTCCAGCTCATCGGCGATGCGCTGAATCTGCTCTTTCTTTATTCCGGTGTCACGAATACGCCCGGCAAGCGCGCCGATGCCGCCGCCGGCGATGACAGAAGCAATCAGGCTCGGCGGGTAAATCAGGCCGACAACGCCGAGCACGAGCGCGCCGCGCCGCGCGCCTTTGCCGGCGGTCAGCTCGCGCGTCTCCTCGACTTTGAGCTTGCCGTCGTCCGACTTCGTCAGCATCGCCATATCGACGATGTCGATAGTCGTTGCCTTGTGCATCGACTGCAACGTGTCGAGGATCACCTTGCTCGACTCCGTGTCATCGTAGAACCCCACGGTGAAATTGATCGTCTCGGCCATTGTGCTCCTTCATCCCTCGTCAACACGTAGCGGAGCGGCCAGCCCGTTCCGTTTCCCAGATTCGTGGTTACCGTCCCGGCGCGCGTCAACCGGATGGTCGTAGTTTGCGGTAGCAGTACCTGGCCAGCGCGCGCTAGCCGCCGGACGGCATTGGGACGTTTATTCACAGACTACACGCGCAGGAACTGCTACGATGCCAACATCGCTCCTGCTCTAGGCAACGCCGCATCACAAATGGGAGAACTATGTCTGAAGCGCCACCCGAACCAACCACGCTGGAGCCGCCCGCCGCGCCCTCCTCGCTTGCCGGCGCGCGCCAGGAACTGCTGGACCTCGGGCTACGCAACACGCTCATCAACTACCGGACGCTCACATCCCGCGGCGTCGACGTTGTCGATGAGCGCCCGCCAGAGATCTTCAAGATCCTCGTCAGCGACGGCAAGAATATGTCCTTCGAGGCCGCGCCGGATGAGGTTGAGCGTGCCGAGGCAGGGCCGGAACAGCCCGAGGACCGGCCGACCGGCAAGCTGGCGGCCCGTCACACCGACCGGCTGCTCCAGACCGGCGTCAACTCCGCCGAGCTGCAGAAGCGGCTGCTCAACTCCTATCACTGGGCGCGGACGTCGCTCGAAGAGCAGGGCGTCAGTGTCCTCTACATCGCGCTCGGGATGCTCGAATGGTACGAGGATAAGAACGCCGACAGGCTCCGGCGCGCGCCGCTGCTGCTCGTGCCGGTTGAGCTGGAGCGCTCGAACGCCCGCGACCGCTTCCACGTCCAGTACACCGGCGAGGATATTGGCGAGAACCTCTCGCTCGCGGAGAAGCTGGCCAGCGAGTACGGCGTCACCGCGCCAGCCTTCCCGGAGATCGACGACCTTGATGTCGACGCCTACCTGGCGGCCTGGGCGCAAGCGATCGCCGAACAGCCGCGTTGGCGCGTCAACAGCGACGCGGTAGCGCTCGGCTTCTTCTCCTTCGGCAAGTTTCTGATGTACCGCGATCTCGATGAAGAGGTCTGGCCGGAAGAGCTCAAACCCGCCGACCACGAGGTCGTTGGCGCGCTGCTCGGCGATGGCTTCGAGAACACCGCGCCGGCCTACCCGGACGACACCTTTGTCGACCGCGTCGTCCAACCGGATGAGATCCACCAGGTCGTTGACGCCGACAGCTCCCAGACGATGGCGATCCTTGAGGCCAACTCAGGCCGCAACCTCGTCATCCAGGGGCCGCCCGGCACCGGCAAGTCGCAGACGATCACCAACATCATTGCCGAGTCCCTGGCTGCGGGGAAGACGGTGCTCTTCGTCTCCGAGAAGATGGCGGCGCTCGATGTCGTCAAGCGGCGGCTCGACGCCGTCGGCATCGGCGACGCCTGCCTCGAGCTCCACAGCCACCGCACCAACAAGCGCAGCCTGCTCAACGAGCTGCAACGCACGCTCGAGCTCGGCTCCCCAGTCACCCAGAACCTGCAGACCGAGATGCAGCTACTGGAAGATGCCCAGCAACGGCTCAATGCCTACTGCACGGCGGTCAATCTGGCGGTCGGCGAGACCGGGATCACCCCGAGTCAGGCCTATGGCCGGCTGCTCCAGCGGACAGCCGCCGTCTCAGACATCGTTTGGCCGAAGATCGAGATCGAGAGTCTGCGCGAGTGGCAGGAGATCGAGTTCGAGCGCCGCGCTGGCATCGTGGTCGAGCTGCAAGCCCGCGTCGCCGCGATGGGCCCGCCGCAGGCGCACCCATACTACGGGCTGACGAAGACGGTGCTGTTGCCCTCCGATAAGGACCGCATCTTCGCCGCGCTCGACGCCAGTCGCGAGCAGCTCGCCGGGCTCGACCGTCAGCTGCGTGAACTCGCCGAGGCTCTAGGGCTGCCGGAAGCGCAAGCGCTCGACGAGGGCCGGCGGCTGGTCGAAGCAGCCCGCGCCTATGTGGACGCCCCACAGGCACGGCCCGACAACCTCGCCGACGAGCGCTGGCGCACTGCCGGCGATGAGCTCCGCACAGCCTTGACCGAAGGCCGCGCCCTCACCGAGATCCGGGAGCGTTGGGACGAGCCGCTCATCCCGGAAATCTGGGATCGCGATCTGCTGGAGATACGCCAGACGCTGGTCAACTACGAGTCGAAATGGTGGCGCTTCCTCTCCGGCGACTATCGCTCGGCGAAGAAGCAGCTCGCCGGCTTCGGACGCGGAGAGCTTCCAACGGAGATTGGCGAACAGGTCGGCATGATCGACCAGATCATGGAGTGGCAGCGGCTCAACCGGGACGCCGGCAACCGCGACGCGCTCGGTACGGCGCTGTTCGGCAGCGACTGGCGCGGCGCGCGGTCGAACTGGGACGACCTCGACCAACAGGCGAAGTGGGCTCAGTCGTTGCACGCGGGCATCGACCAGCAGGCGCTGCCCGCGGCGACGGTCACTGTCTTCGACCGCGCGCCCGAGCCGGCGTCGCTCACGGCCGCGGCGGAAGCGGCCGCAACGGGGATCGCAGCCTATACAGCCCAGCTCCAGGAGCTTCTCCGGATGCTTGAGATCGACCCGCAGGTCGCCGGTTGGGATACACCCGCGATCGAAACCTGGGCGCTCCCCGCCCAGCGCGACCTCCTAGACGGCTGGTCTACCGGCCGGGGCGAGATCGACCAGGTCGTCGCGCTCAACGTCGCCCTCAACCGCTGCCGGGAGGAAGGCATCGCCGCCGTCGCCGAGCTGGCGGTCGCCTGGCCACACGCTTCGGAACGCCTCGCCGATGCCTTCCATGTCGCCCGCAACGAAGCCGTGATAGAACGTGCGCTGACCGAGCGGTCGGCCCTGCGCGATTTCGATGGCGCGGCGCACACGAGCGTTGCCGAACGCTTCCAGCAGCTTGACGAGACGCTGCTGCGCCACAATCGCCACCGGCTGGCGGAGACGCACTGGAAGCGGCTGCCCCGCCATCAGGGCGGCGGCCAGCTCGCCACATTGCGGCGCGAGTTCGAGAAGAAATCGCGACACCTGCCGATTCGCAGGCTCATCGAGAACTGCGGCAACGCGGTCCAGGCGATCAAGCCCGTCTTCATGATGAGCCCGATGTCGATCGCCACCTACCTGCCGCCGGGCAGCGTGACCTTCGACGTTGTGATCTTCGACGAAGCCAGCCAGGTCCGGCCGGCCGAGGCGCTGGGCGCGTTGCTGCGGGGTCAGCAAGCCATCGTCGTTGGCGATAGCAAGCAACTGCCACCGACGAGCTTCTTCGACACGCTCACCCACGGCGACGACATTAGCGACGAGGACCCGGTGACACGCGACATCGAGAGCATTCTCGGTCTCTTTGCGGCCCAGAACACGCTCCAGAAGATGCTCCGCTGGCACTACCGCAGCCGCCACGAGTCGCTCATCACCGTTTCGAACTACGAGTTCTACGACAGCCGGCTGGTGGTCTTCCCCAGTCCGGACGCTGGTCGCGCCCAGCTTGGCCTGGTTTACCACCACCTGTCCGAGACCGCCTACGAACGCGGCAGATCCCGCTCGAACCCCGGCGAGGCCCGCGCCGTCGCTGAGGCGGTCATTGCCCACGCCAAGCGAACGCCGGATCTAACGCTGGGAGTGGCCGCGTTCAGCACAGCCCAGGCCCAGGCGATCATCGACGAGCTCGAACTTCTGCGGCGCAACCACCCGGAAACCGAGCACTTCTTCAGTCGCCACGAGTACGAGCCCTTCTTCGTCAAGAACCTGGAGAACGTTCAGGGCGACGAGCGCGATGTCATCTTCATCAGCGTCGGCTACGGGCGGGATGAGCAGGGCAAGCTCACGATGAACTTCGGGCCGCTAAACAACGACGGCGGCGAGCGGCGGCTCAACGTCCTCATCACCCGCGCCCGCCAGCGCTGCGAGATCTTCACCAATCTGCACGCCGACGACATCGACCTGAGCCGCACGCAAGCGCGCGGCGTCGCCGCCTTCAAACGCTACCTGAAGTACGCCGCAACGGGGGATTTGGAGCTGCCGGAGATCACCGGTCGCGATATGGACTCCCCTTTCGAGGTCGCCGTCTACAACGCGCTCGTCAAATCAGGCTATGAGGTGCAGCCGCAGGTCGGAAGCGCCGGCTTCTACATCGACCTCGCCGTCGTCGACCCCGAACGCCCGGGCCGCTTCCTGCTTGGCATCGAGTGCGATGGCGCGACGTATCACAGCGCGCGGTCGGCGCGGGACCGTGACCGGCTGCGCCAGCAGGTGCTGGAAGGACTGGGCTGGACGATCCACCGCATCTGGTCGACCGACTGGTTCCGCAATCCGGAGGGCGAGCTACGCAAGGTCATCGCAGCCATCGAGCGCGCCCGTGCGGCGGGCGTCGAATCTGCCCCGCCGGTGCGCTCGGTCGCCCAGGACACCTCGGAGATCAGACGGCAGGGTAACGGCGCGGCAGACATCCACGAGCAAACGACTGAGGAGTACCAGCTGGCGGACATCCGCGTTCGCTCGGGTGGTCGCGACATTCACGAGATCCCGGCACCGGACCTGGCCCGGGCCCTTGTCGCCATCGTGCAGGTCGAGGGTCCGATCCACATCGAGGACGCGGGCCGGAGGATTCTGGAGGCTGAAGGCGTCGGACGCATGGGGAGCCGCATTCGCGACGCGATCGACGCGGCGGCCCGGCTCGCCGTGCGGCAGGGCGAGATCGAGCAGCGCAACGGCTTCCTCTGGCCGCCGGGCATGGAAACGCCGCCGGTGCGTGATCGCTCGGGCCAGGATGGGACGACGCGCCGGATCGACCTGATCGCGCCGGAGGAGATCGCGGCGGCGATTCTCCAGATCGTCCGCGAGAGCTACGGCATCAACCACGATGACATTGCCCAGCACGTTGGCCGCCTGCTCGGCTTCCAGCGCGTCACTGCCAACATCCGCGACCACATCGAACCGGTCATCGAAAGGCTAATTGCCGACGAAAGCCTCGCCGAGAACGCAGGCTTCCTCACCGTGACCGATTGACAGGGCAAACGGAAGCGCATAATCCGGCGCGTTCCGGTACCGCGACTACGCCAGCCCATTCCGGAAGGCCCAGGCGGCGGCTTGGGTGCGTGATTCGGCATCAATCTTGTTAAAGATGTTGGTCAAGTGGCGGGCGACGGTCTTTTCGGAGATGTAGAGCTCGTCGGAGATCTCGCGGTTGGTGCGGCCGGCGGCGACGAGGGTCAGGACCTCCAGCTCACGCGGCGTCAGGCCCGCCAGCCGGTCGGCGGTCTCCGCAGGGGGCAATGCGCCGCGCCCAAGCCCGTAACGTGCGGCCGCTTCGCGAATCTCCGCGACACAGAATCCGTGTTCGATGTACGCATCACGCAAGCCGTCCGCAGTGAGATGCTCGGCCGTGTTCTCGACATGCTCGTAGGCGCGTTCGAACCAGCTGCGGGCGTCGTCGCGGTTGCCGGTCGCTTCCAGCGCGCGCGCCTGCACCCAGGCGGCATAGGTGACCAACCAGACCAGCGGCGTCTCACGCGCCTCGATCCGACTGACGGCAGTGGAGACATGGTCGAGCGCCTGCTCGCCGTCACCAGCCTGCAACGCCAGCTCCGCGAGCACCAGCGACGCCCGAATATCCCAGACGATTGTGCCCGGCAAGCCCGCGCTGAGACGCAAGGTCTCGCGCGCGTGCCGGCCGGCCTCCTCCGGCCCGCAATCGCTGTGGAAAAGGGCCTCGGCCAGGCTGACCGTGGCCTCTATCTGCGCCGTGCCACCGGAACGCGCGGCCGCCGCCTCTAGCCGCTCACAGGCGAACTCCACGGCGCGCTCCGGCTGTTTGAGCGCCAGATAGGCGCTGGCCAGCGCGCCAAGCACCTCCTCGCGCTGGCTCTCCCGCAACCCGCCGGCCTGGGAGCGTTGTGCTTGGGCGGTCTCGAACACGGCAACGGCGCGGTTGGCATGATCGAGCGCCCGGCCGGGCCGCCCGAGCAGGCGCTCAGTCTCCGAAAGCCCCAGATGCGCCAGCAGCGCGATGCGCGTGTTGCGGGCCGAGTTCGCCCACTCCAATGCTTCATGAGCCCGCTCCAGCGCCGTCTCATACCAGCCGTGGGTGCGGGCATAGAGGTGAATCGACATACGCGACAGCGCTTCGAGCCGGGGCCGGTCGCCTTCGCGCGCCAGCAAGTGCTCGGTCTGGCGCAAGCGCCGGATCTCCTCCAGGAAGGCGACGTAGCTGCCCTGGAGCGGCTTTCCAGCCGCCGACGCCGAGACCGGACGGCGGTAGGCCAAGGCGATCAGCGCGGTGATCTCGCCCTTGCGATCGTTGGTCTCGCGAAACTTCTCAAGCGCGTCGATCAGAAAACTGCGAGCGCGAGCACGGGCGTCTTCGTCGCTCGCGTCGGCCAGCCGCCAGAGGACGACGCCCATGTCCTGCGTGACCCAGGCTACGCCGCGCTGCCAGCCCAGCTCCTCACACTGCTCGCGCGCCGCCGTCAGATGCTGGACGGCCGCGATGAGCTTCTCCTTCGGGCGGTACAGCCGCGACGGTTCGCCGAGAATGCGGCCAATCGCCGCCTGGGCGCTCGATAGCGACGCCCGTGCCTGGTCTTCCAAACTCCCCCCGGCGGCAATCTCACGCGCCCTGGCGGCGTGGTTCTCGGCGCGGTCGGGGTCGCCGATGCGCACGCAGTAGCGGGCCGACCGGAGTAATCCGCTAAGGCGCCAATCGTCGCGCTCCTGAGCGTCCGCCAGACGCATAATCTCCGCCAGGCCTGCCTCCTGTGGCGCCAGCGCGTGGACATACTCGTACTGCGTGTCGCGCGAGAGCAGTATCCGCATCCGCAGCTCCGCGTCGGTCTCGTCCGAATTCGGGCCCGGATGGTCCGCCAGAACCTCCAGCGCCGCGTCGTAATAGCGAATGGCTTGTTCAGTGGCGCGCACGCGCACCGCGTCCTCAGCCGCGAGATAGAGATAGTGAGCGGCTTTGCCCAGATCCTCGCCGTGGCTAAAGTGATAGGCCAGCCGGGCGGCCACGCGCTCCGGCGTGGGCTCAAGCTGCTCGATCATTGCGCCGACTGCCTGGTGGAGCGAGCGCCGTCGAATCGCGTTCATGCTCCAGTAGAGAACGCTCTGAATCTGCTCGTGGGCGAAGGCATAGAGCGCTTCGCCGCCGATGATGCCGCGTTCCTGGATCAACCGCCGGACGGTCGCTTCCTCGATAAACCCAACCAGCTCGTCCGACACCGCCGCGCCGCGCTGGCGCAGCACCTCCTGGAGCAGATCGAACGAGAACTCTTTCCCGATCACTGCTGCGACCGCCAGCGCTTCCTGCGCGCCGGGTGAAATCGTCTCCAGGCGGTGGCCGACAACACTCCGCACGCTCTGCGGGACGGCTGTCGCGGCATCGGCGCTCAAACCCCAGCGTCCATCGGATTGCGGGCCGAGCAGATCGACCTCGCGCAGGTGCAATACCAGTTCTTCTATGAAGAACGGCACGCCTTCCGACTCATGTTGGAGCGTCGCGAGGAAGTCGGGGGAGAGCGCCGGCACGTCGACATCGAGAATCTCCGCGACGATCTGCGCCGTCTGCGCCTGATCGAGGCGCCGTAGCGCCAGCCGGGACGCCAGCCGTTCCCGCTGGAGATCGCGCAATACGCCTTCGAATGGCTTGCGGCTATCGAGGTCCGTATCGCGGTACGCGCCGACGAGCAGCAGCGGCGATGTGCGGACCACGCGCGCGATGTAACGCAACAGGAGCGCCGTCGGCTCATCCGCCCAGTGGAGGTCATCGAGCAGCAAGACGACGGGCTGATCCGCCGCCGCGTCATTGAGCCGGCGCGCCACAGCATCGAAGAGCCGCAAGCGTTCGTCGGAATCGCGGACGATATCCGGAATGCCTTGGTCCGACTCGAGCCGCGCGGGCTCTACTCCAGGTAGGACGCCGGCCAGGCCGCTTGTGCGCGGACTGCCGGCAGCGCCGAGCAGCGGCCGCAACGCTTCCACAAAGGGCGCATAGGGCGCCATAGCGGCGTCCTCGTAGCAGTTCCCGCGGAGCGCCATGCCCCCGGCCGCATGGACGGCCCCGACGAAGTGGCCGAGCAGATGCGTCTTGCCAATACCGGGCTCGCCGCTGACGAAGACAACCCGCGACGCGCCCTGCTCGATCTCGCGATAGGCGTCGAGCAACGCGGTTAGCTCGGCGTCACGGCCCACGAGCGTGGCAGAGCTGGGTGGCTGGGTGGCGCTACCGACCGTCATGGATAGGTCTGTTCACCTTCGTCGGTTTCCAGGACGATTGCCTCGGTCGGGCAGAGCTCGGCGGCTACCCGCAACGTGTCCTCGTCCACGGTCGCAACGTCCAGCAATGTCGCCTTCTCATCATCATCGAGAATGAAGACAGTCGGCGCGGTCACGACACAGTTGCCGGCCGAGACGCACTTCTCGCGATCAATCCGCACACGCATCGACACCTCCATATACCCACGGTCAGATAGTTCGACCGGCGCAGTCTAATTTTCGTCCAGGTGGGACCGCATCGGAAGCATTAACCATTTTTGCGAGATGCACTGTACTTATGCTCTACGGAATTGTACTCCGGAAGGCTGTAGCCGCTATGAAATCTTGACCGTGCACGGGTCGCATTCCTACAATGCCCGTGCCCGGTAGAGTACACAAGGGGGAAGCCCGACCGGAGCGTTGCCAGCTACAGAATCACTCGCAGTGTCGGCCCGCTGGACATCCATTGCTGCGGCCACCGCCGCGGCAATGCGTACAATTCGAACGCTTGCCGATACCGCCAAAGCGCGGTCACGGACGTATACAAGGAAGAGACCCCACGCTGGCGCCGTGTCCCACGCACAGCCGGAGAGCCTGTGACGGTCGACTGGCTGTAGGAGCGGCCTCGCCGTGCGAATGAAGGAGGAGACAGTGGACGAGCGACCCGAATTCCAGGATGAGCAAGAGGAGCAGCGGGCGAGCAAACTCGTCGCGCTAGCTACAAGCCTGAACTACAACCGGCGTCAGGTGCTCAAGCGTGCCGCCGTCCTGGGCCTGTCAGCGCCGGCCATTGCAGCCGTGCTGGCCGCCTGTGGCGATGACGACGACGATGATGACGATGAGGAGCCAACGGCAACCGAGGAAACGGGCGGCGGCGAAGATGAAGCCACCCCAACTGAGGAGATGACCGACGAGGATCCCACGGCGACCGAGGAATCGGGAGACGCAGACCCGACGGCGACCGAAGAATCCGGTGGCGGCGGTGACGATGCGACGCCAACCGAAGAGGACGAGCCGGAAGCGACCGCGACGGAGGATTCCGGCGGCTCGGCTTCGGGCGGGGGCATCATCAACGTCTCATCGACTGCCGGCGACTCCGGCATTCTCAACCCAATCCTCGTCGGCTCGGAGACCTGGACCGACTACACGATCTTCAGCCGCCTGGTCTATTTCGACGACAGTGGCAGTCTCCAGCCCGATCTGGCCGAGTCCTGGACCTTCTCCGACGACGACCTCGAACTGACGATGAACCTGGCAACGGCCAACTGGCACGACGGCACGCCGTTCACCGCCGATGACGTCATCTTCACCTTCGACACCATCGCCGCCGACGACACCGACACCAGTCTGCGCGGCCGCCTCCAGGTCGCCGGCGAGTTCATTGGCTGGGAAAAGGTTGATGACGCGACGATCCTGCTCACCGTCTCTGAACCCTTCGCGCCGCTTGTCTTCAGCCTGAGCCTCATCCCGATCATCCCGATGCACATCCTCGACGGGCAGGATGTCAACACCAGCGACTTCAACCTCAACCCGGTCGGCACCGGCCCCTTCGTCTTCGACGAGTGGGTGCCCGATTCCAACTTCACCGCCAGCCGGTTCGACAGCTACTGGCGAGACGGCCTGCCCTATCTCGACTCGGTCGAGTTCCGTCCGATCACCGAGGCTCCACAGCGCCTCGCCGCGCTGACCACGGGGGACATCGACATCACCCACACCACCGACACGGACCA
>JAUIIK010000260.1 GCA_030431755.1 Chloroflexia bacterium
CGGCATCGTGGCCGAAGACATCGAGAGCGGGGAAGCGAGTCTGGAGCCAGCCCGACAGGAGGTAGATCGTCAGAGGGAAGCCGTACATCTCTACGAAGAGGGCCACGATGACGATGATGCTGAGAAAGTGAAAGCGCGTCATGATGTGAGGACAACGGCGCTATGGTAGCCAGATTCGTGAAGGTTGTAGCAAACAATAGTCTCTGGCCTGCGGTTGCTGGATTGCCGGTCGACTTCCTGGAGGCTCGACGTGATTTGCCCTGCGCGGATGCTCTCGATTGCCTCGGCGACCCCCAACGCCCCGGAAGCGCAGAACTCGCCGCAGCGATGTTTGAACACAGAGACGCGGCCTGCCTCGCAGCCGATCCGACGGACTGCCGCGATCACCTGACCGTAGCACCTATCCAGGCGCTTGTTCGCGTTCGCGCCGAGGACGAAGAGATCGACGTCGGCGAACGCTCGCTCCGAGCGACTTACTGCGGCGGCGATGAACTTAGCTTCGGTTGTGGGATCAAATGCCCTCATTCCACCAACGATCGGGCGCGCGCTGACGTGGCGCACGCGCGCGAGTCGACTTCCTGTGTGTCGGCCCGGCGCTGCCAGCACAAACGCAGCAGCTCCTTCGCCGGGGATTGAGTCGTTGGTGCACGGCGCGTCACTCAGAGGGTCCAGCGCGGCGGGTTCGTCGCGCCACCAGCCGTTCCGCCGGCCTACCGCCAGCATGTCCGCCCCGAGGCCATCGACGCCGCCAGCGAGGACGTACGGCGCGCGACCGGAGTTCAGCTGCGCGAGCGCATGCCAGAGCGCCAGCTCCGACGAGATCGAATGGTGCGAGTGAGTAACGCTTTCGCCGCGCATGCCGAACTCGATCGAAACCTGCGTAGAGATCGAACTGGGCACGGAGTTGATGAACTTTGCGGGCTTCGGCGCGGCTTCCTGTTCGGTGATCATATTGCGAAGAAAGTCGACGGTATCGTTGGACTCGCCAGCACCAGAGCCGACGGCGACTGCCATTTGCTGACGGGTCGCCTCGTCGAGGTCGGCTGACGTCATCGCACCAATCGCTGCGGCAAGGATCAGCTTCTGAGTCCGCCCCAACCGACGCATCCTGCCCGGGGCAATGATACCGGCACCGGGCTTTCCGGGTACCCGATAGACTGGCAGCGGCGGGAGGCCCGTCTCGCCGGGCATATCGAGCAGCACGGGGACCGGCTCCGGAGACACCACGGAACAGCTCACGACGTCGGCAAAGTATGTCAGTTCCTCACCCATGAAGCCTCAGTCCACATTCGTCGAAGTTCGCGTCCAGCAGCTCATCGCGCGTTTGCGCGGATACCCTCACGCCTTCCTCACAAGCACCGAACAGTTCGCGCCGCCAAATCCGAGAGAGTTGCTAATGACCGTATCGAAATCAGCATCGCGCGAGGCTTTTAGAATCTCGATCGGGAGTTCCTCATCGGGAGATCGGAGGCCCAGGTTTCCCGGCTGGAAACCGTTGTTCAGCGCGAGCACACAAATGATGGCCTCGATCGCGCCTGCTGCGGAAAGCGTGTGCCCCGTGAAGCGCTTGGTCGACGACACAGCCGGCGCGCGGTCGCCGAAGAGCTCGTGGATCGCCTTAGACTCCGCCGGATCGTTGTCCGCTGTTCCCGTACCGTGCGCGTTGATGTAGCCGACCGACGCAGGATCGACAGCGCCCTGGTCGAGTGCGGCTTCCATGGCGCGCCTGATCCCCGACCCCTCGGGGACAGGTGCGGAAGCGTGGTAAGCGTCGCAGGTGCTCCCGACTCCATCGATGAACCCGAGGATCTGGACGCCCCGAGCGCGTGCTTGCTCCTCGGTCTCCAACACAAGCATCCCCGCTCCTTCGCCGAGGCTCATGCCGCGCCGCTGCGAATCGAAGGGACGGCACCCATCGTCCGCCATCACGAGGAGCGATGCGAAGCCGTTGAGCGTCAGCCGAGTGAGGGAATCCACGCCGCCAGCAATGACAACCGTTGCCTCGCCGGAGCGGAGCAAATCGCACGCCGCTGAAAGCGCCG
>JAUIIK010000156.1 GCA_030431755.1 Chloroflexia bacterium
ACGTATGTGATCCTGATGGGCGTAGCTGCATTGTTCGTGGCTGGATGTGGAGGTAACGGGGGGAGCAGCGATCCCACACCGACAACCCTACCTCTATCCACGAACGCCGGGTCGGCAGGACAGACGTCGACATGCGTCGAACCTGGCTCTACTGCTGAGGAGATCGACGCGGCGAAGCTCTATGTCGAATACAACAGCGCCGACGACGATACCGGCATTCATGGCCTATTCGACTCGCCGGGGTTCACGGAACTGTGTGTCTACGATCCCGCCGGGGATCTCATCCTGATGGTCAATCCGCAGGGGCAGCTCAACGAGCTTGGCATGGGCGGCATCTTCTTCGAGTCGCGGGAGCCGGAGGAGAGTGTGCGTTCCCAGGCGGACATCATCGCGAGTTTCAGCGAGGGTAACTACCAGGTTGTCGCCGCGACCGTCGATGGCGAGACGCTCGCTGGAGCGGCCAGCTTCAGCCATGACATCCCGCTCGGGCCGGCGATCATCGCGCCAGAAGAAGGCGACGTCGTCGATCCCGAGCACCTGGTCATCTCCTGGGCGCCGGTCACTGAATCAATTGCCGGCGACCCGGTCGAGATCGTCGGGTACGAGGTGATTGTGACCAATGATGAAGCCGAAGATCCGAATGGCCTGGCGCAGCCGATCCTTAGCGCGCATGTGCTCCCGTCGGTCACCAGTCTCACGGTCCCGCGCGAGTTCCTGGAGCCGGAGACCGAATACGAACTCGAGCTCATCGCCATCGAGAAGAGCGGCAACCAGACGATCTCGCTGATCTTCTTCGAGACGCCGTAGCTGCACTGGAATTGGCCCCCTGAACTTGCCGGATACTGGACCTGTTCATAGCTCCAATCCGGCGTCAGAATACGCGTAGCAATCTGAGATCGAGTAGCGGGGGGCCAATTTCCATGTCAGTGTTTGAGCGCACCAAGCGCAACCGGGTTCTGCGGAACCCGACGCGGGGAAACTATGAGCGGGACGAGGTGTACCGCATCGTCGACGAGGCGCTCTATTGCCACGTCGCCTTTGTGATGGACGGCCAGCCATATATCATCCCGACGCTCCACGCGCGGGAGGGCGATACGCTCCTGCTGCACGGCTCATCTGCCAGCCGCATGATCCGGCATGCCGAGGCCAACCCGCTCTGTGTGACGATGACACTTGTTGATGGGATCGTGCTGGCGCGTTCGGCCTTCCACCACTCGATCAACTACCGCTCGGCGGTGCTCTTCGGCAATGGCGAGGCGGTGAGCGACCCCGAGCAGAAGATGGACGCCCTGGGACGCTTTACCGAACGGCTGATGCCCGGTCGCTGGAACGATGTTCGCTGGCCCGATCGGCGCGAGCTCAAGGCGACCGGGGTTATTGCGATGCCGATCGAGAGCGCTTCGGCCAAGATCCGGTCAGGCCCGCCGGTAGACGATGACGAGGATATGGCGCTGCCGGTCTGGGCCGGGGTGCTACCGCTCGAACAGAGTTTTGGCGCGCTGATTGCCGATCCCGATGCGCCCGTGGATCTCCCGGCTCCGGAGTATCTGCAGACCTATATTGATAGCAGGCTGGATGGTTGATGGTTTGCCGGCTCGACGGCGCTAGCTGATGTGAGGATGATGGAGCTACCGATCCACATCGACCGCATGGCCGCTTGGTCGCTGCAGGAGCAGCTGGCGGGACAGCTGGCCGCGATGATGCTCGATGGGCGGCTGCCGGCCGGCGCCCGGCTGCCCTCGACACGCGCGCTGGCGAGCGATCTGCGTGTCTCGCGCAACGTCGTGCTGGCCGCCTACGATGAGCTCTTCGCCGAGGGCTACATCGAGGGGCGGCAAGGGTCCGGAACCTTCGTCGTCGAGGATCTGCCTGCCCCGCAACGCGCCCGGCCGCCCAGGCGCGCCGGACGACCCCGTTGGCTGGAGAAGCCCGCGCCGCCGCCGACGCACATGGGCGAGCAGGAGGCCGCGGGGATCGACTTCCGGCTCGGCCGGCCATCGATGGAGCCGGTTGCGAGCCAGGTCTGGCGCGGGCTCTGGCGTGAGATTGCTAACGAGCTCCCGCCCGATGCCTACGGCCCGCCCGCCGGATATCTGGAGCTGCGCGAGGCCGTCGCGCGCTATGTTGCGCGGTCGCGTGGCATCAACTGCGATCCAGCGTCGATTGTGATCACCTCCGGCTCCTTGCAGGCGGTCAATCTGATCGCGCAGGTGACGCTCCAGCCGGGCGACTGCGTAGCTTTCGAGGAACCCGGCTACCCAACCTCGCGTGCGGCGCTGACAATGCACGGCGCGCGGATCGTGCCGGTACCGGTCGACGAGGATGGGCTCGATGTGGCCTCATTGGCGAGGCTTGAGCCGCCGTCGTTGCTCGTCTACATCACGCCGTCGCACCAGTACCCGACCGGCGCGCGCATGTCGGTTGCCCGTCGCCTGGCGCTGCTCGAATGGGCGCGGGGCGCGGATAGCCTGATTATCGAGGACGACTATGACGGCGAGCTGCGCTTCGACGCTGCCCCGCTGCCGGCGCTGGCGAGCCTCGAACACAGCTCGCCGGACAACCGGGCGCCCGGGCAGGTGGCCTATGTCGGCACGTTCTCGAAGACGCTGACGCCCGCCCTGCGCCTGGGCTACATCATCGCGCCACCGGCGCTCCACGAGCGACTGGTCGAGGCCAAACGCCTGACCGACTTCCAGACAGCCTGGCCGCTACAGCGGATGCTGACGTCCTTTATCAATAACGACAGGTATATGCAGCACGTTCGCCGTGTCCGCCGCCGGTATGCGGAGAAGCGGGCTCTGCTGCGCCAGGCCTTCGCCAGCCTCGGCGACCGCGCCGACTTGCAGGGGCTGGAGGCCGGGCTGCATGCCTACATCGCGCTCGCCCCCGAACTGTCTGCCTGCGAGCTGGAAGATGCTGCGCGGAAACGCGGTGTGCGGGTCTCCGTCATCGCCGATTACTACGTTGGCGCGCCGGATCGCAACGGCATCCTCCTCGGCTACGGCGGCCTCGATATCGCCGACATCGAACGCGGCCTGGAAGTCCTGACCGGCATCGTTCGCGATCGTGGCTAATCCGGTGATCGCGGTTCGATAACAGCGGTGCGGTACGGTAGAGAGGTCCATCTACCCAACGCGCGCTATCTCGGACCGGTAGCCGACACGACGGAAGGTCGTCGAACTGTGAGTCAGGAACAGCAGGAAAATCTCGTCCAGTGGGTCTATGCCGCGCAGAATCCCGAGGAGCTATCCGAGCGCTACGACCAGTGGGCTGCGACCTATGAGGACGACCTCGACCGCGACTTCGGCTGGTATGGCCCGTTGCACGCGGTCAACGCTGCCTTGAAGCACATCCCGAAAGACGCCCGCATCCTCGACGCCGGGGCCGGCACCGGCTTGGTCGGCATGTTGCTGGATGAGAATGGCTACGACGAGATTATCGGGATCGATATGTCACGCGGGATGCTCGAACAAGCCGCGCGAAAAGAGGTCTACGACGAACTGCACCGCATGGTCATGGGCGAGCCGCTCGATTTCGAGAGCGATGCCTTCGACGCAGTGATGAGCGTCGGCGTCCTGACCGTCAGCCACGCCCCGGTCGAGTCGCTGGACGAACTCGTGCGGGTGACGAAGCCGGGCGGCCACATCATCTACACCCTGCGTCCCGACCTCTATGCGGAAGGCGGCTTCAAGGAGAAGCAGGAGGCGCTCGCCGAGGCCGGCCAGTGGAAGCTCGCCGAAGTCAGCGATCCGCTCCAGATCCTCCCCAAGGGCGAACCCGATGTCTATCACCAGGTCTGGGTGCACGAGGTGACCGGTTGAGATCCGCCTGAGACGCCCCCAAACTCAATCGACGTAGGGCAGGGGCTCGTCCCCTGCCGGCGAACGGGACTCTATGCGGACACGGTAGGGGACGAGCCCCTGCCCTACGGAGTCCATGGCGGCTCTGCCGACAGTGCCTCTATGGCGTGGACGCCAACCGGCAGACCGAGATGACCTCGGGTTGGTCGGTGCCGAGCGGGCCGCGCTGCCAGTCGCCGTACTGGTGGGTGATCTCGAAGCCGTGTTCGGCCAGGAGCGCGTTCAGCTCGTCGACGGCGATGTAGCGCAGGTTGGAGGTCGCGCGGGTTCGTGCGCCGGTCGTGCGGATGACGCGTTCCTCGATCAGCTGCTCGACGCCGGTGTTGGGGTCGTAGATTGCGCCGATCAGGAGATCGACTGCGCGGCCCTCGTCGTCCTCGACCGTTTTCCAGAGCGTCGGCTCCTCGGAGCCGCCGAAGGTCTTGGCGGCGTAGTTGCGGGTTTCGAAGGCCAGCACGCCGTCGTCACTGAGATGCTCTTTCACGCGCTCGAAGAAGGCGCGCATGTCGTCGTCAGTCAGCAGGTGCTGGAAGGCGTGGCCGGTCATGTAGATGAACCGGAAGCTGCGGCCGAGCGCCATCGTCCGGGCGTCGCCGACGGTCCAGTCGATGTTGAGCCCCGCCTCGTTGGACAGTTGTTCGGCGCGCTCGATCATCTCCGGGGTCACATCGAGCCCGGCGCAGGCGGCGCCATCTGCCGCGATCGCCCGAAGGAGCATCCCCGTGCCGCAGCCGACGTCGAGGACCGGCCCGCCGACCTCGCGCGCAAGCCCCAGATAGAAATCATCACTCGGCCCCCAGGGATTGTCCTCGTCGTACTCCCTGGCATTGGCGTATTCGGGGAGACCTTCGTCGAGCGGGTACTGTGTTCGCACGTTGGCTGGACTTTCTATGTGAGCTGTTCTGACGATACGCCGTTGGACTTACACACGTCCCTCCTCGAGGTTGGCATCCCGAGGAAGGCTCTGCGCCCGAGGGATCTTGTTGCGAGCGTGCCACCCGCCGGTGCAGGAGACGGTGATCGACCCTGCTGCAGCGACCGCGATAGTCTTCCTCGGAACGCGGCGCTGTTGGTCGAAGATCCCTCTGGCGCAAAGCCTTTCTCGGGATGACCATGTTGTCGCGGTGGTGTCTGCTGTGTGGCGCTGCGTGCCGCCAGATCTCGGGCGCATCGCAAGCGCACGGCTTATCTTGATTCATGAAGAAGTGAGTTCATCTTCACCCCTACGAATCGAACGGGGCTGCGCCCATGTTGCCTGCCGACTCTGTCGCGGTCCACTGTACATGAATTGAGTGTGCCCGCAATGCGCGTCGCAAACGTTGGTCTAACGGGAGCGCATGCGGGGGTCGAGCGCGTCGCGCAGGCCGTCGCCGAGGAGATTGAGCGCCAGCACGAGCAGGAAGAGGGCGATGCCGGGGAAGGCGGCCAGCCACCAGGCCACCTGGATAAAGCGCTGGCCCTCGCGGAGCATGTTGCCCCAGGTCGGCGTCTCCGGCGGGACGCCCGCGCCGAGGAACGAAAGCGAGGCTTCGGCGATGATCGCCAGGGCGACGACGAAGGTGCACTGGACGATGAGCGGCGAGGCGACGTTGGCGAAGATGTAGCGGCGCAGGATCAGGTGGTCCCGCGCGCCGATGGCCCGGGCCGACTCGACATAGAGCTGGTTCTTCATCGTCAAGGTCGTGCCGCGCATGAGGCGGGCGACGCTGGGCGTGTAGACGACGCCGAGGGCGACGATGACGTTGACCGTGCTTGGGCCGAGGCTGGCCATGATCGCGATTGCCAGCAGGATGCTCGGGAAGGCCATCAGGCCGTCCATCACCCGCATGATCGGCGAATCGAGCCGCGGGTAGTAGCCGGAGAGTAGTCCGAGCGTCGTCCCGATCAACGCCGCGATGACGGTCACGCTCAGACCGACAAGCAGCGAGATGCGCGCGCCGTAGACGATGCGGGCGTAGACGTCGCTGCCGTTGCCGTCGGTGCCGAAGATGTGGTCGCGGCTCATGCCCTGGAGCCGCACGCCGGGGTCGAGGAAGCGCGGGTCGTGGCTGGTGACGAGCGGGGCGGCGACGGCGAAGGCGATCAACCCGAGCAGGAAGATCGCGCTGGCGAGCGCCAACGGGTTGCGCGACAGCGCCCGCAGCCAGTACCAGCGTGATGATGGCCTGGCCTGGGCCAGCGAGCCGCTCGCGCGTTCGACCTGCCCGGCCTCAGTCGTCGCCATAGCGAATCCTCGGATCGACGTAGACATAGAGAATGTCGACGAGCAGGTTGGCCAGCACGTAGAAGGTCGCGATAAGCATCACCGCGCCCTGAATGACCGGGTAATCCCGGCGCTGGACGCTCTGGACGACGAGGCGGCCCATGCCGGGGATCGTGAAGACCGTCTCGGTCACGACCGCCCCGCCGAGCAGCGCGCCGAGCGAGAAGCCGATCACGGTAATCGCCGGGATCAGCGCGTTGCGGAGCGCGTGGCGGATGACCGTCGTCCGTTCCGGCAGCCCTTTCGCCAGCGCCGTCCGGATGTAGTCCTCGCGCATGACGTCGAGCATCGACGAGCGCACCAACCGGGCCAGCAGTCCGGCAGAGGAGAAGCCCAGCGCGAAGGCCGGCAGGACCATGCCTTTGAAGTGCTCCGCCGGATCTTCACGAATCGAGGTGAAGCCGCCGGAGGGCATCCAGCCGAGGCGGACGGCAAAGAAGAGGATCAGCAGGATACCGAGGAAGAAGTTCGGGATAGCCGCGCCGCTGATCGAGATCATCATTAGCACGCGGTCGGTCAGGGTGTTGTGCTTGACGGCCGCGACGACGCCCAGGGTGATGCCAATGACTACCTGGATCGTCAGGGCGTAGAAGGTGAGCAGGAGCGTCGGCTCCGCTCGCGAAAACAGCGCCTCCGTCACCGGCATATTCAGAAAGATCGAGTCACCGAAGTCGAGCCGCAGCACGCCGCCGAACCAGTTGATGAACTGGATGTAGAGCGGATCGTTCAGCCCGAGCTGGTTGCGCAAGTTCTCGATCTGCTCGGGGTTCGCGTCTTGGCCGAGGATCACCACGGCCGGGTCGCCCGGCGTCAGGTGCACCAGAACGAAGACGATGATCCCGACGATCAGCAGGACCGGCAAGAGCAGCAGCAGGCGTCTAGCGATGTATCTCGTCATGCGGCATCACAACGTGGCGCGATGATGCGCCCTCCGAATTCGCGTGAGGTCGATGCGGGAAGCGCCGGTTGGCGCTCCCCGCCCGTTGATTCTAGCCTTCGAGCCAGACGTTCCAGTATGGCACGCCGCGCTGGACCTGGGTGGTGTAACCACCAACGTCGGAGGACCAGACGGAGATGACGCTGGAGTCGCCTGTCTTGACTGCGGGAACGGTGTCGTAGGCGAGCTGCTGGATGCGCTCCCAGATCTCGTAGCGTGTGTCGAAGTCGGTCTCGGCCGCGAGCTGTTCGGCCAGGTCGAGCGCTTCCGGCTCGCTCCACCAGCCGGGGTAGATGTTCATCTGCCCGACATAGGTGATCTGGGTCGGGTCCGGCACGAAGCCGTGACCGGTCACGAAGATGTCCCACTCCTCGGGCTGGGCGCGCCGCTCCAGCACCGTCGCCCAGTCGGTCACCTGCAAGTCGACGACGAAGCCGGCTTCTTCCATCTGCTGCTTGGCGATGATCGCCGCGCCATACATATAGGAATATTCCTGGGTGCACATGAAGCGCACCGGCGTGCCGTCGTAGCCGCCCTCTTCGAGGTACTGCTTGGCGAGGTCGATGTCGTGGACGTTGTAGAGCTCTTCGCCGGCTGTCGAGTAGAAGGCCGTCGGCTCCATCATCAGGCTCGGGTCGAGCGTGATGAACTCATCGCTGCCGCGCGAGTTCTGGAGGATCGGCAGGTGATCCAGACATGCCTGGAAAGCCTTGCGGATCGAGATGTTCTCCATCATCGGCGAGCGCCAGTTGAGGAAGAAGACATCCCAGTTGCTCGGCGGCCGGATGTCGACCCGCAGGTTGGAAGCGCCCTGGAGGACGTCGTACTGGTCGTTCCCGAGGTTCATCGCGACGTGGTAGTCGCCGGCCTGCATCCCGGCGACGCGGGCCGCTTCGTCGGGAACCGGGATGAACTCGATCTCGTCGACCCACTGGTACTTGTGGCCGGCGTAGCTGCCGTTGGCCGGGCCGTCGATCGCAGCGTAGTCATCGAAGCGCTCGAAGAGCACGTGGACGTCCGGGATATGCTCGACGAGCTGGTAGGGGCCGGTGCCGACGAACTCGGTCAGCGGATCATCGCTTGCGTTGTCGAGAACGGATTTCGGGTAGATGACGCAGGCCTGGGTGTTGCTCGACAGGGCGACGAGAATCGTGCCGTAGGGCGTCGAGGTGACCCACTCGACGGTGTAGTCATCGACGGCGGTGATGCTCTCGGTGACATTCATGATGTTGCCGCCGACACCGCTGATGCGGCCCCAGCGCTCGATCGAGGCGATCACGTCGGCCGAGGTCATCTCCTCGCCGTTGTGGAAGGGCACGCCCTGGCGCAGCGTGAAGGTATGGGTCATGCCATCCTCGCTGACGCTGTAGGACTCGGCCAGCATCGGCGTCGGCTGGTAGTTGGCGTCATAGTGGAAGAGCGCCTCGAACATGCAGTAGCCGATCTCGGCGGTCAGGCCGGCCGTCGTCTGATGCTCGTCGAGCGTGCTCGGCTCGCCGATGGCGGCAACGCGCAGGGTGCCGCCGGTCTGGCCGCCCGCGAAGGGGTCGTCGCCGGTCATCTCTTCCTCGGTGGGCTCGTCGTCGCCACCGTCTTCGGCTTCGGTCGGCTCATCTTCGCCGCCATCCTCGGCCTCGGTCGGCTCGTCGTCGGTCATCTCTTCGGTCGCGGTGGGATCGTCGGAACCGCCACCGGAGCCGCCGTCATCGTCATCATCATCGTCGTCGTCATCGTCGCCGCCACAGGCGGCCAGCAGGGCGCTGATAGAAGATCCTCGAAGGTCTGGCTCCGTGTCATGGGTCTCTCCTCACTTTTTGGGCCGAATGACCGGGCTGGTTCGCGCTGCCGACAACCTACGTTGCTGGACCCGTCCCCCGCTTTGTCCAGGTCCTAATGAGGCTGTCTGCCTCCAGGCACGCTCACCATATCGCGCAATCGTACTAAGATCGCTAATAAGGCAATCATGACAGCGTTGCAGCGTACGGTATTGTAGCGCTCTCAGTGTGTCAAGACCTGGGCCGCGATGCGGCGAGTCAGGCCGAGATCCGTCGGTAGCCGTTGATGACTCACCGACTGGAGTTTGTCTGGCGCTTATATAAGGAGAACGCTCGATGTTGTTGATCGATGGACATCTCGACCTGGCGATGAACGCGCTCTATTGGAACCGCGATCTGAAGCTGCCGGTGCACGAGACGCGCAAGCTCGAAGAAGGCATGGAGCGCAAGGGCCGCGCCGCCGGCACCACGGCCTTCCCCGAGATGCGCCGGGGCGAGATCGCGATCACCTTCTGCACCGTCATTGCCCGCGTCACCCAGCCCGGCGCTGTCCGCGAGGGCTACCGCACTCACGAGATCGCCTACGCCCACGCCGAGGGCCAGCTCGCCTACTACCTGGAGCTCGAGCGCCAGGGCGTCATCCGCATGATCAGCGACTGGCCCAGCTACGAGGCGCATCTCAAAGAGTGGCAGGCCGACCCGGACGCCACGCCGCTCGGGATGGTCCTGACGATGGAGGGCGCTGACCCGATTGTCGAGCCGTCCCAGGTTGGCGCGTGGTGGGATCAGGGCTTGCGGGTTATCAGCCTGGCCCACTACGGCCCGAGCGCCTACGCCAAGGGCACCGAGAGCGTCGGCGGCCTGACCCAGATGGGCCGCGATCTGCTCAGCGAGATGGACGCGCTCGACAAGATGATCCTTGACGTGACCCATCTCTCGGACGACAGCTTCTGGGAGGCTGTCGAGCACTTCAAGGGACCGGTCCTGGCGACGCACTCGAACTGCCGCGCGCTCGTCCCCGGCGACCGCCAGCTGACCGACGACATGTTGCGCCACCTGATCGAGCGCGACGCCGTCATTGGCGCGGTGCTGGACGCCTGGATGCTCCAGCCGAACTGGATCCGCGGCGAGACGACGCCCGAGAACGTCACCCTGAACACGGTCGTCGACCACATCGACTACGTCTGCCAGCTGGCCGGCAACGCCCGCCACGCCGCCATCGGCAGCGACCTCGACGGCGGCTACGGCACCGAACAGACCCCCAACGACCTTGATACCATCGCCGACCTCCAGAAGATCGCGGATTTGCTACGTGACCGCGGCTACGCCGAATCCGACATCGAGCTCATCTTCCACGGCAACTGGAGCAATCTGCTGGAGCGGGTGTGGACCTCATAGGCATTGGGAATAACGGCCCATCGCGCTGTTCGTGGTTGTTTCGTCAGGGGCATATCTGGATAACTCGATAGCGTCACAGTTGCCATCCTGAACTGAGGCTCCGCGACGTGAAGGATCTAGCTCCCCATTGTGGCATGGCGGGAGCTGGATCCTTCATTGCGAAGATCCCACTCAGGACGCCATTTGCGCTGCCATGAAGGCTGTTGTGGGATGCTGGATTCACGGGGCATGGGAGCAAATGGCAGCATGCTCTGAAACCGCAATGCACGGGGACGCGGTCTGTCTCGGAATATTTGACAATCATCACCGTCGACACTAGTATGATAGTGATACGACATTCATGCGTCATAAGAGCGGCGAAATCACGATGACAGGCACTCAGCCACTATCGGTTCAGGAGCTCCACGGCAAGGCCGTACGCGCCCCGATCAATGAGGCTGCGAGCACCTTGCAAGACGTTCTTACCCAGCGTGTCGTTGCATTCATCGTTGGGAAAGACAGCCGAACTGTCGCGCGATGGGCATTGGGCGAAGTCACCGAGATTCGCAGCGAAGAAACCGAGGCACGCCTGCGCGCGGCCTATGAGATTACGTTGCTGCTCCTTCAGTTCGATGCTCCCGAAACGGTCAAAGCCTGGTTCATCAGCATGAATCCCGATCTCGATGACGACTCACC
>JAUIIK010000157.1 GCA_030431755.1 Chloroflexia bacterium
GGGAAACCTTGAAGAATTTAGCCTGAGCGAGCTACTTCAGCTCTTCGCTCTCTCGGAGAAGACTGGCACTATCGTGATCGCTCACAGCGACACTGAGTCACGCCTCTTTCTCGAAGCAGGGCGGGTTGTCGGCTGGGGTCTCGACGACTTCGATGTCCACGGCACGATGCTTGCATGCCGCTTCCTGCCACCGGCAACCGAGACGGCCATTCGCTCGATCACACCCGATCCCGGCACGCCGGGACTTGCCTTTGTCGTCCGCAATCTGGTTGAACCGCAGCGCTGGGCGAGTTTCGTCCAACGTCTACTCGAGCAGGACATCTATCAGATCCTGGACCTCGAGGAAGGCGCATTCGAAATCACTGTCGACCGCATCCCGCCGGTTCCGCTCGGGCTCGACATGTCGGTCCAACAATTGATCCTTGACGGTTCGCGGTGGGAGGCGGACAGCGCCGAGCTCGCCCAAGAAGGCTACAGCACCGATTCCGAGTGGCGCAGAGTCGCTCAGAGCGAGCTCGACGACTCGACGACGGTCTCCCCGCTTGACTGGTTGATTCTGTCGGCCGTCGCCGAGTCCAGCTCGATCGGCCGGATCGGCGCGGATATCTGCATGCCGGACCTCGAGACCGCCGAAGCGATCAAGAGTCTGCACCAGCGCGGGCTCGTCGAGCGGCAGCGCGAGAGCCGAAGTGGATAGACTTATTGACTATTAGCGCGTCAAGCTGCCAACCGGCCAGGAGTTCAGTTGGCACTGCGTCAACGCTCCGACGCGCTGGAATGCTTGCTGTTTGAATTAGCACTGATTGTTGAGGCCGGTCACGCGCGATTTGCGGACATTGCCAACCGACCATGCCGGCGCGCTTGATGAGCTCGCGCGAGATGCCCTTGCGTCGATTGACCGGACGCTAGACGACGTGCGAGCACTCCGCGAACGCGCAGCAGCCCTGTCTCAGGATGTCGACGCCGACCGTAGCGCCGCCGAACAGGTGCGCGAAGAACGGGAGCTGCTCGCATCGCTGGATATGGCGGACGATCCAGATCTCCTGCCGCCCGTCAACGCTGAAGGACCCTCGGAGTCGGATTTGGTCGAGCAGCTGCGGGCGACCCGCGCCTTCGAGCGCGGTCTGGCGGACTTCGCATCGGTCATGCTCACAGCCCACCGCCAGATCGAGACGGGCTCGAATTTGCCGGACGCCGATAGCGCCAACCTGCTGGCGATCAAGATGGCGGAGCTACGCGCCCGCGAGGACGAGCGGCAACGCTTCGCACGCGACGTTCATGACGGCCCGGCCCAGGCGTTCGCGAACGCGATCATTGGGCTGGAGTTCATCGAACGCGCGTTGCGCTCACGGCGCGACACGGTCATCGAGGATGGGCTGGCCGAGATCGACCGCATTAAGCGGACGATGCGCGAAGGGCTCACAGAGATCCGCCGCTTTATCTTTGATCACCGCCCGACGATGTTGCGTGATCGCGGCCTGGGCCCAACGCTGCTTCACTATGTCCAGAGCTACCAGTCAATCTTCCCCATGGTTGTAGAGATCAACATCGACGAGTCAATCGGGAGAATCGAACCGGATCTCGAGCTGACCGCCTTTCGCGTCGTCCAGGAGAGCATCCAGAACGCCAGCAAACACGCGCGCGCCACCCGCGTCGATGTCGAGATCAAGAAGCGGGAGGATGAGAGCATCCTGGTCACGATCGCTGACGATGGCCGTGGATTCGACCCCGAGCGAGTAAGCGCGCACGCAATGGGCGGCCATGGACTGAAAGGCATCCAGGAGCGCATCGCCTTGGTCGGCGGCGAGTTCCGGATCGATAGCCAACGCGGAGCGGGCACGACCGTATCACTTGTCTTGCCGCCCGTTCCTGATGAAAGCGGAGAGGATGGGTGACAAACAGGTACTATCCGGCGATGGGACTTTCGGACACTTCTTGGAACCATAGACGTCATGGCGGAACCGCCGCAGGTTGACGAAACGTCCGTAGCGCGCACAGACTATACCCCGGACTTTAGGAGGCACACATGCACCCAATGCAGCGAATTCAAGTCATGGTGGTCGACGACCATCCGTTGTTTCGGCGAGGAATTGTCTGGAGCCTCGAAGCAGAGTCCGACATGGTTGTGGTCGGCGAAGCCGCCGGCGGTGATGAAGCCATCAAGATGGCTGACGAGCTGAGCCCGGACGTCATGGTGCTCGACATCAACATGCCGGAAATCAACGGCATCGAAGTAGCCCGGATCGTGAAGCGGCGTAGCCCGCGCGTCGGAGTCGTCATGGTCACGATGCACGAGGACGATGAGCAGCTCTTCAATGCCATTCGTGTCGGCGCGGCTGCCTACTGCACCAAGGACGTCGATCCCTCGCAGATCGTCGGCGTGATTCGTCGGGTCGCACGTGGCGAGTACCTGATCAACGAGAATGTCCTGTCGCACCCCTTCGTCGCGTCCCGCGTGCTCGACCAGTTCCGCGAACTTGCGCGTATCGACCACACCCGCGACACCGTCTTCTCTCCGCTCACGCCGCGTGAGGTTGAGATCCTCGACTGCGTTGCCCGTGGCAACAGCAACAAGGAGATTGCGTCGATCCTGGGGATCAGCGATCAAACGGTGAAGAACCACATCACGTCGATTCTCCGGAAGCTGCAAGTCAATGACCGCACCCAGGCCGTCATCTACGCCTTGCGTCACGGCTGGATCAAGCTGACCGGTGAAGAGGGCGTCGAGGTCGGGATCTAGCGCCGGCTGAACTGCCGTGCGAGTTCGTCGGCCGTCATGCGGATGATCGTCGGGCGGCCATGCCCGCAAGCAAGCGACGACTCGCACCGTTCGAGACTTGTGACGAGTTCGCGCATCTCGACCAAGGAGAGCGGCTGACCAGCGCGGATCGAGCCGTGGCAGGCGGCGCTGATCGCCAGCGATTCGAGCCGTGAGTCGCCCCGACCGCCCTCGATCATCTCATCAAGGACGGCGACGAGCGCGCCCTCGGGGGATTTCCGGGCAATTGCGGCCGGCACAGCCCGCAGCGCAACGCTCCCTGCGCCAAAGTCTTCGAAGTCAAAGCCCAGAGCAACCAGCTCATCCTGGCACGCTTCGAGCATCTGTAGTTGGTCCGCCGTCAGGTTGACAATCAGCGGATCGAGCATCGACTGCCGTGCAGGCTCGCGTGACGCATACTCGCGCATGACCTCCTCGAAGACGATGCGCTCGTGGGCCGCGTGCTGGTCGATGAGATAGAGCCCGTCTGGCCCTTCGGCCGTGATGAACGACCCGGCAACCTGACCAAGAACACGCAATACGGGCAGCGTGCCGCCCCCGGCCATCGTCGGCTCCGCCCCAGCTTCGTCGTTGTGGTGCTCGAAGCGCGGCTGATGACCGTTGCGGCCCGGATTGGCCAGGTGCAGCATCCGTTGGACGCTTTGGTCCTGGCTCGATGGTACGGCGTGCGCCGGCGGCGCAAGCGGAGCGTTGAAGACGGTTGGAATCGGTTGATGATGGATCTCGGCAGCCAGCGTCGCGCTGACGGCACGCCGCACCAGCGCAAAGACCAGGCGCTCGTCGGCGAACCGCACCTCCATCTTCGTCGGGTGAACATTGACATCGATACGGTCTGCCGGGACTTCAAGCACGACACAGCCAAGCGGCTTCCGGCCGATCATCAAGAGCGTATGGTAGGCCTGCTCGACCGCCGTCGCGATCTGGCGACTCTGCACCAACCGGCCATTGACAAACAGATGCAGCCGATCCCGCCGGGCGCGGCTTAGTGAAGGCAGTGACACCAGACCGGCAACGTCATAGCCCTCGTGTTCGTGCTCCTGCTCGAGGATCTCACATAGCTGGGCTGCGTCACTGTGGCCCCAGACGCCGGCCGCCGCGCCCGCCCGACCAGACCGGCCATCCGTTGCCAGGACTCGCCGCTCGTCGATTGACAGGCTGAAGGCAATCTCTGGATAGGCGAGCGCATGCGCTCCCACGACCCGCTCGATATAGGCTGCCTCAGTACGCGCGGTCCGAAGAAATCTTCGACGCGCAGGGACATTGTCGAAGAGCCCACGGACCTCGACCGACGTGCCTACGCCCCAGGCTGACGGGCGCACCCCGCGCGACACGCCGTAGCGAACCTCAATCGCGCCGCCGCTGCTGGCATCCGCGGCAATAGACTGGATCGTAAGGCGGCTGACGGCGGCGATCGAGGCAAGGGCTTCACCGCGGAAGCCAAGCGTCCGGATTCGTTCGAGATCTTCGATCTCGCTCAGCTTGGAGGTCGTGTGCCGCTCGATGGCAACTTCCAGCTCATCAAGCGCGATACCGCGACCATCGTCGCGCACCTGGATGAGCTCGACACCACCCTCGACGATCTCGATGTCGATGCGCCGCGCGCCCGCGTCGATGGAGTTCTCAACGAGCTCTTTGACCACGGCTGCCGGCCGCTCGACGACCTCGCCGGCGGCGATCTTGCCGATGGTGATCGGTGATAGTCTGTTGATCACTGTCATGGTCAACCGATCAGATTTCCGGTGCTGCGATGAAGCGCCAGAGTGTCTCCTCGGCCCGGCTTATTCCAATCCGGGATGTAGCGGTTACGTCAAGCTCTCGACGATCCGCCGTGACTCCGAAACGCTCGCCAGGAATCCGCGTGCCATGATCGTCGCCATCGATTCCCAACAACCGCGTCGTCCGGCCAGGGCCGAAGACCGCTAGCTCATCGCCGTCTCGCCACACACCGCGCAGCAGTACAGCACTGGCGACGCCCGTCGGGCCAGTTACGATATTGAAGCAAGGATACATCCCGTAGGCAGAGTATACGTACACGTGCCCGGCAGCCTCAGCCATCAGCGCGGCTCGGCCGCCGGGACGGAAGGCGGCGTGCGACGCGAGATCGGTCGCGTCGCCGTAGGCCTCGGTCTCGACGATGAGGGCACGCACGTCTGTGCCCGAGCGCGATACGCGCAGTGACCGTCCAATCAGGTCTCTGGCGACAACCTCAACCGGCCGGCCAAAGAACGCTTGCCCAACCTCGTCAGCCCGCTGCGACAAGCTCATCGAGCCGTCGCTGGAGCAGTTCGACACGCTGTTCGGCGTTTGCGAGCCGGTCGCGCTGCTGCTGCACGACATGGTCGGGCGCTTTGCTGACGAATTGCTCATTGCCAAGCATGCCATTGGCGCGTCCGACCTCTTGCCGCGCCTCATCCAACTCACGGCCCAGGCGCTCGCGCTCCGCGCCGATGTCGACCAACCCGGCCATCGGCAGGTAGATTGACGCGCCGCCGCTGACGATTGAGATCGTCGACTCATCCGGCGCGGTCGGGTCGCCATTCAGCAATTCAAACTGCTCGTTGTCGATCCGCGTCAGAAAGCGGAATTCGCGCTGGACGGCCTCGTAAGCCTCGTAGAGCGCGCCAGGATAGACGAGCGCAGCGATCTGCCGACCTGGATCGACACTATGCTCGGCCCGCGCGTTGCGCACCAACCGCGTTGCCTCCTTGATCGCCTCGAACTTCTCAAAGTCGTCGGCGTAGGTCGTGCCGGCGGCCGGCCAGTCCGCCACAATCAAGGCTTCGCCATCTTGCGGCAGGCGTTGCCAGAGCTCTTCCGTCACATACGGCATGAACGGGTGCAGCAATCGCAGCGAGCGTTCGAGCACGTACGCAAGCGTCTGTGGCACTACCGGATCGACCGACTCCCCGCGCAGCCTGACCTTCGCCGCCTCGACGTACCAGTCGGCGAACTCCGACCACATGAACTCGTAGAGTGTTCGACCCGCTTCGTGGAACTGATACGCCCCCATCTGGCGCGAGACACGCTCGACCGTCTGGTGGAGTCCGGTCACGATCCAACGGTCGACGAGCGACATTGCCGCGACATCCGGCTCGGCGATGTCGCCATTGGCGTCGTGCGCGATCTCGGCGGACTCCAGCGCCGACAGCACGAACTTGGTCAGGTTGTAGATCTTGTTGGCGAAGTTGCGATTCGCCTCGACTCGTTCCTCTGCGAGCTTCAGGTCCGTGCCTGGCCCAGAAGCAGTAATCAAGGTAAATCGGAGCGCGTCCGTGCCGTACTTGTTCGTGATCTCAACCGGATCGAGGACGTTGCCTTTGGTCTTGCTCATGCGGTCGCCGTTGGCGTCGCGGACGATGCCATGCAGGTACACGGTATGAAACGGCTTCTCCTCCATGAACTTGAGACCGAAGAAGACCATCCGCGCAACCCAGAAGAAGATGATGTCGTGGCCGGTCTCCATGACATGGCCAGGATAGTAGGTCTTGAGATCGTCGGTCTCATCCGGCCAGCCGAGCATCGAGAATGGCCACAGGCCCGACGAGAACCAGGTATCGAGCACGTCTTCGTCCTGGCGTAGCGCCGACGACCCACAGGCCTCGCAACGGTCGACCGTCTCCTCGACGCTCGCAAACTGATGGTCGCAGTCCTGGCAGTACCAGACAGGTATCCGGTGCCCCCACCAGAGCTGCCGGGAGATACACCAGTCCTGGATGTTGTCCATCCAGTTCAGGTAGACCCCGGTGAAGCGCTCCGGCACGAAGCGCAGCTCGCCACTCCGGGCAATCTCGGCTGCCGGTTCCGCCAGCGGCTTCATGTTGACGAACCATTGCGTCGACATCAGCGGCTCAACGACCGTCTCACAGCGTTCGCATGTGCCGACGGAGTGTGTGTACGGCTTGACCTCGCCAAGCAGGTCGTGTTCCTTGAACCACGCAACGACGTTGCGGCGCGCATCCTCGCTCGTTTGGCCCGCGAACTCGCCAGCGTTCGCATTCATCGTGCCGTCGTAGTTCATGACGCTGATACGGTCCAGGCCGTGCCGGATGCCCATGTCGAAGTCATTGTGATCGTGCGCTGGCGTGACCTTGAGCGCGCCGGTTCCGAACTCGGGATCGACGGCTTCGTCGGCAATGATCGGGATGCGGCGGCCGATGATCGGAAGTGCGATGTACTTGCCAACCATCTCCCGGTAGCGCTCGTCGTCGGGATGCACGGCAACCGCTGTGTCAGCGAGCATCGTCTCCGGCCGGGTCGTGGCCACGGTGATCGTGCCCGAACCCTTCTCAAGCGGGTAGATCAATTCCCAGATCGAGCCGGTAATGTCGCGGTGGATCACTTCAAGGTCAGACAACGCCGTGTTGCAGCGCGGGCACCAGGAGATCAGGCGCTCGCCACGGTAGATCAACCCCTCGTCGTAGAGCTGCTTGAAGACCGTCCGCACCGCCCGTGCCGGCCCCGGGTCCATTGTGAAGCGGTAGCGCGACCAGTCGCATGACGCGCCCAGGGACGTCAATTGCTCACGAATCCGCATCTGGTAGCGGTCCATCCACTCCCAGACCCGTTCGAGGAAGCCTTCACGGCCAAGATCGTGGCGCGTGAGCCCCTCTTCAGCGATCTGTCGCTCGATGACCCACTGCCCGGCAATACCGGCGTGGTCAGCGCCCGGCAACCAGAGCGCACGGCGGCCCTTCATCCGGTGGTGGCGGATCATGATATCTTCCACCGTCACGAACAACGCGTGACCCATGTGCAGCTCGCCGGTCACATTCGGTGGCGGCATGACGATCACATAGGGTTCGCCATCTCCACGCGGTTGGAAGTAGCCGTTATCGTTCCAGAACTTGTACCAGCGCTGTTCGACAGCGCCCGGTTCGTAGGCCCTGCCGAGCTCCTCCAGGAGTTTGGTCGCACTCATCGTCAGTCTCCCTGTCCCGGTGTCTTGGACTCGCTCCAAACAAAAACCCGCGCTCGGTATGAGGCGGGCAGCGCATTCGTCAATTGCGGGAATGTCCCCGCGGCGCGCCGCTAGCGCGCTACGGACCGGGCGCGGAACTGGTCAGATGTGGGGCTGAGTTGTTCCGCCATGTCACCGGCTTTCTATTCAACGCACGCTCAATCCCCTCAATTCTAACCAATCGGTCAAGCCGGGTTGCCTGCCGAGACGATAGAATGTATGTTCTATGTACGGTCGCGCCGTGACCGCGTGGCACAATAGAATCCACTAGCCATTTCGGGGAGGCCGCCACACGTGAAAATCGACAAGATACTGGTCCGGGGAGCGCGGGAACACAACCTTAAGAACGTCGACGTTGAAATCCCGCGTGATGAGCTCGTCGTCATCACCGGCTTGTCCGGCTCCGGCAAGTCATCGCTGGCATTCGACACGATCTATGCTGAGGGCCAGCGCCGCTATGTCGAGTCGCTGTCAGCCTACGCTCGTCAATTTCTCGGTCAGCTTGAAAAGCCCGACGTCGACCAAATTGATGGCCTCTCGCCTGCCATCGCAATTGACCAGAAAGGCACGAGCCGCAACCCGCGCTCGACGGTCGGCACGGTGACCGAGGTCTACGACCACCTGCGCCTCCTCTTCGCGCGGGTAGGTATTCCGCATTGTCCCGTCTGCGGCCAGGTCATCAGCAGTCAATCGCCACAGGATATGGCGGATCAGATTTTCGGCCTCGATGAAGGCAGCCGGATCATGATTCTGGGGCCGGTCGTGCGGGACCGCAAGGGCCAGCACAAGGGCGCGCTCGACCAGCTGCGGTCCCATGGGTTCGTGCGCGTCCGCGTCGACGGCGAAGTGCGCGACCTTGACGAGAGTATCGAGCTTGAGAAGAACTACAAGCACTCGATCGATGTCGTCGTCGACCGCATCGTCGTCCGGCACGAGCAAGAATCGGACGACGCCCACGCGTTGCGTATCCGTGTCCTCGATTCGCTTGAGACAGCCCTGCGTGCCGGCGAGGGCAACGTCATTGTCGCAGTTGTCGACGGACCTGAGCTGAAGTTCTCCGAGGCGTTCGCCTGCCCTGAGCACGGTATCTCCATCCCCGAATTGGAGCCGCGCACCTTTTCCTTCAACAGCCCGCACGGCGCTTGCCAAACATGCGACGGCCTCGGCATCTCGATGGAGTTCGACGAGGACCTGATTATCCCGGACAAGACACTGGCATTGGACGACGGCGCGCTCGCCCCCTGGTCGAGCGAGGGCCGCGAAACGCACCGTTGGTACGCCGCGCTGATCGAAGCGATTAGCGAAGAGTACGAGATCCCGACGGATGTCCCGTGGCTGGAGCTGACGGCCAATCAGCGCAGGATCGTCCTCGACGGCACCGGGTCGAAGCGCGTCCAGATCAACTACACCACCCAGCGCGGCCGCAAGCGCCGCTACAAGGTGCGCTACGACGGCGTGATCCCGACTTTGCAACGCCGGCTCCGTGACACGACGTCCGACTATGTGCGTGAAGAGCTCGAAGGCTACATGGCAAGCCGCCCGTGTCCCGACTGCAATGGCCAGCGCCTACGGCCGGAGATCCTGGCGGTCACTGTCGGCGACACCTCGATCTCACGGGTTACGGAAATGAGCGTTGTCGATGCCTGGAACTGGATCAATGCGCTCCGAGACGGCCGGCTCAACGACCGCGATCAGCTCATAGCCCGGCAGATCATCAAGGAGATCAGCGACCGGCTCGGCTTCCTCGTCGATGTCGGCCTCGACTATCTGACACTGGACCGGTCGGCTGGAACACTCTCCGGCGGCGAGGCGCAGCGCATTCGGCTGGCAACGCAGATCGGCAGCCGCCTGATGGGCGTGCTGTATGTCCTCGACGAACCATCCATCGGTCTCCATCACCGCGACAATGAGCGGCTCATTGCGACGCTCGAATCGCTGCGGGACATCGGCAACACGATCCTCGTCGTCGAGCACGACGAAGAAACGATGCGGGCCGCCGACTGGATCATCGACGTCGGCCCCGGCGCGGGCGAACACGGCGGCAGCATCGTCGCCTCCGGACCATTCGACGTCATCGCCGGATCCGCCGATTCCATCACCGGCCAGTTCCTGAGCGGCCGGCGCCAGATCGCCCTCCCGACTACCCGACGGCGCGGCAACGGCGAGACGCTTTCACTCATTGGAGCCTCGGAGAACAATCTCAAAAACGTCGATGTTGACTTTCCCCTCGGGACATTCATCTGCGTCACCGGCGTCTCAGGCTCCGGCAAGAGCTCGCTCATCTCCGACACGCTCTACCCGAAGCTGGCGCAGGTGCTCTTCCGCGCCAAGCAGCGCCCGGGTCGTCACGACGCGCTCAAGGGTCTGGAACACATCGACAAGGTCGTCGAGATCGACCAGAGCCCAATCGGCCGGACGCCCCGCTCGAACCCAGCAACCTATACAGGAGTCTTCACGCACATTCGCGAACTGTTCGCCTCGATGCCGGAGGCCAAGACACGTGGCTACAAGCCCGGCCGCTTCTCATTCAACGTCAAGGGCGGTCGTTGCGAGGCCTGCAAGGGCGACGGCATCATCAAAATCGAGATGCAGTTCCTGCCAGACGTATTTGTCCCTTGTGAGGTCTGCAACGGCAAGCGCTACAACGAGGAAGCCCTGGAGATCCACTACCGCAACGTCAGCATCGCCGACGTGCTCGCGATGACCGTCGACGAAGCACTCGAACACTTCGAGAACATCCCGCGTATCGTCAACAAGCTCCAGACGATCTCTGATGTCGGTCTCGGCTACATCCGGCTCGGGCAACCAGCGACGCAGCTCTCCGGCGGCGAAGCGCAGCGCGTGAAGCTGGCGACCGAGCTGAGCAAGCGCGCCACGGGGCGGACCGTCTACATCCTCGATGAGCCGACGACGGGCCTGCACTACGCTGACATCGAGAAGCTGCTGCACGTCCTCCAGCGCCTGACAGACGGCGGGAATACCATCATCGTGATCGAGCACAACCTCGACGTCATCAAGACGGCCGACTGGCTGATCGATCTCGGGCCTGAAGGCGGCGAACGCGGCGGCGACATCGTCGCGCTTGGCACGCCTGAGGAGGTTGCCGAGATCGCCCGCTCGCACACCGGTCAGGCGCTCAAAGCCATACTC